>JBMYYO010000094.1:0-13128 GCA_049609505.1 Akkermansiaceae bacterium | reverse complement strand
TTGCGGTAGGAGCCGATGAAGTAGCCATGCTTTTCTAAGTGCCTCGGGAAGGAGACGTGCCCCTCAGGGTAGGCACTCCAAAGATTGGCTCCGCCGCCGAGTTGCCAGTGATACTGGCCTGTCAGAATGGCATTGCGCGATGGCGTGCACGATGGGGCTGAAATGTAAGCGTGCTCGAAGAGAATCCCGCTGTTTGCGATGCGATTGAAGTGCGGTGTCTTGACCACCTGATCACCGTAGAGATCCGAGTGCGGCCAGCCCCAGTCATCGGCGATACAGAAAAGAATGTTGGGTTGTTTTTGAGGAAACTCCTGAGCCCCGCAATCGATCAGCTGGGGTAGAAACAATAAGGTGATGATGAGAAATATCCGCATGGTGTATGAGGGGAATTTAATGGGATCACTCATTATCATCAAGCTCCTAGTGAGGACTCTCCTAGAGAGCTTAACTGGGGTCTTAGTTTTAGTGAGGTGGTTTTATTTTAAGACCACGAATATCCTGTTGTTTTTGATTGAGTTAACCCTATTTTTGGGGTCTGAGCAGAGAATGCTTCGCTTGAAGCGGCATCTATGTATCAAAATTTTTAATAGGCACACACTGATAACGAGACACACAAAGACAAAAAATAACCATGAAAATGAAATACACACTCGCGGCATTAGCCGTGACAACAATGGCAGCAAATGCTGCAGTAGTCACTACATCATACGGTACAGTTACGGATGGAGTTGATGACTCTGATCAAGCGGGTCCTATGTGGGGGCAGACAATTGTCCCGGACACAGGGGCTAGCCCAGTAGGTCCGCACGGCACACTTTACCTCACTAACTTCCAGTATCAGGCAGCTAGTAATGGAGGTGGGGCTACAGGGATTGTTTACTTGCATGCATATGACAGCGTGACAGTGGAAACGGCTAACGTAGCTGGCGAAGGCACAATTACTGCACTTGGAAATCTAGTAGCAGTATCAAACTCAACCGTAGATCTTTCTGGACTTAGTGCTCACGCTAACATGTCTTGGGACTTTACTGGAAACGTTGCCTTCACTGCAAACGATGATTACTTTTTTGTAATGTCAACTGGCACTACGGAAGAAACATTAGCTGATCATTCGGACTTTGTGACAGCATCTTTCGATTTGAATGTGGGTAATCCTTACTCTGCTGGTGGCACATTTGCTGCTAACAGCTTTGCATCAAACTCGTTAGACTGGGATCAAGAGTTCTTGGCTACATGGTCAACAACACCCGTTCCAGAGCCATCCTCCACAGCCCTTCTCGGCCTCGGTGGTCTAGCTCTTATCCTCCGCCGTCGCAAGTAATCGCGGCCTGATCGTTCTAATTTTAATCAACCCCGTGAGCTGCTAGTTGGCTCATGGGGTTTTTCGTGATGCGAGGAGCACTCTTACTCACTATTTTCTAAACCGCCAATAGATCAGAAGGATGATGGCAATCACTCCACCTGCCACCATACGCATCCACATGTGCTCCCAAGTCTCGCGGAGTGCAAACCCCGCGCCACCACCGAAACGACGATCGTAACCGAGAAAAAAGGCGATAAAAGCACCGATGCAAAACACCACTACCAGCGATACAAGAATCATGAAGTAATGAAAAATAGGCTGGAGCCACTTCGGAATAGGGCTCGGCTTTTCTTCACCTTTGTAGGTCTCAAATGATCCCCAGTCCGGCTCATTGTCATCATTTTCCATGGATTGGGTTTTCCTCGTCGGGGTCTTTTGTTAGATCAAATTTGAGAAACGGTTTTCCCTTCACGGTGATGGTGTGGGTGTCTTGAGTAATGGTAGATTTTTTACCGCCCCAGAAGGAGTTGGCGATACCGTCGCTTTTGGCTTTTGGCTCATTGATGATGTTGACCAGTGAGCTGCCTTGGAGATGTTTGGGTTTGGCGATGCCGCAGAGATCGCAGAGGGTTGGGTAGAGATCAAGGGTTTCGACAACGGATGCTGAGGCTTCACCAGCGGCGGGTTGTTTTGGTAACCTAATGATGAGAGGCGAGTGGATAGCAGTGTGGTAGAGGTGGTGCTTTCCCCAGATTTGTTTCTCACCCAGGCTGAATCCGTGATCGCTCCAGAGAATAACAATGGTGTTAGAAAAGGCGGGGGATTTCTTTAAGTGGGCAAGAAGTTTGCCAACGTTGCTATCCACGTAGCTGACACTGGCGGCGTAGTGTTTACGAACAGTTAGAGAGCGGGCTGGGTCTTTATCCGGATTAGCTCCCATGTATTTGCGAAACTCACCACTACTGTGCCAGAGGGATTTTCCTGTTGGTTTTGCAGGGGAAGGGACAGCGGGGAAGGTCACGTCTTTATAGGCATCTAAAAAATGTTGCGGAGCGGTGAAGGGGAGATGTGGTTTAATGAACCCGACCGCTAACATCCACGGCTTACCCGCTGTCGTGAGTTGATCCATCTGGGCGAGTGCGCCTGTTAGGATGAGGTCGTCTGGGTAGGCGGGAGTTTTGGTAGTGGTTTCCAAGGCGGGGTTTTTGCCTTTGGCGCGAGGCTGACCTCCTTGGTAGCCGTGCATGGCTGCTTGTGGGGTTTTCCAAGGGCCGCATGGCATGAGGGCGCGCGACCACGCTCCGGGGATTTCAGGTTTGGAGGGATCATTCCAGTCCTTTCCGGATTGATTGCCGGGGTAGTGTGAGATTTTACCGATGGAAACCGTCGTGTATCCGGCCTTCTTAAACGTGTGTGGCAGGCTGGGCGCGGGATTGGGTTTTTTGTAATACCCGAGAATCATGTTGTTGCTTCCGCCCTTGGGGTAGAGGCCTGTTAGTAGGCTGAAGCGGGAGACTCCGCAGGTGGGTGCTTGCACGTAGTGGCGCTTGAAGAGCCTGCCTTGCGATGCAAGTTTTTCGATGTTAGGTGCGATGATGTGTTTCTTACCATACGAGGGGAGCTCACAGCGGAGGTCATCAATGGAAATGAAGAGGACGTTCGGTTTTTCCGCAGCTGCGTGCAGTGAGAGGATTAGCAGGAGTGGGAGCAGGAATTTCATGGTTTAATCTTGTGTTTTACGTGATGCACTCATGACACCTTTCCGGGATGGTTCGCGCGCAGCTTTGATAAGCTTCTCCGCGCTGTTAGTCCAATCCAGAGCAGCGGCCTCTTCGAGAGCTTCGGAGAGGTTCCCTCCAGATTGGAAAAGAAGTTTGTAAGCGCGCTTAACGTCAGAGCGCTCTTCCCGTGAGAAGCCACCACGGCGGAGCCCGATGACATTCAGTCCCGCGAGCTCGTTCCGCCCGTGTGCCATGCAGAACGGTGGTACATCACGGCTCACCACGGCATTCCCTTGCACGATGGCGTAGTCACCAATGTGGATGAACTGGTGAAAACCACCGCCTCCCCCAAGAAATCCTCGGTCGCCCATGATGATGTGGCCAGCTAGTAGGACGTTGTTTGCAAGGTTGTTGTTAGAACCCATTTGCACATCGTGCGCTAGGTGCACGCCAGTCATTAGAAAATTCGAGTCGCCGATTTGCGTTGATCCACCATCGGACGTGCTGCGGTGAATGGTGACGTATTCGCGAATGCGATTGTGGTTTCCAATCACAACTTGGCTATTAGTGGAGGGATCAAAGGAAACATCCTGAGGATCGGCACCGATAATTGATCCGTAGCCAATGCAGTTGTCTTCGCCAATCTGAGAACCCCCTGTGATCCATGCGTGCGCACCGATCTTGGAGCCGGCACCAATCTTAACTCCAGCATCGATAATGCTGAATGCTGCTACGGTAACATCGTCAGCCAGCACTGCGGAATCATCAACAATGGCGGTGGGGTGAATCTCAGGCATGACGTGGATGCTATGTGAGTTCGGGCGATTTCCAACGTTAAAAAAGCATCACTTAGATCGATGGAGTATTCAGAGAAATCAATTTCCCCAACCTCGGGATTAATGTTAGTTTACGAGATGTGAATGATGATCAATGTGAGCAACTCCGTATCCTGAAGGAGAAACAGGAGGCGTTTCGCAATGATCTTGCGCGTTTGCTGGAGCTAGGGGAGACCATTGAGCGCGATATCAGCTCGTTGAGCAAGCTGCAGGGTGGGGTAGTCATCCCAGAAGAAAAACAAGCGGAGAATCCTCTGAAGCAAGCACTTGAAGATTCTCTCACTCAGGTGAAGAAGGTGGTGGCGCCTCCGCCCATGCCACCTCAACCAACTCTGGACGAACTGAGCGAGCCACATGTTGCTAAGACGGCAGAGGTTTCTCCCAGCTCTCAGGGAAGGGAGGCGATCCCCCGTTTTTTACTGAATAAAAATAAAGCTGATGCCGAGAAGGACGGATCGCGTAAAAAAACTCCAGAGCCGCCTAACAATCCACCGCAAAACGGCGTCTCGAATGGTGCCCCAGGCACCCCAGGCAATAGCCCAGCAGGCGACTGGGAAATGACGCTAGGCCGAGTCTGGCTGGTGCGTGGTGGGGTGCTAATGCTTCTTACTGGATTGATTTTCCTCAGCACTTATGCGTATAAAAATTGGCTCTTTAACGCTGGCGCTGGGGTGAAGGTTACTTTTTTTATGTCGATCTCCGTGGTGCTGACCGCGTTGGGGCTATGGCTTGAGAGGAAAAAGAAACGCTTCGTGCAGTATGGACGGGTGCTTGCCTCTGGCGGCTTGGCGGCTGGTTACTACACCGTTTACGCCTCTCACTTTGTGCCGTCACTACGGGTGACTGATAGTGCAGTATGGGTGGGAGTTTTTCTAACAGCCTGGGCGGGGTTGATTTTGTCGTTCGCTGTGTGGAAGAAATCGCGCGTGGTGGCATGCATGGCGATAGGTCTCGCTTTTTACGGTACGGTGGTGAACCCATCCGGATGGCTATCGCTTTTCTCAGCTCTCCTGCTGGCGGCGGCAGGCATGGTTTTGCTGCTGCGTTTTCGTTGGGTAGTGGTGGGAATGGGCACGCTGATTGCCGCTTATGTTTCCCATGCTTTCTGGTTGGGTTTCTATCCGCAGTCAGTCACGGAACCAGTGAGGCTCGGTTATCTGGCGAGTTACTGGGTGTTGTTTTTTGCTGTGCTGATAGCGCCACAAAGCAGAAAGTTAGGTGAAAAAACGATGCGTGCATTTGCCGGCTTAAACAACGGCTCGGCGTGGTATCTTTCCGTGTTTCTTGTGCCAAACATGATCCCCCATGCGGAGATTGGATGGATGTCATTAGGCATCGGAGGGCTTTGGCTGGGGCTGGCAGCATTAGCTCGTGGTGAGAAGGTTTTGCCGCGTTTCTTGGCACCGATTTTTGGCTACCAAGGGCTACTCGTCTTGAGCCTAGGCATCATGATAGAGACTACAGGATATGCCCGTTTTCTCGTGTTTGCGGTAGAGGCATGCATTCTTCTAGCTGGCGCATCCTACTTCGGTGGTAAGCTCTCCCGCGTGGCTTCTGTGTTTTCGTTGTCACTCGCTCTTATCACTTGTGTGCTGCATGGCTTAGATGAGATTCCGCCGTGGCCTACTTATGCTGGGCTTGCACTGATCTTGTGTGGATACACCTATCTTGTTAGAAGAGATCAGAAAGCTACTGGTAATGAATCTGGAATTGCAATGTTGCCTGCTGCTCTTGCGTGGGTTGTGGTAGTGCTTGGTGTGTTTCTCCAATGGAGCCCATCTGCCGGCTTAATTGGAATATGGACACTAACAACATCTACCATTTTGGCATACTACATCTGTAAACGCCCAAGGTGGCTTGGTGATGTGGCAATCTGCTCGGTGGCTACCACCATATTTGGCTTTTTTTGGTTTCTTAAGGAAGGAACGCATTTGTCACTAGTGCAGAGTTTGATTCCTATCGCTGGAGCTGCCGTCTATTGGTGGATGGCTCCAGCGATCGCAGCAACGTGGCAGCTCCTCATTATGGAATCAGGAACTGTTGGGAAAGAAGCTTCAAACAAAGAAAAATTGAGTAAACAAAACGCTCAAGCCAATGAGTTTCTGTGGGGTTTGATCTTGGTGGTGATGGTTCTTTTTACAACGGCGCATTCAGTAGAAACGAGCAGAAGTTGGCTTTGGTTAGGTGGTGTTTATGCCATCATAGGTGGCCTTGTTTCAGAGCTGACCCGCCGAGCTAGCATTGGCAAGATCACGTTATTTCTCCATTTTGCTGGTATGGGGGCACTCCTGATTGATGGTTCACACGGAGGAATGATCGCTTGGCTCCCAACGGCACTGTTGCTATTTCATTTTTTCCTAACAGAAAACTTCTCTAAGGTAATACGAGGTGAAGTTGTTACCCGTGGTTTATCTACCTTGCTGACGGCAACCGTAGTCATGCATGCCTACCAGGTTTTGGGTAGGCCAGAGGTATTAATCACCATTTACGGGTTGCTATTGCTGGCTTGGGCATATCTGAACCAACGTAAAACGGTAGCCGCCATCAGCGGGGTAATGCCACTCGTGGTGGCCGCTGTTTCTGTGTTGCCGATGTATGCTTCAGATGATTGGGGCCGCTATCTGCCCATCCTTTGCACAGGTGGTGCTCATGCTGCGCTATGGTATCTAACCGGTGGTGATGAGAGGTTTAAGCCGCATCGAGTTTTACTGCTGATGGCAGCGGTCTTTGGCTTGTTAGTGGCTGCATCTACTCATGTGCTTCAGGTATTTGATGGCTCAGGATTAGCGATTTGTTGGGCGTTGCTTGCTAGCCTGTTTTTTGTGATAGGCTTGGCGCTACGGTGCCGTCCCTACCGACTCATCGGCCTTGCATGGATAGGTGCAGCTGTGATCCACGTCATCCTTATTGATGTGATGAGGCTGGAAACCTTGGGCCGAATTCTCAGCTTCATTACCCTTGGCTTGGTGCTGTTAGTGCTAGGGTATATCTATAACCGCTTTCAGGATACGATTCGGAAGTTTCTGTGATAGTTATTCCCACGCGCCGGATAGAAGGCCTTTGAGGTCGGTTGTTTTTGTTAGGCTTGTTTTGGCAAGAAAGCCACTATTGTGTGCGAAGTGAACGCCGCCGCAATCTTGCACACGAGTAAAATCAAGCCGTGGGTGATCATTGAAGCGGGCCAGCCCGAAGCCATCCCCTCGGCTGTCTGGATAAACTATCGCGGCAATTTCATCTTCCAGTTCATTGACCAAAATATACCGTGCTAAGCCACCAGAGGCATCATCAATCATATCCTCAGCGCGTGGCAGGAAAAGGGCATCGAATGTCTCACCGCCGTTCTCGATGGACCACCGCTGCACGCGTGTGCTGACGTAGTTGATTTTTTCCCGAATGCCCTTGAGGTAATCGATTAAATCATCTCCCACCATCCGCATGAGCTCGTAGATGGTTTCTCCCGGTTGGTGCTCGGCTCCCTGTGCAAACCTCCGCAACATTGTAATATCAATGGGCGAATTCATTTTGGAAACCACATCGCGGGAGACGCCTAACCACTCGGCGGTTTTGTTAGGGCCACGGGTGTCAAACCATTCGGCTGGCTCAAGCCAATCACAAAATAAACGCGCATCATCATAGAGCCCGATGTGTTGGAGCACTAGCGATAGTGCACACGTCGGCACGTGATCTCGTGGAAACTGATGGTGATCAAAGTTAGAAAGCTCCGGCTCGTGACGGTGGCCTATGTCCAGCACGCAAATTGTTGGGTTTGCTAACTCTTCTTCACTGGGGTCACGGCGTAGCACGGAGACACCGTGCAGGGAGATCATTAGGCAGCTAGCGAGGAAGTCATCTTTATGCGCCCCGCCGGGGTGGGTGATAATAGTTTGAATGGACATGAGAGAAGTGATTGGGAATTTGTGATTAGTGATTGCTCAGCGCATCCAGCACGCGGCGGTCTGGACTGGGCATAGGGAGCATTGCGAGATCGGCAAGGTTTTTTCAACTGAGAGGAGCACTAAAAGTTCTCACCGTTTTGGATTCTTTTAAGCACGCTAACATCGACGCGGTCTTTCTCACGCAAGGATTGTGATTTTAGCCGAATCAAACTGCTCGAGCCTAAGTAGGGGATATCCACGCCAGAAGAGCTAAGAAAAGATTGAATGTCGTCAGCAAAGTCCTCCAAATGCAGCCCTTGCATACGAGTGAAAATATCGATTTGGCAGTGCTCGATGGCCTCGATTACTCGCAAAGCTCCTTCTTGATCATCGAAGTCATCTTGAGTTAGCATACCGCCGTAGCCCTCGCCGTAGTTCTGGAGAGCAGTAATTAACTTGGCAACATTCTGCTGAGAGGGATCAACTAAAATATCGACGTCTTCGGTTAGTCTTACATAGCCGTGCAGACAGACAGCAATGCCTCCCACTGTCACAAAGGCCACGTCATGCTCAACGAGGAGGACCAACAGTTTTTCGAACGAGGACTCTATCTTCTGCATCACGGTGGTTAGATTGTTTCGTGAGTGGCTCTGTGGCTTTTTTTGTGAAAGGCTTGGCGTTACGCCGTAGCATTTCTAGTCGCTCAAAAGGAGACAAGCTATCCAGTGGCTTGCCAACCGTTTTGCGTATGGTTCCAATATCACTCACTCCGCCAAAATACGGTAGAATTGTGATGAAGCAACGATAAACCTTACTCCTCGCTCAGCGCATCCAGCACGCGGCGGTCTGGACTGGGCATAGGGAGCATTGCGAGATCGGCAAGGTTTTTCCATTCTGCCGTCTTGAGTGGCTGTGTTTTTTTGCCTGCATACACGCGCAGTGTGACTTGGTAGCGGGTGATGGCGTAGTTGCTTTTGTGCACCAGCGGGAGTTTGAGAGTTTCGTGGTGATCACAGCGTGGCAGTTGCCACATGCCGGCGCGCCTTCCTCCCTCGGGGAGTTTTTCTAACATAATGCGATCTTTCTGCACGCAGTAGATGGCAAACTCATCAGTGCGGGTGATTTTGGCGGCGGATTTTTTGATTGGTAATGATGAGGGGTCTGCACACTGGCAAAAATTGCGCACTGGGCATGCCTCACATTGAGCTGATTTGTTAGAGCAATAAGTTTGCCCCAGCTCCATCAAGGCTGAGTTGTAAATGCGTGGTTGTTTGTTGGATAGAAGCTCGCTTGCCCACTTCCAAAGCTGTTTGTTGCCGGCTGATGTATCAATGCGCTCTTGGAAGTCAAAAAGGCGGGAGAAAACTCTCGCCACGTTGGCATCCACAATGGGTTGCGGTTGGTTGTAGGCAAAGGAAGCCACGGCGCCAGCAGTGTATTGACCAATGCCAGGCAGGGCACGAATTTGTTCATATTTTTCAGGGAAAACTCCCCCATGATCACGCGAGATGGCACGGGCTGCGGCATGTAAGTTTCTTGCTCTACGATAGTAACCGAGCCCTTCCCACGCTTTGAGAACCTCCTGTTCGGTAGCCTCTGCCATGTCTCGCGGGGTCGGGTAACGTTCCATGAATCTCACATAGTGCCCCTTGCCGAGCACCGTTGCTATCTGTGTTTGCTGCAGCATGATTTCAGAAACCAAGACCGCCCACGCATCGTGAGTTTCTCGCCACGGGTAGTTTTTCCCCTCGGTAGTAAACCACTTCACCAGCGCATTCTGGAACGCGCGTGGGTTGTTGAGTGGATGCTTATGAGCGGTCGGTTTGGACATGCAGGGGAGTAAAACCTGCTGTGAAAAAATCTACATCACAAAATCGAAAAACCATCACTCCCCATCATGGGTTCATGTTTCTATCCAGCTTCATAGCAGAACTATCTTAAAATTCACTGTGACATTTCGGCCCGTTATTGCTATCTAAAGATGCACTATGACTGGATTTATTGGATGGATACTACTGGGGCTTATTGCTGGAGCGTTGGCTAAATTTATCATGCCTGGAAAAGACCCCGGCGGGCTGATCGTGACAGTGCTCATTGGCATTGCCGGTGCGTTTATCGGTGGCTGGGTAGGGAACCTTGTTGAGTTCCTCCCAGCGAGCAATCCAGAGGGAATGATCCCGGGCGTGGGGAGTATTGTGACTTCTACTATCGGCGCGATTTTATTGCTGGCGGTTTACCGCAAGGTGACTGGGTAGTTTTTTCGGGAATAAATATTTTCCTGCGGCTCTCCTACCAGCAAATGAAAGCAAAACACTTCTATATCTCCCTTGTTGCTGTAGGGATTGCCCTGATTAGCTCTATCGCATCAAGCTGTAGCTCACGAGGAAACCTTGATGACTCTGGCTCGAAAACGGCACCATGCTGAGGAGCGCAATAGTCACCTAGAACCCCGCAGTTGCGGGGGAATAGGTAGTTAAAGATAGGCAAAAAACAACGCCTACGCTACGGAGGGCTGACCTACGGAGGCCTGATTACCCAATTTGCTCGGCTCCAAAGTAAGGGACGAGTGCCTCAGGAATACGGATCGATCCATCGGGCTGTTGGTATTGTTCAATCAGTGCCACATAGAGGCGGGGCAGTGCCGTGCCAGAGCCGTTGAGTGTGTGACAGATCTGGTTTTTCCCATTGGCATCCTTGAAGCGGAGTCGCATCCGGCGCGCTTGGTAGTCACCAAAATTAGAGCATGAGGAAACTTCTAGGAACTTGCCCTGGCGACCACACTTCAATGTCATACGTCTTTGTAGATGAGAAACCGATGTCACCTGTGCAAAGTTCGATTAATCGGTAGTGTAAGCCGAGCTTCTGCAGAATGGCTTCTGCATGACCTGTAAGTTCTTCTAACAGCTTTGCCGATTCATCGGGATGGGCAATCTGAACAAGCTCCACTTTGTCAAACTGGTGCATGCGGATGATGCCGCGATTATCGCGCCCAGCGCTCCCTGCCTCACGGCGGAAACACGGCGTATGCGCGGTGAGTTTGATAGGTAGCTGGTCTTCTTGCAGCAGGGTGTCCCGGTAAAGGTTCGTGACTGGCACTTCCGCGGTGGGGGCGAGGAAGAGGCTGTTCTCCTCAATGCCATACATGTCGTCTTCAAATTTTGGGAGCTGCCCTGTGCCTTCCATGCATTCACGTTTGATGATGTGTGGCACGTTCACCTCCTCGTAGCCGTGCTCGAGGGTTTGAGTATCTAACAAAAACTGAATAAGCGCACGTTCAAGCCTAGCACCTTGGCCGCGGTAAACAACGTAGCCAGAGCCTGTCAGGCGTGTGCCGTCTTCAAAGCTAATGAGATTGTGTTTCTCAGCGAGGGCGACGTGATCGAGCGGCTCAGCAATGTTAGGTTTCTCACCCCAGGTGCGGAGTTCTGGGTTAGCATCCTCGTCAGCTCCTACTGGGCAATCAGCGTGCGGGAGGTTTGGGATGCTCATTAAGAGCTCGGTTTGGCGGCTGGTGGCGGCTTCTGTTTCCTCATCGAGGGCAGAGATTTTCTCTCCGATTACGCGCACTTGCTCTTTGATGCTCTCAGCCTCGTCGGCTTTGCCTTGGCCCATCAGGGCACCAATTTGCTTGGATAGCTGTTTGCGCTCGGACTGGAGAGATTGCTTATCGGTTTCGCCCTTGCGGCGTGTTTCATCACAGGCAAGAACTTCATCGATGAGTAAATGGGAATCTCCTCCACGGCTAGCAAGGCGTTCCTTGATGGCGGTGGCGTCTTCGCGAATGGCTTTGATGTCAAGCATGGCGGAGGAGTGATAGCGGATTATGATAAATTTGGAACTACGAAACTGATGATTTTTTACTGGGGTTGCTGAGTTGGTTTGGAATCGCAGAAAGACGTGGAATAGGCAGAAAATTTTTTGGAGAGGTGAGAAGGATTAGCGAATTTTATATATCATGCGGATTGCCCTTGGCGTGGCGGCGGAAGGGTTTAAGATTTTTGCGATGTCAGCAGGGAAAGCAAGTTGGGCGACGGTGTGCATTGGCTTGGCCAAGATGATTCTGCACACTCGGGCGATGCGTAGAAAGATGCTGTTTCAGTTAGTGATCTTTCTGGTGGTCTTGGTGGCACTGGGTGCTTGGCCGTTATCGGGTTGGCTGGGTGGAAATATCTGGTTGTTTCTCGTATGGTGGGGCTTTGCGATGCTGTATGGCACAATGGTGATTTTGTTAGCGATCTACGATATGCTAGCGGTGGTGAAAGAGGAGCGCGAGAAGATAGAGTGATTGTAGCTTGATCTGCAGGAGCGGTATCGTTAGGCTACGAGCTATGAAAAATCCATTCGTTCTTTCGGTGCTGACCTGTTTGTTTCTGGCGATGCATGGGGCAGTGCTCGCTGCAGATTTGGCCGAGGCTAAACAGAAATTCTCAGTTGCTGATAAAGCACTCAATACTCAGTATCAACTGTTGAAACGCACACTTGATAAGTGGAGTTTTGCAGAGCTTCAAAAAGATCAGCGTGACTGGCTTGGCTACCGCGATGCCTTGGCTGAACGTGCTGGGTTTGACGATGGGCAACAGGAAACGCCGAAAGATAGTCCAGAGTATTGGTCGATGAGTGCGGGTCTAACAAATGGCCGGCTTGCTGTTTTGAAAGGATACCAAAAGCTGAACCAACCAGCTAAGTGGTCGGGCATTTATCGGGATAGCTACGGTGGGTTGATAAAGATTCAGGAGAAAAATGGTAAAATCCATTTTGAAATCAACGTCGTGCGCGGTCCAACCCATCATATTGGTGAAATTGACGGAACTGGTGTGACGAATAAAACGGCAGCCCGTTTTACAGATGGGGGCGCGGATCACAAGGAGGACGGCGAAACTTGGTTAGACTTTGAGCAGCTAGATGGTGCTCGAATCCGTGTGAAGGGCATCAACACACATTTTTATCACGGTGCACGCGCAAGTTTCGACGGCGTCTATGTGAAGGTTACGAAGTGATATTTAATAACTCAGCTTGATTCTAACAGGACGAATCAGTGGTGCAGCAGGCGGTGTCTTTGGATGCAGGATCAGCGAGTGAAGTGATCCCTTTGCCTGCTTGGACTGTGACAGAGCGGAATTCAATGCCCTCGATGATTTGCCATGGCTCGCTTTCGTATTTTACGAACTCAGCAGAGCTGAAACCAGCACCGGTGAAGGCCTCTAGGAACTCTATCTCAGTGAGTGCGCCAGAGATACAGCCACTCCAGAGTGCCTCATCCTGCTGAAGATGGGCGGGCACGGGTTGATTGGAAACAATGTCAGATATCACAGCCCGTCCCCCTTCTTTTACAACGCGAAAGAGCTCGCGGAAGAGCTGAGGTTTTAGCTCGGCTTCTACTAGATTAAGAACGC
>JBMYYO010000093.1:0-13135 GCA_049609505.1 Akkermansiaceae bacterium | reverse complement strand
TATGGTAGCAGCAGAAGACACGATCTTCTCTGAGCGTGTGCAAGCATTCTTGGGCAAAGAGCCTGTAGAGCCTAAAGCGAAGACTATGCAGGAAGTGCGGGCGCATATCACGCAGTATGCACAGAAGCATGGCTTTGAGCTATTCGCCCCTGAGGGTCATCGCTCACTCTCCCTAACAACAATCTCGAATAATCGCGGACTCGATGTAGCTGGCTTCATCAAACGCCTGCGTGAAAAGCATGGATTCCTGATCAATGGTGGCTACGGAAAAATCAAAGGCACCACCTTCCGCATCTCTAACATGGGTAATGAAACCTTTGAAACCATGCAGGAATTAATCCACGCGCTAGACGATGTGATAGAGGAGTTCAGTATCTAACTTCTAGGCCGCGTGATTTGCTCAGCCCGCACCTTGGCGGCCTCTAGGAACTCGCGGGCGATGGGTTTGAGGCTGCCCTGAAAAATAACTCCCACCACTAACGGGGCAAAGCCATCGAGAGGTATTTGCTTGATCCCCTTAGGTGTATCCACACCAGGAATCTGCACCGAGAGCCCTGCGCCAAAGCCGTTTTTAACGAACTGCTGCACACCGTCCAGAGAGTCCACCTCAACAGAAACTGGCCAGACGAGGTTAAGCTTGTTGATTTCCTTCTCAAACAACTGACTTACCGTCTCATGAGACGGCAGACTGACTAGGGGAAACTGTGGAATCATCACTCCATCCTCTTCTACTAACAGATCCTGCAACGACTTAGCCCGGCAGCGGGAAGGCACTAATAAAGATAAGGGTAAACGCATTAGTTCTTCAGCGTGCAAACCTTCGTCCATCGAAGCATGCACCACGCTTACGGCGAGGTCTGCTTGCTGTCTCACTAAGGTATCCTGTACGTCAGAAGGCTCCACATTACGCAGCGTTAGTCGCAAATCCGGCAGATGGTTTTTAATGTCAGCAAGGAGTTCCGGCAGGTGATGCCGCATCACAGAGGCAGATGCAGCGATCCGCAGGTGCTGACTCTCCTCACCTCTCAAGCGGGACTCGACGTCGCCTAAGCGGGAGAAAAACGGATAGATGTGATCATAAAGCTCGTCACCCGCCACGGTAAGGCTGAAGGGGCGGCGATTAAAGAGCTTCACTCCAAGGTATTTCTCTAACTGAAGGAGCTGGCCGCTGACGGCAGGCTGCTGAATCCCATAAGGCATCTTACGCACAGCTGAGGTGATCCCCTCATATTTTGCAACGTAGTAAAACAGCTCCAAGTGATGGACATTCATGGGCAGAACCGACTCTTTAATCGTGTTAATCTTGTGAATTCTGTCGGAAAAACACCAGCTGATGACCTTGGTATGGATTCAAGGTTCGTCACCCTCTAACGCCCCAACATCCGGTTGGTGTCTTTAACACTCAGGCCTTGTTGGTTTTTCCAGTGAGTGATGCCAGGTTGTTTGTAAACGCGCTTGCGGTAAGCCGTGTGAGCATCTGACTTGTGCTCCATGCGGTTAGCTGATTGCTCACGGGCTGATCCCGTGCCAAAGATACCAGTGCGGTAGCTTTTACCATCGGCGGCAGAGCGCTGCCCCTGCGCACGAGCCTGTTGCTGCACGAACCATGGTTCTGTTTTATAACGGCTGGCATCTGTGTTCCCTTCGTAGGATTTTTTGTTGAAGATCGTGTTCCCTCCCCAGCGTTTTTTGCGATAGGATTTCTTGGTGTAATCTTTACCGCCAAAATCACGGCCACTCCCTGCGATCGAGCTGCTGCGCCCCTCAAATTCACTGCGGCGGTCAGATTTGGCTACCATGTTGCCGTCCTCATCCTTCCCCATGCTCCAGCCAGAGTCTTTGCCCCATGCGTCTTTTTTCACCTTAGACTTGGTCACCGTGCGCTCAGAGGCGCAGGACATAAGCATCAAGGCAATGGGGAGAACTAAAATTGATAGATGGATACGTGGCATGGCAGGGATGAGTTTACTGCTGGTGGGTCAGGGCTTTTTTACCGTCGGTTAGCGTTTCCCAAGAAAGCGCACCCTTATCGATTTTTCGGATTTCAGACTCATACACAGCATCTTCATTGCGAGGATTAATGTCTGCGGCAAGCTCGATAAAATATCTAGCAAGCTGTTCATTGGTAGCTCCTTCTTGCTTCTCCAAAAGCTGCGCACGGGTAAGAAGCAGTTTTGCAAACACGTTAGGCTCGTAGTCTGCCACTACGTTGTCTGGCATTAGGCCTCGTTTGAGCTGCGCATTGATCACCACGCATTTTTTGTTCCGTGGCGATAGGTGGAGGGCTAGTCCAAGGATACGCCTGGCTCTATCTAGGCTCGCCTGATCACCCTTGCTAGCTTGGATGATGTTAACGACGTAGGCGCCGAGGTTAGTGGCGTATTCTTGCCGTTCTGTGTTGGCGAGTGCCAGATCATTACCGAACAAGCGCATATTGATCGATGGAGCACGGTACTCGCCTTTCAGCTCAGGCGTTTTTGCCAAACAAGGCGAAAGAGCCAACCCAGATACGATAACCGTCAAAAAAAGGGCTGAATAATTGGAAAAGATGCGCTTCATCGCAGATATTATCCAACAAACAAGACGGTAGATCAAGCGGGAAGTTCCGTATTGCTTGATTCTCTGGGGTTTCTGCTCAATTACGGGCAAGTTTCTTCCTGTGAGCCGTCCGCTGATGTGTTTGCAACAGCTGCTTTTTGCTTTGTAATTTATCACAAATTGCGAGAGAACGTCTGCCATGGCTCGCACACATCTTTTGGCAACACTAGCAGTAATATCATCGGCAATCGGCATCTCCGCTGCCACTCCTAAGCCAAATATTCTCTATATTTACGCCGATGACCTAGGCTGGGGATACATTGGTGCCAACGGTCAGACCAAGGTGCTCACGCCGAACCTCGATACCCTGGCAAGCACAGGAGTAAACTTCACACGTGGCTATGGATGCACCGTTTGCTCCCCTGCCCGCTCCTCGCAGCAAACAGGATTCCACCAAGGCCATACCTGGACGGACCGCAATGATCCAGACTCATCCAAGGCGATCCGTGCTGATGATAAAACTATTGGCGATATGCTTTCTCAAGCGGGCTACCGCACTGCTTACTTTGGAAAGTGGGGCTACGGCGCGGACAAAGAGCAAAATAACCCAGCCATCAATAACACTCAAACTCTCCCGATCAATCACGGCTACGACGTGATGCTTGCTGAGCTTCACCACGTGCGCGCTCACACGTTTTTCCAACCAACGCTCTGGAGGTCAAATACGTCCGATCAAACCCCCACCACCGCATTGGTGCCAAACGCCATTCCTAACAACCCTACCCTGCCCACTTATCCAGCCCATCAGGATGACCCCGGTTATCCATCCCCTGCCTATTGTGACGATGCGTATGCCACCAATGCGCTTGAGTTTGTCCGCGCAGAAGCACAGGATACCAGCAAGCCGTTTTTCTGTTTGTTGGCCTTCCAGATTCCGCACACACCTCTCGGAGAGATTGCTGGCTTACCCAAGTGGTTTGATGCTTACAACGCAGTGGACACCTCTGGCTGGAGTGGAAACAGCAAGCAGTTCGCAGCCATGGTAACTCGCATGGATGCTCATATTGGAAACTTGTTAGATGCACTAGAAGATCCAAATCACGATGGAGACAAATCTGATTCGGTTTTGGAAAACACGCTCATCGTCTTTGCCTCTGACAACGGTGGTCAGTCCAGCGGCGGCGCGGGTGATGCCCTTTCTGAGTTCACAGGAAACGGCGTTCTGCGTGGAGCCAAGGGAGCCATCTATGAAGGGGCCATTCGTGTGCCCATGATTATGAAATGGCAGGGCAAGCTCGCTGCTGGCGGCACGTCCACTCAAGTTGTGGATGTCACAGACATGCTCCCCACGTTCTGCGAGCTAGCTGGAATTGACGCTCCTGCCGGATTAGATGGTGTATCCCTCGCCCCTACCCTCACAGGAAACGGTCACCAGCGGACTCGTGATTTCATCATCCATGAAGCAGGCTCCAACTCCTCAATTATTCGAGGCGATTTTAAGCTCATTTCTAAAAACTCCTCCAGAGAACTCTACAACCTCGCTACGGACCCATCGGAATCCAATAACATCGCAACAAGCAACTCTGCACTAGCCGATGAACTAGAAGTTCTTCTACTCGGCGAGCGCACCAAGGAGGGCGATAACTTTGCCAATACCTACCACCATTGGACAGGAAGTAACAATGGCGATTTATCTGACGCTTCTAACTGGTCTGACTACGATTACTCTAACAACAGCATATCCTACCTCAGCGATAGTGGTGCGCCTCGCGTTTCTTGGACTGCGCGAATCGAGAACACAACCAGCAGCGATTCTACTGCCGTGGCAAACTCATCTGTTTCATTCCTTAGTCTGCACATCAAAGGAGGAAGCCACAAACAGAGTGTCAACCTCACAAACCACACCATCACGGGAAGAAACGAAATACGCATCAGCGAAAACGCCACGCTACTGTTAGACAACGGGACTTTAGATTCACTTCGTTGGGTGGACGTGCAAGAGGGCGGAAATATCACTGGTGCGGGTGGGATCAACGGCTCCCTCTACCACTCAGGATCGCTCAAAGTCAGCAAGACATCACCAACCAGCACATCCAGCAACGGCACAGAGATCGTCCTTAATGGCGGTTTTGAAACTGGTAACGGCAGCGGCTCCTACAGCTACACAGACCTCGCAAACTGGATGACCAACGGCTCTGATCCAAGCCTCAACGGCTCCGTCAACAACACTGCCCAAGCAGGTAACAACCGAGGCTTGATCCAAGGAGCTGCGAGTGATCGGGATATTTATCAAAACACCACTGATACCATTGCGCTAGGTGACAGCTACACATTCAGCTTTTGGCACCAAGGCTTCAGCGGCTGGTCAACGGGTGAAGAAATGAAGGCTCGTCTCTACTACCTCAACGCTGGCAACCCTGTTACCATCTTTACCCAAACTCTCGCTCTCACTAATGGCACTTGGAAACAGGAAACCTACAACGTGCCCGCCATCGCTGATACTAATGCCGTGGGCAAGCAGCTACACATCAGCTTCAGCCCAGCCAATGGAGCTACTGGCTACGCATCCATCGATTCCGTTTCTCTTCTTAAAAATGGCACACCCACCAGTATACCTGGACATTGCAGGCTAACAATCAGCAAGGATTACCACGTATCAGCAAGTGCCACTACGGACGTTTTGTTGGGAGGCACTACTACCCCTGGCGAGGATTATGCGCAGATCATTGTTGCTGAGAAAGCCACATTAAACGGCAGCCTAACAGCATCACTCGAAGACGGCTACACACCTAACACAGGAGACACATTCATTATTTTAACCGCCAGTGAAATTACAGGGAAATTCCAGCATGCCGATGATACCATTACCATTGGAGATCACAGTTTTTCCATTATCTACAACGCCCAATCAGTTGTCTTGAAAAAAGTAAGCACCACAGCAAAAGGCACACCACACAGCTGGTTAGACAGTCACGGGCTATCACCTAACTACGAACAAGAAGACCTCGCCGATGGCGATAACGACGGCATCCCAACATGGCAGGAATTCATCGCTGGCACCAACCCTGCCGACTCCACTTCCGTATTCCGCGCCACCGTGGAACCTCTCTCAGTGACCGAAAATGCAATCACTTGGGAGCTCAAACCAGCACGACGTTACTATATTGAAAGCTCTGACTCTCTTGGTGGATTTTCTGTTATCGCTGGCCCCTTCACTGGCGACGATTCCTCATTCACCTACCCGTTGCCCATCACGGCAGAGCCAAAACGTTTCTATCGTATCAGAGTAGAAAGGATGTAATCACCCTCCGCGAGGCAAGCATTGCTCTATCTGAAAATTGGCTGTATCGGGATGCGGCCTTTTTTCCCTGGTGTGGGAACGATGGGTTTAATTTTGGGTTTGTTCTTGCGAGCATCTTCACGTGCTTTTTTAGCGAGTTCCTCGCGATCTTTGACTGCTTGTTCCTGAGCAACCACCAATTTCAACAAACCTGAAACACGATCATGATCGTGCTTAGCAAGCTTGGCTTGTGGCGTTTCAGAATAACTCCGATGCACTGATTGGTATCCCAACAGGACTTCAGTCAGACTCTTGGCATCTTGCTTAGAGATCTCCTTATAGAGTAGATTTTGCATTTTGGCGAAAGCCTCGGCCTCCTTGGATATCGTTTTTTTCTCCTGCAGTTTTTTCATTTTTTCCGTGATCAACTTCTTCCATGGGGTTCCGGGCAACTGCGCATAAGGAGTCTTGCGAAGTTGTTCTAGCTGGTGCCATTGCTCACTTGCGGGCAGCTTCAGTGCGGCATCGTAGAGAGACTGTGTTGTCTGCTTGGCCGTATCAGCCAGCCCCTCTTTATTCAGGCGTAAACTAAGCCATTGCATTAATCCTTGAGAGCCTCCTGCGGGAAAACTGTGGCCGATGCCCTGCCAAACTTCCAGCTGAGTGAGAGCACCGTATTCGCGATGATGCAGCAGTGCTTTGTAAGCGTGTGGGTAGTTCCCATCCAACCTACCCACTCCAATGAAGATGGGTTTTCCCGGTTTGTGCCTGCGCGGCTTGGTAACTTTATGCAAATGCCCTGCGCCGAGGATCACTCCACCAGCTAAGGAATGATCCGCTTGGAGTAACATATCAGCCATCCAGCCGCCTTTAGAAAAACCAGCGACGTAACACCGCTTAGGATCCATTCCATACTTATCGGTTAGATGTTTCTTCACAGAGCGCAGCAAGGTCCCTTCCTTCGCCATGATCTCTTTTGTCAGGCTAATTTTGCCTAGTTGATAATAAGTCATACCAACAACTATCCAGTCCTTAGCGCCAGTATGGTGCAGGATCAGTTTGGTATCTGGCGAGCCCCCTTGGCCGTGGTAGTAGAGAAGCACTGGATACTTTTTAGCAGGGTCATGCCCCTCAGGAAGCACCACAGGAATGCGGTGTTTCAGTCCAGGAAACCCAAGCTCTACCGTGCGAGCTACTGCGGGTGCCATCAGACCCAGCCAGCAGCCCAGCAATAAAAACCGCTTTACTCTACCAAATTTCATCATGCCTAATGCTGGCACCGATGCGGAAATTTGCGAGTGGTTTCTTTTTGTGATTAGGAGTCCCCCTCCTGACTCGTCCCTGGACGAAGATTGCGATACTCTGAGGGCCTCCAACCTACCCATTTAGTAAAGACATTGGAAAAATGAAAGCCCCCTGCGTAGCCAACCTCACGCGCTACGAGATCGATTTTTGTTTCCGTGTTCGCTAGTAAACTACTGGCGTGCTGCATCCTCAAGAAGGTTAAATGTTGGATCGGGCTTCGTCCATATTGTTGCTTGCAAAGCCTCCGCAAGTGTTCCTCGCTGAGGCAGGCACGAGCAGCTAGCTCAGGCAGAGACCATTGCTTACTGAGATCCTCCTCCACTGCTTTCCACATCTTCCAGAGCCGATCGTCCTCACGGTGAGGTTGGGCAAATCTTAAAACATGCTGCTGCAATAGCTCCACCCAGTGGTGCTGCAGAACGGGCGTTGTTTCTTTCCGCTTACTCTCGGCAATTAACCCGAGGACGGCGTGCCTGAGAGGCTCAGGATCATAGTCCCCCATCACAGGTGTGCGATCGGTGAAAATAGGTGTCACCTCGCGGTTTTCAATATAGCGCACCCAGCAAAAACTCCATTTCTTCCCCGGCACACACTTGAGCGCATTGGCTAGAAATGGTGGCTGAATACACGCTTGTCCGGCTTTGAGGGGTTTCCATCGGCCATCAGTTAGAATCTCTCCCTCACCTTCGAAACAAGCGAGCATGAAGGTCCCGGAGAGTTCTTTGCGGACAATCCTAAGTGGTGCTTCACCGTGCATCACACCAGTGTGGGCTATCTGATAGTTCTCCAGAAGTGAGCACACAGGGCTCTTTGCCAACCAGTCACGCGATGGCTCAGCAGCAGCGGCTACCACGGCAACCTTGGTTCGGCCACCAAACTCACGGTGGTCTGTCAGTGAAACATTGCGTGGTTTGGAATCAGACATTTTGATTGAACGAGGTGACTTTAGGGCACTTCTAAGAACCTGCTTTCTGCCAGATACGCAGAGAAATCTTTAGAGATCAAGGCGCAAAAATCTCCCGCTAACCTTGGTTTAACGGGAATTTTTGTAACGAAGATCTCTGAAAATTTATCAAGTAGATGGTGGGAATGAGGTTTTTAGAGGTGCCCTTTACTCTTCACCTTGCCATTCTCCGTATTGACGGAATTTTTGGTAGCGGGCTTCTAACAAATCTTCAAGTGACATTGCTTGCAGTTGCTTGATGCTTTCTAACACAGTTTCTCTAAGATTCTCTGCCGCAGCTTTATGATCGTGATGCGCGCCACCTTTGGGTTCTTTGATCACGCCATCGATCAATTTTAGCTTCGCTAAGTCAGGAGCTGCTAGCTTCATCGCCTCCGCTGCCTCTGGGGCGTGTTTGCGGTGCTTCCAAAGAATGGCAGCACACCCTTCTGGGCTGATTACAGAGTAGTAAGCATTCTCCATCATTAGAACGTGATCAGTCACGCCGATGCCAAGAGCACCGCCAGAACCACCTTCGCCAAGCACGATAGCTACCGTTGGCGTGCGCAGGCTCATCATCTCACGTAGATTGAAGCCAATGGCCTCGGCGATGTTTCTCTCCTCTGCCCCGATGCCAGGAAAGGCGCCAGGAGTATCGATCATCGCGACGACGGGAAGGTTAAATTTTTCCGCAAGTTTCATCAATCGCAGAGCCTTTCGGTATCCTTCTGGGTGCGCGCTGCCGAAGTTGCGCTTCAAATTCTCCTTCGTATCGCGGCCCTTCTGGTGCCCTATCACCACCACGCGCTGCCCACCTAATGTGGCGAACCCTCCAGGCATCGCGTTGTCATCGCCGATGTGGCGGTCTCCATGAAGTTCGCAAAAATCATCGAACACGTTGGAAATATAATCGAGCATGAAGGGACGGTTGGTGTGGCGAGCAATCTGAACACGCTGCCAAGGGCTGAGATTTTCATAAATCCCGTCACGGGTGTCGATGAGCTTTTGCTCCATGGCTGAAATTTCTCCAGAAAGATCAATTTTCTGAGTCTGAGACTTGGTCCGCAGCTTTTCTAGCTCGGCTTCAAGGTCTGCGATCGGTTTTTCAAATTCGAGTGGTTTCATGGTAATTCTATGCAGTAAATAAACGGTGATGCTGGCGGGAATCAGTAGCGGATTTCAACTTCATTTCCAGGTCTAAGCAATAAGGGAAGCTCTTCCATATCCGATGGAGCAAGGTAGAAACCTAGCCCGCTATCTTCCTCATCACTATTGGCGGCGCGGAGCGCTAAATTTGAATTTTCAAGGAAAAGCACCTTGCTTGCTGCTCGGTAATACTCCGAGTGCGATGGATACATTTTGTCCCGGAAGCTTCCGCGAATCTTCCCCAGTTTAAGCCGCTTCACCCCTTCTCGTTTCTCCCCCAGCATCTTAATCACAGTGTATTCCTTTATAAACTCACCACCGCGCATGATGGTGAGTGTGTTCCGCCGTGCATCAATGATAAGCCGCATATCAAGCGGCATGATGGTTAGTTTCTGCCCGATGCGTAGCCGATTATTCTCCGTCTTCGTCAGTTTGGAGAGATGGATCACGCTGTCTAACGTGGTTTTGTTTTTGGAGATGATCCGGGTGTAGTTGTCCCCGCTTTTGACTGTGATGGTCTTTTTCCCCTCCTTGAAGTCGGGATCTAACAAACGGTCCACATTAATCTCACCAAGGATTCTGCGCGCCTCACGGGCTGCCTTGGCAGATGGGTAAAAGCTCACGATATACTTCAGCTTTTCCTCGGCCTCTGCCATGGATTCCATCGCTAGCAGCTCGCGTGCTCGCTGGTAGGCCTTCTCGCCAGGCTCGTTATCAGAGCGGACTCCATCCTCAGCCTTTTTCTTGAGCAAGAGCTCGTCCTCAAGCTGCTTCTCCAGCATCGCACCGGGCATATCTGTGACCTTGCCGGTGTATTTTTTCATCAAGTAGGCAGTGCCGCCCATCGCACCGAGCACGAGTAACCCCGCGATGGCTTTGATGATTAGCATGATGCGCATGGCAATGTTTTAGCGAAAAACCGAGGGGTTTGCCACCCCAAAAGCAAGTGGTTTAGAATAGCCCCTTCCGCTTGAAATCAAAGGCATTGATGTCAGATGACTTACCAATCATATCAATGGCGAACTTCAACAAACAAACTTCCCAAGCATCATCCGCGCCCTCAATAATCGCCAGCATGGGGTCCCCCTCATCCTTTACCCTATCGAGCACCCGGCCTCTTACGCTTTCCATGCTCTCGTGCAGGAGTTCCTCATTGACGCTGGTCCGCTTAAACATGAATCCGTATTGGAAAAACACTGGCTCCATGTCATTCTGGCGTAGCCAATCCAGAAACTCCCCAGCCTTTTCCTCAAAGCCCTCAAGCTCCACTTCACCCATCCCTTGAGGACGAATGATTTGAGGTTTTTGCGCCTCAATTTCACCGTGGCGCACCCGCACTTGGCCAATGCTATCCATCGGCTCACTCAACATGGTAAACTTAAAACGGGTGGCATGAAAGGTATCAATCCGCCGATCTGGCTCATGCAGAATGCGGGCCGTCTCCATCGCGTACTGAATGCTGT
This sequence comes from Akkermansiaceae bacterium, assembly GCA_049609505.1. Taxonomy (GTDB): domain Bacteria; phylum Verrucomicrobiota; class Verrucomicrobiia; order Verrucomicrobiales; family Akkermansiaceae; genus Oceaniferula. The sequence goes on along the minus strand of JBMYYO010000093.1, from coordinate 2,460 downwards.
CTGGTGAGTGTTCCATTTTTATTATGTTAGAAACGTAGGTGGGATTTTCTGACTTGCAACAGGAAGAGTAAGATCACTGGTTTGACATGACCGAACCTCGTGCAAACAAGCGGTTCATTAACGGACTCATTAGCAATTCATCAAAAAAGGCAGACTCTCTGATGAGCCTGCCTTTGAAAGTCATTTGACCGGCAATGAATGCCATGATCCTTAGCCCTACTGGGCCTAGGAAGCGTTAGTAACGTAAGTGATTACGTCACCGACACTCTGAAGCTTCTCAGCGTCTTCGTCAGGAACGTCAATTCCGAATTCTTCTTCGAACGCCATGACAAGCTCGACAGTATCGAGGGAGTCGGCACCGAGGTCTTCGATGAATTTTGCTTCTGGCTTTACCTGGTCGGCATTTACGCCGAGTTGCTCGACGATGATATCAGTTACTTTTGCTTGAATATTGTCAGACATTATAATGCTGGTTTGTAGTGGGTTGGTGGCAAAGGTTTAGCCCTCATCTGAGGTCTTGGCAACCTCGAAAATTAAGAAATGTGGAGAATCGGCAGCACAGCACGAAAGTTTCCCATGAATGCACCATCTAGCCGTCATGGAATCCGTGATTTTTAGTGAGCTGCAAGTAGCTCTACCTCACGAAACTCTCCAACAGACGATTCAAAATTTCGACCAGCACACAGAAAAATAGCACTCATTTTACTTCTGCCTTTTCACTCTCAGACAGCACTCCAGAAACGTAAGCTGGAATCGTGAGCTACAAAAAACCCCGGCTACCGTTAGGCAACCGGGGTTGTGTAATTCTTGGTTTCATCAGGCTGGCCACTATTGACGATTGTCTAGTGGCCCATGACTGATGTCAGTTTGCTGCGCAAACTTACATCATGCCGCCCATGCCACCCATTCCGCCCATGCCGTGGTCGTGACCGCCGGCTTCTGGAGCTTCTTTCTCTGGGATGTCTGTGATGAGACACTCAGTGGTGAGGAGGAGACCGGAGATGGATGCTGCGTTTTGCAGTGCAGAACGTGTCACCTTCGTTGGGTCAACCACACCGGATGCGATGAGGTCCTCATAGGTGTCGGTAGCGACGTTGTAGCCGTGACCGTCTTTGTTCGTCTTCACGTTTTCAACGATGAGCGCGCCTTCGCGGCCTGCGTTGGCAGCGAGCTGACGAAGTGGAGCTTCCACGGCTTTGGCAACGATGCCCATGCCTGTTTTCTCGTCGTCGTTAGATGCTGCATCACAGCAGTTATTGCTTTCGCAAACAGCCAGTGCGCGGAGCAGAGCAGTACCACCGCCGGGGACGATACCTTCTTCAACGGCAGCGCGTGTGGCGTGCAGGGCGTCTTCAACGCGTGCTTTCTTCTCCTTCATCTCAGTCTCAGTGGCTGCGCCGACGTTGATGACGGCAACACCACCAGCGAGCTTAGCGAGACGCTCTTGGAGTTTCTCTTGATCGTAATCGGAAGAAGTTTCCTCGATCTGCTTGCGGATTTGGTTGACGCGGCCTGTGATCGCCTCAGAACCACCTTCACCTTCAACGATGGTGGTGGCGTCTTTAGTGATGGTGACACGTTTGGCGGAGCCGAGGTCTTCGAGCTCGACGTTCTCAAGCTTGATACCGAGGTCCTCGGTGATGACTTTACCACCGGTGAGGATGGCGATGTCTTCGAGCATGGCTTTACGGCGGTCGCCGAAACCAGGTGCCTTTACAGCAGCAACGTTGAGGGTGCCGCGGAGTTTGTTCACTACGAGAGCAGCGAGTGCTTCACCTTCTACGTCCTCAGCAATGATGAGGAGTGGTTTGCCAGTCTTGGCTGCTTTTTCGAGAAGTGGAAGCAGGTCCTTGAGGGAGCTGATTTTCTTCTCGTTGATGAGGATGAGGGCATCGTCGAGGGATGCTTCCATGGCCTCTGCATCGGTGACGAAGTAGGGGCTGAGGTAGCCTTTATCGAACTGCATACCTTCAACAACGTCGAGGGTGGTTTCGATACCTTTGGCTTCTTCAACCGTGATGGTGCCGTCTTTACCGACTTTGTCCATGGCCTCGGCGATGATGGTGCCGATTTCCTTGTCCCAGTTAGCAGAAACAGTAGCAACCTGAGCGATCTCGGAGGTGTCAGAAACTTCCTTGGAGAGTTCGTGAAGCTGGGCAACGATGGCCTCAGATGCCTTCATGATACCACGCTGAAGTGAGATTGGGTTTGCGCCAGCAGTGACGTTGCGGAGACCTTCTTTGTAGATAGCTTCTGCGAGCACGGTGGCGGTGGTTGTTCCGTCACCTGCGATGTCAGATGTCTTGGAGGAAACCTCACGGATGAGTTGTGCGCCCATGTTTTCGTAAGGGCACTCGAGTTCGATTTCTTTAGCTACAGAAACACCGTCTTTGGTGACTGTTGGGGAGCCGAATTTTTTGTCGAGGATAACGTTACGTCCAGCAGGCCCGAGGGTTGCTT
>JBMYYO010000092.1:0-13190 GCA_049609505.1 Akkermansiaceae bacterium | reverse complement strand
GCTAAACCCTCAATCCTCATTGTTAAATACATGCAGGAGTTTCAACCAGACAGGCGTGCTGGGTCGGTTTGCTAAACCAGGCGTTCCCGTTTTCGGGGATGAGGTTCAAGTCCTCGGAACTCCGCCAATTTTTTAATGGCCTATAGCTCAATGGTAGAGCAGCCGGCTTTTAACCGGTAGATCAGGGTTCAACTCCCTGTGGGCCAACCACTTTTCTAATTGGGAAGTAGCGCAATGGCAGCGCATCCGCTTTGGGCGCGGAGGGTTGCTGGTTCGAGTCCAGTCTTCCCAACCAATTGAAGTCCCTATCGTCTATGAAGTAGGACGTCAGCCTTTCAAGCTGGAAAACCGGGTGCAAGCCCCGGTGGGGATACCAACTTCGTGTGGGAAACCACACATTCTGCCGACACCAAAGGCACCGCTACCTGATCGCACCCAGGTCGTCTAACGGTTAAGACTGCGGATTTTGAATCCGTCAATGGTGGTTCGACTCCACCCCTGGGCGCCATCGCAGGTAATAGAATACAACATGCTAAATTCCTTTTCTAACACAGATGTCACGGATGAACACAGATTAGCACAGATCATATCATTTGCGTTCACCATTGAAAGCATACGTGCAATTTGTGTTCCCCAAAACCCCTAACAATATTTTCATCATTGGCGCATAGCTCAGCCGCGGTAAGAGCGCCTGCCTTATAAGCGGGAAGTCGCTGGTTCGACCCCAGCTGCGCCCACCCTTCATTTTAAAACGAACACCCGCCTCCCAAGCACCATCAATTATCCATTAACCATTAAACCCATGTCCATTCTCCACAAAAACACCGTGCTTGTCCTGAATCGGAACTGGCAGGCTATCTCCATCACTACACCTGCTCAGGCGTATGGTCAGATGGCGTCAGATGCCGCTACCGGATTAGACATCCAGCACTCTGATTGGATGGTGCCCGTCAGTTGGGATCAATGGTTAGATCTGCCTGTTAGAAACCAGGATCTCAGCATCGGCACCGCCCGTGGATCAGTCCGCGCGCCCACAGTGATCGTATGTTCACGCTATGCCGATGTGCCGATCCACCGTCCGAAGCTCAGTGCAAGAAACATCTGGCTGCGCGATGGAGGAAAATGCCAATACACTGGCCGATCCCTCAAGCGTGGCGAAGGAAACATTGATCACGTCATGCCTCAATCCCGTGGCGGCTCGACATCCTGGGAAAACTGCGTGCTCGCCTGCCGGAAAATTAACACCCGTAAGGCAGACCGCACGCCATCTGAGGCGGGCCTAACACTAATCCGCCAGCCAGAAAAACCCCGAGCCGTTCCCATTACCCTAACACTGGAAAACTTCCACAACATCACCGACTGGAACGTTTTCCTACCCCACCAACCTAACAACTAACCAATACAACAACCGCGAAATACGCAAACCACGCTAAAAATAGCTTTTCGCGTATTCAGCGTATTTCGCGGGCAACCACACAGAATCATAACAAACATGAAAAATCCCGGCGGAAAGCGAGTGGCGGCAATGGGAGTTCCCTGCGCTAGTTCCACGTATCAGCGAAATCTGCCGTAACACTGGTAGCTCAGCGGTAAGAGCACTGAACTTATAATTCAGCAGTCCCGGGTTCGATCCCCGGCCACAACAACGAGCTTCCCCCGTCCCTTCCCGCTTCGGCAGGAACTTGGATGAAACTATGCGAGCCAGGCCTCTCCTCTCCCTCACAGTAAGAAGAGTGACGCATCAGGTTCCCGTTCCAGACAAGTGGGCGGCGGAAGCTTCTTCCACCCAGCACCTAAAACCTAACAACCTAACACCTAAAACATTACCATGAATACATACCTTATCATCACACTCATCCTCATCGCATTTGGAGCATTTGCATTCAAAGCAATTTGGGATCACTACAGCCACGTCCTCACCGTCTGGGAACACGAAAAAGTTCTTCACTTCCGCCACGGAAAATTGATCGGTGAGCTTGCACCAGGTCGTCACCGACTCTGGGGAACGGGTCACGAAACCAAACGTTTCGATACCCGCTGGCAGGAACAAGCTGTGCAAGGCCAGGAATTCCTCACCAAAGACAAAGCCTCGGTCAAAGTCAGCGGACTCGTCCGTTTTCGCGTAGCGGATGCACACAAGCACTATGCCGCATCAGCCTACGCATGGCAGACTCTCTACAGCGCGGTGCAAATGGCGCTTCGTGATGTTGTCGGAGGTGTTGGAATCGAAGCCGCACTCGAGCGCAACGATGACTTTGGCGCACAGCTAAAAGAACTCGTCTCACCTGTAGCAGAAACCCTCGGCTACGAACTCGATGCCGTCCTCATCCGCGACCTCATGCCATCGGCTGACCTCAAACGCATGCTCACTCAGGTAATGACTGCAAAACAGGAATCCCTCGCCGGACTTGAAAAAGCCCGAGGTGAAGCCGCCGCAGTGCGGGTCATGGCCAACGCCGCACGCGCATTCGATAAAAACCCATCCCTCCTCCATCTCAAATTTCTGCAAATGTTAGAAAACGGTGGCGGATACAACAACCAGCTCATTCTCGGGTCTGTAGATCCACTCATGGGCTTTCTGAAAAACAACCAATCCTAACATAGCTTAAGACAGGATTAACAAGATGAACAAGATTTCCATATCAACCTAAGTAATTCTGTAAAATCCTGTTAATCCTGTCGAAAAAAGCACAACCTTATACTAATTATGAAACTCATCAACGGACAAGACCTCATCGACGCTGGCTGGGAACCCAGCCCGCAGATCGGCGAGATGCTTGCAAAAATCGAGGAATACCACGAGCGCGGAATCACCGATGCCAAGTACATCCTCAAGCTCCTGAAGCGCGACTTCACACCGCCACCACCCAAGATGGTGATGCGTGAAAAGGCCGCACCGTTTTCTGAGGCGATCCGCCCAGAGACGAAGGAGGAAAAGGAAAACGTCACCTCCGTGCGCAAGAAAATGGACGAGCTACTCAAGACACCCGTGATCTCGCGCGGTGCCATCATGCCGGATGCCTGCCCCGCCTCCATGGGCAAGGCCGTCATCCCCGTCGGTGGTGCCATCGCGGTGGAAAACGCCATCATCCCGAGCGCGCACTCTGCCGATGTTTGCTGCTCAATGTATGCCACCTTCTACCACTCGCGTAGTGAAGTGGCCAGCGAGCTGGATGCTCTAACAACCTCCACCCGCTTCGGCCCCGGCGGTCGCCACATGGACGACCTCGTTTACCACCCCGTGTTAGACGAAGACGTATGGGACAACAAATTCCTAAGCGGCCTCTACGACTGGGCAAAAGTCCACATCGCGGACCAAGGCGATGGCAATCACTTTGCCTATCTCGGCGAGATCGACGTCACCCCTAGCCTCGTCGGGAAACTCCTACAGGCTGGCCAGACGAACCTTGCCGGGATGTTAGAACTTGCCCTCGAAGAAAAAGAAACCATCACCCTGCGCGTACTCGTCACCCATCACGGGTCGCGCGGGCTTGGTGCTAAAGTTTTCAAACGAGGCCAAATCGCCGCCGTCAAACACTGCGCCCGCACCGCCAACCACATCCCGAACGCCGCCGCCTGGTTAGATGCCGATTCCGAAGTCGGCCAGCAATACTGGGAGGCGCTTCAGTATGTAGGCCGCTGGACAAAAGCGAACCATCAATCCATCCACGCTCGATTCCTCGAACGCATCGGAGGTGAAGCCATCGCAGAGTTCGGCAACGAACACAACTTCGTCTGGAAACGAGGAACTACCTACCTCCACGGCAAAGGTGCCACCCCCGCGTGGAAAGACGACGACGGACACCCGCTGTTAGGACTCATCCCGCTGAACATGGCCGAGCCCATCCTCATGGTATTGGGCAAGGACAACGAGGAGTTCCTCTCCTTCGCTCCCCACGGAGCCGGGCGAAACATCTCCCGCACCGCGCTCAAGCGACAGTTCCCGGACGAAGCCGCCCAGCGAAACGCCATCCGTCACCATACCAAGGACATTGATGTTAGATGGTTCTGTGGCGACCCCGATCTCAGCGAAACCCCCGTCGCCTACAAAAACGCCGACCACGTAACCGCCCAGATCGAGGAGTTTGACCTCGCAGAAGTTGTTGCCAAAATCCACCCCCTAGGCTGCATCATGGCCGGCAACAAACACCGCGGCCCATGGAAAAAAGAAGACATCCTAACCCCCAAACAAAAACGCCAAATCCAACACCGCGCCGAACGCCGCCGCGTAAGGCAGGAACTTCATCAAGAAGAAGGCTAACCCATGGAGAGCGCGGAACAATAATCCGCGCTCCCTATCATCACCATTATGACAGAATCCATCCTCCAACTCCTCAAAGCTATCGAAGCCGAGCACGGTGTAGAAATTCTCTACGCCTGTGAATCGGGCAGTCGCGCTTGGGGCTTTGCTTCGCCAGATTCGGACTACGACATCCGCTTTATCTATCGTCGTCCACTCTCGCAGACCCTCAGTGTGGAGTCAGGCTCCGACACCATCGAATGCCCCATCGAAAACGATCTCGACCCCGCAGGCTGGGATCTCAGGAAAACTCTCGGCCTGTTACGCAAGAATAACGGTGCTCTTATCGAGTGGCTTCACTCGCCCATTTGTTATCGGGCAAACTCAGAATTTCTCGGTGATGTCCAGACACTCGCGCGCGAAAACGTCAACCAGCGCGACCTCGCCAATCACTACCGAGGACTCGCCAATCAGATTTACCGCTCCAAGGTAGCTGGAAAAGAACCCAGTGCAAAAGCCTACCTTTACGCCCTGCGTGCCGTCCTCGCTGCACACTTTGTGTTAGATCAAAAATCACCACCGCCCGTTCCTTTTGCCGAACTAATTCCTACAGCACCAGCATACGTCCAGATAGTCATCCACGATCTTGTCTCTTGGAAATCCACAGCGACAGAAAACGCTTCACCTGGAAACATCGCCGTGCTTGATGACTACCTCGCGTCATCGATTCCAGACCTCTCCGACCGCATTGCCAGCCTTGCTACGGCGCATACACCTATTGCGCCTTACGATGCAGCACTACGCCGTTGGTCGCTTTTTCCATCTTTGAAACTTCCCGTCATGCGCAAAGCGGATTTTACTCTAACAAGAGTCCGCGAATATGATTTACTTCTCTTTGAGTCTGTAAGTGGCTCCCGGTCTTTTGGCACAGACCACGCAAACTCAGACTACGATCTACGAGGCGTCTTTGCTGCTCCGCCATCGTTTTTGTGTGGCACGGAATCGATCGAACAAATCAGCGATGCAAAAAGCGATGAAGTCTATTACGAGCTAGGAAGATTTGTTTCACTACTGGAAGCGAACAACCCTAACATCATCGAGCTGCTATTCACTCCAGAGCACTGCATCCGCCACCGGCATCCAGTGATGGGGTTGCTGAAACCTGAATTTTTTCTCTCGAAACTGTGTCGGCAAACATTCGGTAATTACGCCATGGGGCAAATCCGGAAAGCTCGAGGCCTCAACAAAAAAATCGTTAACCCAGAGCCGGAACAACGCCGCCATTTACGAGAGTTTTGTTACATCTTACAAGGTCAAGGCTCAACCGCGCTTGCCGATTGGCTCACGCAGGAGAACCTTGCAGAAAATAACTGCGGCCTGGTCGCCGTGAATCACGCGCCTAACACCTACGCCATTTTCCATGATAAAGAGCAGAGCTACCGAGGCATCTTTTCCCACAAAGATGACTCCGCCCTCGTCTGTTCCTCCGTACCGAGAGAGGCTGAGCCTATCGCATGGATGCAGTGTAACATAGATGCCTTCAAAGCCCACTGCCGCAGCCACCGCGAATACTGGCAATGGGTCAGCGAGCGAAACGAAGACCGCTATGCCACCAATACGCAGCACGGCCAAGGCTACGATTCCAAGAACCTGATGCACACTCTAAGGTTGTTAGATCAAGCGACAGAAATAGCCCGTGAAGGCACCATCATCCTCCCACGGCCCAATGCCGGCTGGCTCAAGCAAGTGAAACGTGGTGACTACAGCTATGATGACATCCTAAAAATCGCCGATGAAAAAAATGCGGAAATGGAATCAGCCTTTGACTCTTCCGCATTACCAGATCGTCCGAGCCATAGCTCCGTCAATAAACTCCTTCTCGAAATCAGAAACGGGCTATTCTAAAAAATTGGGATTTTTCTAAAGACCCGATTCAATAAGATTGTTAGTTGTTCATTACTTCTCCCCCTGCTACTCAAAGCCATGTTTCTTGCTGATAACATCAAACTGAGCAGCTGGCTACCCGCTGGAGCGACTGTTTTGTTAGCCTCACCCATCGTTCAGGCAGACAATTTTATGTTGCAGCCTGGTATCGAGCTGACGGGAAGTCAGTCACTCAACCTCGTGCATTTTATTGATCACGACCATGATGGCCTGACTGATGTGGTAGCGCATGATGCAGCGCGCATGAAAATTCACGTTTTTCGGCAGACTTCGGCAAAATTGATCGAACCAACACCGAGTCTTAGCATCCCCAATGTGCTTTCCCCCTACTCGCAATCGGCTGACTTGAATGAAGACGGCTATTGTGATCTTGTCTATCAATCTGGGAGCCAACTGCACATTATGCTTAGTTCTTCCGCTGGGTTGACTGCTGCTGGCAGTATCCTCATCAGCGAGCCACTCCATCATCTTACCGCCATCGGAGATTTTGACGGTGATGGCCATATTGATCTATTTCTCTCACCCCATGTTAGGGATGTTTATGACTCTCTGTTAAACCCTAAACCACATATTCTGTGGGGTATCGGAAATGGTGGTTTTGAGGAAATGCCAACACCTCTTCCCAACATTGGCAATCATCGTACTGCCTACTACCGCTTCATTCAAAAAGTGGATATGGACGGCGACGGCTCGCAAGAAATCTTTGCGTATGGAAACTTTACACGTTCGATTTTAAGTGTCCAACCAGACCGAAGCATTACTGTTCGCGATCTTGGCACCGAGCATTCACTGCTTCATGATCTTGATGGAGACGGCCGTGCAGACTCTGTGAAGTTCCGCCTCAATGACCCCTCAAGCAACTTACCTGCTGTTGTTGTTAGGAAACAAAATACCGATGGAAGTTTTAGCCCAGAAGTGGTTTCACCTGTCAATCTTGGGACCACTGATCTGGATCGGCACCCCCTAGAAAACTCTATCACCCTAGCTGATTTAGATGGTGACGGAGACAGTGATCTTGTTCTAAGAAGTAAAGATCTTAGCGAGACGATTCAGATAAAAAACTTAGGAAATGCCACGTTTTCCGATCAGATTGTGAGATTGGTTTCCCCTGAATCAATCCTGCGTGTATCTGTGCATGACCTAGATCAGGATGGCACGGCTGAAATTCTAACCCATGAGGCAATTTTACTCGTGAACGATGCTCAGGGAGGTGCCAATCAACTGCGAGACAGCTCTATCAGTGCAAGAATTTTTTGGAGCAATGCGTCAGGCCACGCCTCAGGGTTAGCTCTTGGTTACACGGCCAGACCCCGTGTTCTCAAGCATCTGGATATAGATGGTGATAACCTCAATGATCTCCTCTATCTTGAGCGGAGTAGCCCAGGAGTAACTTGGTTAAAAAAATTAACCTCTGGCTCTCTGGACTACCAAAAGCAATACACAGTTCCTCTGCCAGGATTGCAAGGAGGCGATTTTGAGGTGTTTGGCGGGGGTAGTGTTTTTAACCCATTGAAGGTTCTTGGCGTCACCTCTAACCATTCTGTTTACCAAACTTTTGGAACTTCCGAGAACTCTTACCTCACTCAAAGATCGATAATAAATCCAGCATTGGGATCATCATACCTTACGATTGATCAGGTGAATACGCGGCGGGTACATGGCTTTATAAAAAAAGCCAACATTGACCAAGATACCGATCCAGACTTCATCACAGCCAATCCTCTCAATGGAGATCTCATTTGGTATGAGTATCACGAACAAACTGGAACGTGGTCCACTCCTGTTAAAATTGATTCTCCCGTGCAAGCAGCAGAAGTTTCCATCGTCCCATACCAAAACCGTAGGCTCGTCACCGTGCTAGATACTGATGGTGACGGATACGATGAGGTTTATTACGTGCTTAATCACAACCGGAAAGAAATCCACCGCGCTGAATACAATAACCTAACAACATCATTTGACATCACTCTACCCAACCTGTTTCAAGGTATTACTAATGTGGAATCTCTCGGATATGGTGATATTGATCAAGATGGCGACGATGACTTACTATGGACAAGCCGGGCTAATAGCATTGGAACACAAATTTTTTTAAGCTGGATGGAAAACGATGGTGGACAACTTATCAACCCTACCAGTTTAACGGATCTACCTTTCACCACGGTAGCGTTTGCAGTAGCAGATATGGATGGTGATGGAGTTTCAGATATTGTATCGATGGAAGGATTGGCTCTAGACGCTCTAGGTAATCCTTCTTCGCGGAGCACGATCAGTTGGATCAAACAACGATCCCTAGGTGTGTTTGATCCCCCCATCAGTATGGCTAAGTCAATGGGCCCGGGTAGTGATTTGCTAGTCAAAGATATCAATGGCGACGGCAGGCTCGATATTATCCAAGCCTCAGCTACGGGCGCTTCTGTTGAGTTGTTTATCAATACCCTTTCGGACAACACGCCCTCCTATTCTACATGGCTCACAGACCATGGAGTAACCGTGGAAAACTCTGATGAGGATGCCTTTACCAATATGGAGGAATATTATTACGACCTTAATCCCGCAAATAAGGAATTCATGGGAAGCCTCGGAGCGCCTAAGATCACGATCACTCCTCATGGCAAGAATTCTGGGAGAACATTCAACGTGGAGGTGAATCGGCGTAAAGGAATAGACCCCGCTGAGTGGCCACTTGTTCTCGAAGTAAGTTACGATTTGGTTACATGGACGCCAGCCATTGCTCCCGCTACCGTGTGTTGGGATCCAGCGAGACCGAATCACGAGCAAATTTCTTGGAATGTCTATGAAAGCGTTGGTGGCGATTTTTTTGTTCGTCTCAAACTTTCACACCCATAGCGATGGATCATCGCTATGGTTCGCAAAACTGTTTTTCCAACAATGAAAACCCCACTCACACTCCCCATCAACGAGTACTTCCACCTCCGCCAAACTGTCCCGGCGGATGCTGAGGAGACGTTTGCTTTGATTGACAGAAACCGTGCGCATTTGCGCGAATGGTTGCCTTGGGTTGATGGTGTTCTGTCGGTAGAAAATTCGCGGGAGAATTTGCAATCGATTCAAGACGATCCTCAGTCCACGCCGGAATTTGTGCTCGTTTATCACGATAAAATTGTAGGCCGGTTAGGCATTCACCAGATTGATCAAGCGAATCGGAACACAAGTATTGGCTACTGGTTAGATGAAGGAAGTCAGGGCATGGGACTGATGACCATGGCAGTGGAAGCTTTACTCAAATACATCTTTGGCACACTCAATCTCAACCGTTGTGTTCTTATGGTTGGGGTTGAGAACCTTGCTAGCCGTGCTCTTGCGGAGCGGTTAGGGTTTCAGTATGAGGGTGCTGCTCGGCAAGGTGAATGGCTGCATGACCGTTACCATGATCTTGCCGTTTATGCCCTGCTGCTGAGTGATTGGAGGGTTTCTAACAGATAACCTTGCCCCCTTGGCTTAACCAAAAAAAGAGGCCCGCGTGGCTGCGGACCTCTTTGGAATGAGAATTGTTATTTTTAACAGACTTATTTTTTACGGCGCAGGATGAGGGCGAGACCACCAAGGCCGAGAAGGGCGGTGGAGGAGGGCTCTGGGACGGCTGTTCCGTTAAGCACTACATCATCTACGAATCCTGCGCGCTGGCTCATTACACCGTTCTGGCCAGATCCAGCAGATGCTACTGGGTCTAACTGAAAGTAAACCTGACCAGAAACGCCCTGAAGGGCCGCAACACCCGAGAGATCAAAGCTGATGCCGGCTGTCTCGGTGAGATCAGGTGTAGTGGTTGTCACAGTAGCTGCCTGATTAGCACCTCCACCGGAAACGATTGTTCCAGCGGAAAAGAAGTTCGTGCCGTCTGTGCTGTAGTTCAGTGTGTAGTCGTAAGCGTTTGTTGTGTTGTTGAGAGTGAGATGCACACCGGTCAGGACAGTGAGGCTCGTTAGATTGTGGGAAGAGAGGATGTTAACATCAAAGCTGATAAAAGTATCGATGGGCATGACAATGGCGAAGTTCTGCGCTGGGTTGTTTCCCCGTCCAGACCAGCCAATGGCTTGGTTGCCGCCGTTGTTAAAAATATCACCAAACTCTGGGTGTACAGCACCTGAGTTGTGCGTAGCTGGGCTAGTAATATCGGATGCCGTGGTGTTGGCGTTTGTGTCAATCGATGAAGACAGAAAAGTTTCTGTGGTCTCGTTTGCATCGGTAACGGCGGCGAAGTCATATTGTGCAAGCACAGCACCATAGGATGGTGAGGCCGCCAAGCAGGTCAAAAAGGCTAGTTTCAGTTTCATAAGTATTTCTGTGTTACGCCCCGATGATACACTTTTACTCATTTTTGTCGTTGCGATCTTGCGTTGTTTTTTTAAGGTATTGCGCAATACTTCATTGGGTTTGGAATATCATGAAACGTAAAACTGTTGGGCTTGTGTTGGATTTTTTTAATCCTGAGGTGTTGGATGGTGCGCGTGCTTATTTTGATGAGCATGACATTAAGCTGGATGCTCGTTGGTCAGTCCGGGGCGATTGGACGCCAGCGAAGCCTAGCTGGGATGGTTTGATTTATGGAGTGGTGGATGATGCTGAGTTGTTTTCACGGGTGCAAGGCTGGGAGATGCCCAAAATTTCACTCACGGCAAAAAACCCAAAGGGGTGGGAGGTGGAGCCAGATTATTTTCGCTGTGGGGTGCTGGCAGCCCAGGCGGTGCTGGAGGGCGGTGCGGACTCTATTTACAATCTTGCCGTGAGTGGGCGGGAGGTGGACTCCGAGTTTAGCTTAGGGGTTATTCATTATGCGCAAGAAAATGATGTTCTGTGCCGGACTCACGTTATGAGCCATTTTAAGATGGCATATATTTTGCGAGAGGTTCGTACAGAGATTAGTCAGATGCCAGTAACGTTAGGGTTGTGTTCTCCTCATGCAGGGCTGGCTTACAGCTTGCAGGAAGAGATATTGCAAAGCCGTCTGCGCATTCCTGAGGATGTATCGATGGCGGTGATCGATAAAGACATCCAGCGCACACCGAGCCTTGCTACGGTGCCTTTGACAACGGTGGATTTAGACGAGTGGCACCGTGGGTTTGTGGCCGCAGAAATGATGCATCATGTGTTAGAAGGTGACCCTCCGAAGCAAAAAACGATCGTTATTCCTCCAAAGGGAATTACTCGGCGCGCCAGCACGGGGCATGTGGCAGTGGAGGACAGGATTGCGGCAATGGCTTTAAGTTTTGTCCGCAAAAATTACCTTCAGCCGATCGGTGTGTTAGATGTTGTTCAGGCTGTAGGCGCATCACGCCGAGTGGTAGAAATGAGGTTTAAAAAAACCCTGAACCGAGGGATTCATGAGGAGATTACACGGCTGCGTATCGAGGAGGCGAAGCACCAGATTACGAATCAGTGGCCGACTATTACGGCGGTGGCTAACAGCTGTGGGTTTTCATCGATCCACTATTTCTCGGCAGCCTTTAAACGGGAGACGGGTCTTTCACCTAAGCAGTATCAGATGCGTGAGAAGGCGAAGGTTTAGCCCTAAGGGCTCCACCTTACATTGGCACCGAGAGCTACGAGTGCGCCTCGGCGGTTGTGCTTGAGGATGGAGTGCTTCATGGCGGAGGTTTTGCCTTCTAACGGGAGGCGAAGGAGGAGGCACTCGGCGCCTTCGGAATCGAAGAGTTTGAGCCGGGCGACGCCGTTGGCGCGATCATAGTAGAAGACGACGGCGCCGTCTTGGACGCGGTTTTTCTCGAGGTGGAGTTTGATTTTTTTGGCATCCTTGGTGTTGAGGAGGCGGTCAAATTTCAGGCCAGCTGAGGCTGCTGTGGTTGTTTTTATTTTGATGAGGTCCTCGCTCCAGGGGAAGAGAGCGGCGTGTTTTTCTGCGGCGTAGAGTTTCCTCATGTCCATAACTAACAGCTCTGCGAGGCGTTTGCCCTCGGGGGTGGTGTTAGAGGCTGTGGCATCGATGAAAGCGATATCGAGCCCTCGTGAGCCAGCAATTGCTGCGATGGGTGTAAAGATGGCTAACAGGAAAATGATGAGTTTTTTCATAAGGGCTCTACCTTATACTTCGTGTGTGCTACCAGCAAGGAAGAAGCTGGATCACTTCTTCTCAGAGATGGTGTATTTTGCCACCAGCTGTTGGTCCATTTCCTCGTTGAAGTTGAATTTGATGTACTGTGCATCATCTGCTGTGAACATCACTGCTGTGGTGGCGCGGCCGATTTCTTGTCCGTCTTCGTTGAGGGCTTTTGCGATGAGGGAGGTTTTTATTTCCTCCTTGGCAATGATGTAAACGGTGATGCCTGAGGTGCCGAGGCCGAGACCTTTTGCCGTGGTGTGGGATAGGCCTTTATTTTTGAGCTCATCGGAGAGAGTTACGTTTACGGACATTTTTTCATCTACGCCTTTGCCTACGCCTGAGGTGAAGTCTGTCACTGCTTGGCCTAGGTTGTTACCGGCATTTTCTGCGCTGTCTTTATCACATGATGAAAGGGCAAGACATGCGGCGGAGAGCAGGGTGAGGGGAAGTTTGTTCATGGGGAATAAGGGTAGTGTGGATTTGGCATTTTGCAAGTGCTACGGGCGCGAGGTAGTTGGTTGTTTTTTAGACAGGATTTACATGATTTATTGGATTTTTACGGAGGGTTAGACCAGTGGCCAAAAATAATTTCCGAAACGGGGATGTGGAACTTTATAGAGCTCCATGAATGATGCGGAAGGAAGTCAGTTGTTCCGGTCAGAACTGTCCGATACCCGCGTTGTTTGTCGGTCGAGGTGCTCGCACCACTCCCTCCTCACGCCTTGGTCTCGAACAGTTCTGACTCGGCCGTTTTCGGCAATTATTTTTGGCAAATGGTCTAAATTAGATGGGTGCCATTTTATCATGCTGCTAAACGTGAAATTCTAACATTTTTTTTAATCGTGTAAATCCTGTCTAAAAAACAGGGAGACCAAGCTAGGGATCGGTCCGCGCAGGCATGGGGATATAAAGGGAGATACTTAG
>JBMYYO010000091.1:0-13259 GCA_049609505.1 Akkermansiaceae bacterium | reverse complement strand
TTAGATGGGGGGGCTAAAAAGAAAATGATGGAGAAGGCTGTTTTTCATTATCAAAAAGCGGCAGAAAGACATCCATATGAACCAGTTGCGCCGCTGAATTTAGCAAGTGTTTTCACAAGGATGGAAGACTACAATCAAGCAAGCGTGTATTTTAAACAAGCCCGGCGTTTAGGGTTTTCACGTGACTATTGGTTGAAAATCAACTTGAAGCAAATCAATATGGAAAGGTTATGGGCGAGAGATCTATGGGGGAAGAAAGATTACGATGGCAGCAAAAGACATTATTCGCGAGCTATTGACTTGCTACATGAATCCAGTAGAGGTTATCAATGGGAGAGAGTGTACTTGGTTGTTGTCATTGAATATGCGAGGTTGCTAGACGAAAGAAAGGAATTTAATGTCGCGGATGAACTTTTCAAAAAGGCAGAGAGTGAACTTCCGCCATACGTTATATCATCACTTGATCATAATATCAGGAGAGAAATCGGCGAACATTATCTAAAAAAAGCGAAGTATTTATGGTATAATCGTAAAACTGAAGAAGCCTATTTGAATTTTAAGAAATCTGAGTTTCATCTTGGCATACACGGCTCTCTCCTCAAGGGCGAAGAAGACAAGTTATGGTCGGAATTAAGCAGTGAGGTTAAAAAAACTATCGAGTTCTTGCAAAGAGCTGGGATAGATGGATAGAATTAGATTAACAAAGATTTGAAAATTTTGGTGACAGTGTTTGCTTGTTCCCCCCAACACGGTTCAGAGCCCGGTATTGGTTGGGGTTGGATTGTTGCTTTATCGAATTTGTGCGATTTGACGGTACTCACAACGACGTGCAATAGACCAGGTATTGAAGAATACCAAAAGAAGAAAGGAAAGGTATCAGCGCAATTTATCTATGAAGATGTTTCTTCGGTCTCGCAAAGGTTGAACCTTAAAGGGAAAGGAAAAGTGGGCGTGTTTGTTAGGTTGTTGTTATGGCAAAGACGAATTAAGTATAAATTGGCAGAATTGGTAAACGGGGGTGATTACGACGTTCTCCATCATATAACTTTAGGTGCTTTCAGGCTGCCTTTTTCTGTTGTTGGATATGGTTCGGCATCAGTTGTTGGTCCAGTGGGGGGGTGTGAACTGTTTCCTCCTCACTTATTTCCAGAAAAGGGATTTAAAGTAAAAGTCCGCGAATTAGCGAGAAATATTATAACGCAACTTTATGTGGTGTATGGCTATAATATGGCAAGATTTAAAAAAGCCGATCTAACATTATCTTGCACCAAGGAAATGAGCCGAGTTTTTGCTAAATGGGGTGTCAATAGTCCAGTGTTCCCGAATATAGGGATGCATCATGAACAAGTGCTTAGCGAGCCGAAGCAGTATAGGCAAATCGGCAGTGGTGGTGGATTGAAGTTATTATTTGTCGGCAATCTTCTCTATTGGAAGGGGTTGGAGCTAGCGGTGTTGGCTCTGGAGTCACTACCAAACGATATCACCTTGTGCTGTGTGGGTGAGGGAGCAGATCGGGCTACTTTTGAGGCACTTATAAAAAAGCGCAATCTCGGGCATCGGGTCGAGTTGTTGGGATCAGTTGCTCGTGACGAGCTGTTGGAAAAATATGCCACCTATGACATTTTTCTTTTTCCCAGCCTGCATGACTCGGGTGGCATGGCGGTAATCGAGGCGATGAGAGCAGGCCTACCCGTGATCTGTCTGGACGCTGGCGGTCCAGGGGTGTCCGTAACATCCGACTGTGGTCACGTAGTGTCACTAGGACCAAAGCGCGATGTCGTTGCTCGTCTCCGCGATGCAATTATATACTATCAGGATCATCCTCATGAGATTGCGGCCCATGGAGAGAATGCTAGAAGAAGAGTGGCAGAAGAATATAACTGGAGTAAAAATGCGCTTCGGATGTTAGGGTATTACAAATCCATGATTGAAAAATAAAAAATGTTCCTGTCAATAATATGAACAAGCAAAAAACAGTCTATGTCGGTATGAGCGCCGATCTAATCCATCCTGGACATTTGAATATTTTGGCAGAGGCTGAAAATTACGGTCGTGTGGTGGTCGGCTTACTTACTGATCAGGCGATTGCAAGTTATAAACGCTTACCTTGTTTGGCGTTTGAGGATCGCAGAAGAATTGTTGAAAACCTGAAAGCAGTGGATGAGGTAATTCCTCAGGAGACTTTGGACTATGTGGCTAATCTGCAAAAAGTTCGCCCAGATTTTGTTGTGCACGGTAATGACTGGAAAACAGGGCCCCAACGAGAAACTCGGGAGCGGGTTATCAGGGCTCTTGCCGAGTGGGGGGGCGAGCTCATTGAGCCGAAATATATGGAGGGTTACTCGTCAACCTCTTTGAATAAAGCGGTGAGGGAAATAGGGACAACGCCTGCGATTCGGATGCAAAAATTGCGTCGCCTATTGCACGCTAAACCTATGGTTCGAATCCTTGAGGCTCATAATGGAATATCGGGTCTCATTGTTGAAAATACAAGTGTTGTCCAGAATGGTACTAAGCAGGAGTTTGATGCGATGTGGTTGAGTAGCTTGACTGATTCAACAGCAAAAGGCAGACCTGATATTGAGTATGTTGATAGAACTTCCCGAGCGGCGACGATCAACGAAATTTTGGATGTTACGACAAAGCCAATCATTTATGACGGGGACACGGGTGGCGTCACTGAGCACTTTACGATGTTAGTAAGAACACTCGAACGCATGGGTGTTTCCGCAGTTATCATAGAAGACAAGCAGGGGCTTAAGCAGAATTCGTTGTATGGTGCGGAGCGGGAGCAAGTTTTATTGCCAGCTGATCAGATGGCGGCTAAAATTCATGCTGGCAAGCAAGCTCAGGTTACTGATGATTTTATGATAATTGCGCGTATCGAAAGTCTGATAGCGGAGCAAGGAATAGATGATGCTTTATTGAGAGCTCGAAGTTATATTGACTCTGGAGCTGATGCTTTAATGATTCATAGTCGGAATAGTGATGGCAAAGAAATCATAAAATTTTGTGAGCGTTATAGGAATGAAATCGAGGGGCGAGTACCACTTGTTGCAGTACCCACATCCTATCACTTTATGACTGAGAAGGAGCTGGAGGCCGCGGGTTTCAATATGGTGATTTACGCAAATCATTTGTTGCGCAGTGCTTACCCGGCCATGGTGAAAACTGCCGAAAGTATTTTAACGTATAGCCGAGCCTCAGAAGCCAATGATTCATGTATGAGCATACAAGAAGTTTTGAATCTGATTCCGGATAGTCGCTGAGGAAGCATGGTTTATAGCACCGATATACTAAAGAAAATGCAAGCCGAGGGGATAGAGTTCTTCACGGGGGTGCCTGACTCGTTGCTGGAGAGCTTCTGTGCTTGCGTGACATCTGATTTAAATGATCGAGAACATGTGATTGCTGCGAACGAAGGTGCTGCTGTTGCTCTCGCTACTGGCTACTATCTGGCAACGGGAAAAGCAGCACTTGTTTACATGCAGAACTCGGGCATAGGGAATGCCATAAACCCTCTGTTATCGCTGGCGCACCAACAAGTTTTTTCAGTGCCAATGTTGCTGATGATAGGGTGGCGAGGGGAACCAGGAATCAAAGATGAACCTCAACATCTTTCTCAGGGCGAAGCAACTCTGCCGATGCTAGAGACCGCAGATATACCATGCCACATACTTCCATCTGAGCCAGAGTTGGCATACGATTTAGTAGCGGAAGCTCATCAGCAAGCTATTGCTCTATCGAAACCCGTAGCTATTATTGTTAGGAAAAACATTCTATCATCCAGGTCTCATGAAACATTTAATGAGATGCAGGAAATTAGAGGCTTTACCTTAACACGAGAGCAGGTGTTGAAAACGGTTGTGAACTATTTTGATCAACAATGCGCTTTTGTTGCGACGACAGGGAAGACATCGCGCGAGCTATTCGAAATACGCCAGAAAGGTGATGGAGCGCGGCACAAACAAGATTTTTTAACAGTTGGATCTATGGGGCATTGCTCGCAAATTTCTCTTGGAATTGCTCTAGCTCAGGAGAATCAGCAGGTGGTCTGCCTTGATGGTGATGGTGCTATGTTAATGCACATGGGTAGTTTAGCTATAGTTGGTCAATCTGGCGCAAAAAATATTGTGCATGTGATCCTCAATAACGGTGCGCATGAATCGGTTGGTTCTCAACCAACGGTGGCTTTGAAGCTTGATATGGAGGCCTTGGGCAAGGCATTGGGATACGAACAGGTGATGAGTTGTGTAGCACAAGAAGATTTACAATCTGCATTGGCCTGTTGCGACAAAAATAGTGGGCCTACATTGATCGAAATTAAAATCAAAACAGGGTCAAGAGAAGATCTTGGAAGGCCTGATCAAAGTCCGAAAGAATATAAAAGATCTTTTATGTCTCACCTGAGAAAGGGCATTAAACCTCTATCTTAAATGCAAAAAACAAATGTTTTGTCAGATATGAGAGCTCATTTTGGAGAAATAACGCTAGGGGAACTCAAGCAATCTTTGGACACAGGTGGACATCGATCTGTTTTGCTGGTAACTGGTCGTGGTTTCTTGGAGAGCTGTGGCCTAATGGAGTTGATTGCTCCTTCTCTTCGTGGTCGGCAAGTTTTGCGTGTTAGTAATTTCGAAACAAATCCTAAAAAACAAGATCTTGAGCGCTTATTATGTGAGATCGCGGAGTTTCCATTTTCTGCGATTATAGGCATAGGCGGAGGAAGTGCTGTGGATATGGCAAAATTGGTGAAATGTTTTCATGGGCAACCGGAGCGGATCACTGAGGTATTAGAATACGGCTCAGAGCTCATGCCGAGTGATACGGAATTATTCGCGATTCCAACCACAGCCGGATCTGGCAGCGAAGCCACTCATTTCGCGGTAATTTATGATGAGGGGGTTAAGTACTCGGTTGCTCACAAAGCATTGCTGCCGGCAAAATCTTGGGTTCTCCCTTCAGTTTTGGCGACAGTGCCGTTAGATGTTGCCGCGGCAGCTGCGATGGATGCTTTTTGTCAAGGAGTAGAATCGTATTGGTGCATCAACGCAACCACGGAGTCGAAAAAAATAGCAAGGAGGGCCATAAAGCTAGCATGGGAAAATATGGTTTCTGCTGTGGTTAAAAAAGAGCCAGAGGCACTTGCAGAGATGGGGAAAGCCTCTCACTTGGCAGGGATGGCAATAAACCTGACGAAAACAACTGCCCCACACGCAATTTCATATGCACTAACGACTCATTTAGGCTTGCTGCATGGACATGCAGTTGGGTTGGTATTGCCTAGTATTTTTTGCTACAATGAGGGTGTTACATTTGACGATGTGTTAGACGCGCGTGGCGTTGGTTATGTGCAGGAAACACTATTTGAGATAGTGGAGATTATTGGGGCCGAAGACGTATCATCGGCATCTTTTGCTATTACCCAAAAGATGCAAGAGATGAAACTTAGCACTCGCTTATCTGAGGTGGGTGCCGTAGGGCAAGCGGAGCACGAGTTGATCATTCGTGATGGGTTTAACCCTGATCGGGTGAATAACAACCCGAGACGATTGACAGAACAAGCACTCCGCAATTTGCTACAAGCAGTGGATTAAGAATGGAATTCAATCAAAAACCTATGGCAGATACTCAACAATATCGATACGAAGATTTCTGGGCTATGCGCGGCAAGCAGTCTATGTGGTTTACCTTGAATGTTAGCTATCGATTGGGGGCATATGTAGCGTTGTTGGCTGCGAAGCTAAGGGTTCCACCTAATATAATTTCGTTGATGTCAGCGGCTATCACAGTAATAACGACACTGATAGTTTTTTTTATGGGACATAGCAATCCATGGTCAGGACTTGTGTTGGTTATAGGATTGCAGGTGGGCTATATTTTTGATTGCGCGGACGGTCCTCTAGCGCGTGTGACTGGCCAAGGTAGTAGTTTTGGTATTTTGATGGATAAAATATGCGACCTTGGATCAGGGATGATGTTCCCATGTGTTATGGCGTTTGCAGCAGGACACTACTATTTTCCTTATTTCGCGCATAAGCCGGACTATACTCTTAGAGTCCTTCTGTGTGTGCTTTTCCTGAGAGTTACTCTTAGCGTTTGGATGTGGCTGAAGGAATTGGTGGTGTATCAAGCTGATAGAACTCAAAAAGACCCGAGAACCCATACATTGTGGTGGAAAATAAAAAAGGCGGTAGGTATTTACATTGATGAGCCCGTCTATCGGCTCGGAATTTCTTTGGCATGGATTGTTAGCTTGTTTTGGGAATTTATTATTCTTTATAGTGCTGGTGTTTTTGTCATTATCCTCGTATACATGTTATCTTCCAAGAAAGAAATGGACGCCATGGACAAGCGGCAGGCATAAATAAGCACATTATCATGATTAAAAAAATAAATCAAAAAGGTTATTACGTACCACTTTGCATCATTGTTTTAACGATGATTGCCTATTGGATAGTCATTCCTGCATACCCTAACACATCTACCTCCAACGCGAGGTTGCTTCTATACATGGCCGATGCTTGGAAGAAGGACTTTGTCCACGGTTGGGCTGTTCCATTTCTTTTTGTAGCGTTCGTAATGATGGCGTGGAATAAAATGAAAAATGAACCTCAAAAAGGTCATTGGGTGGGGCTTTTTGGTGTTGTTTTCGCAGTGTTGTTATATGTTGCTTCTGTTAGGACTCTGCAGCCTCGTCTTCCTATTATTGGGTTGCCCTTTTTAATCTCTGGAAGTATTGTGTATCTTTATGGCTGGAGGGTTGCTCGCCACATGTTTTTTCCAGCGTTCTTTTGGTGGTTTGCTATTTCAGTGCCTGGGCTGCAACAAGCGACTAATGGACTGCAGCTTATCGTGACGAAATCATGTTTCCTTGTGGGCAAGTTTTTCGGCATGGATTTAGTTAACACAGGAAACAACATTGCTCCTGCTGCAGATGACTGGGACGCGCTAAATATAGCAGAAGGGTGTAGTGGTATCAAATCGCTCATGGCGCTTGTGATGATTTCTGCTATTTACGCATACTATACGCAGAAGGAGTTATGGAAAAAAGCTCTTCTTTTTGCTTGTTCTCTCCCTCTAGCACTCATAGCGAATTTTTTGAGAATTTTTACCATTATTGTGCTGGCGGAGATGGGTTTCAGTAGGTTTGCAGCAGGAGCATATCACGACTGGGCAGGGTTGCTGTTTTTCTTCCCAATTGCCCTTTCTGGGTTATTTTTGATTGATAAGCTATTGAACTGGAAACAAAACCGTAGAGTTGTGAAGAAGAGGATCCAGTAACGGGACACTTTTACCAAACTAAATACAACGTTAATATGAACATGTTGAAGAAACGACTATATATTTTAGCTGGAGTTCTGCTGGTTGGTTACTCTGGCGTATGGTTCTTGCCCAAGGCTGGTGAAATGAAACTATCTAGACTAGCTCGTCATCTTCCCATGGAGTTTGAGAGCTTCCGTGGTCAGCGAGTCGAGGTGACAGGAGAAGAATATAATATTCTAGCAAAAGACACTGAATTTGAACGCATTAAATATGCTGACATATCGAGCGTCAATCAACCTTTCATTGAGGTGTCTGTGGTGTTTTCAGGTAAAGATATTAATAATAGCATTCACAGGCCGGAGAGGTGTTTGCGGTCCCAAGGTTGGAATTTTGTAAAAGAGCGCACGATTGTCATTAAAAATATACTCGCTGATGGTTCTGATATGCCGTTTCGCGAAATAGTCTGCGAAACAACTCGCAAGCGAGAAGACGGCGTGCAGATCAAAACCCAACGGGTGCAATATTACACGTTCTTTGGGCACAGCACCATCACTGAAAGCCATTATGGTCGCACATGGGCTGATATGAAGGATCGTGTTCTTAAGGGGCACGATCAGCAGTGGGCCTACGCTACTTTCTCGATGCCGGTTACTGAGGTATATGCACAGCAAGGTTTGATGGATCCATCGCGAGCCCACACTCTTGAGGAATCTGAGAAGATGCTACAATCGTTTGTAAAAAAAATGATACCATTGGTTGTTGATCAATAGGTCGCAGATGAATATTTTTTGAACTATTATGCAAGGATCAAAACAGAGAGAACAGTTCTCAATTCAAGCGTTACAAATATGTGACGCTTTTTTAGTTTTTGTTGCGTTTTGGATTGGTGATAAAATTCGCCCACTCTTGCGGCCGCTGATGGGTTTGGGTGATGGTTCTGAAATAGGTCTCAACCAAATTAGCTGGCTATTGTTCATTGTTGTGCCATTCACTCCGCTTATTCTGGAGTTGTTTGGATTCTACCGGAACATGATGCGCAAAACGATAGCGAAGTCACTGACTCAGATGCTCCAGTGCCTTGTGATAATAGGCATGGCAATTGGGGTGATGGTTGTGTTTGTAAAGGTTGAGCCATCAAGTCGAATAGTCCTGATTGTTGCATTTGCCATAGCTGCCTTCCTACTCCTGATTCGAGATGGTGTTGTTAGAAAATCGTTGAGGAAAAGGGCGATTGAGGAAGGTAGCCGTGAACGTGTCGTTGTTGCTGGAAGTATAAGCGACATTAAGGAGTTGATCGCATCAATGCCTGATGAGGTGACCGACTATTGGCACGTAGTGGAGGAGTTTGATCTTCAAAGCAGAGATTTAACCGAGCTTGAGAAAATACTTAAGGAGCATGCGGTGCAGAGGGTTGTTATATCTGCTCGTGATGCTGCTTTTGTAAAAATTTCCCGCACTGTGGAAATGTGCGAAAAACAAGGTATTGAAGCGTGGGTTTCTGCTGGGTTTATTCGAACTCAAGTATCTCGTCCTACTTTTGATAATCTTGGGGGGAAACCCATGCTGGTTCTGCGCACTACCCCTGAGCTTTCTTGGGCGCTGTTGGCTAAGGCTTTAATGGACAGAATAGGTGCGTTTTTCTTTATCCTCTTTACCTCTCCTGCATGGCTTTTTGCGATGATCGGCATCAGACTAGCCAGCCCAGGAGCTCCTGTTTTTTTCCGGCAGGATCGAGCCGGAAAGTATGGTAAACCATTTAAGATGTGGAAATTCCGCACCATGGTTCCTGACGCTGAGGCTAAGCTCGCTGAGGTGAAAGAAGAAATGGGCAACGAGATGAGCGGTCCTGTATTTAAACTTGAAAACGATCCGCGTGTGTTCCCGTTCGCTCGCTTCCTACGTAAGTGGAGCATTGATGAGTTACCCCAGATGCTGAATGTTCTCACTGGTGATATGAGCCTGGTTGGCCCTCGGCCTCTGCCTGTTTACGAAGTTGTTGAGTTTGAAAAATCTGAGCACCGTCGCCGCCTGAGCGTCAAGCCTGGGATCACCTGCACCTGGCAGGCTGGTGGCCGAAACACCATTACCGAGTGGGAGGATTGGGTGAAGATGGACCTCGATTACATTGATAACTGGTCGCTCTGGCTTGATTTGAAGCTCTTGATCATGACGGTTCCAGCCGTCTTGTTTGGGCGCGGAGCAAAGTGATTTCTACAAGTCTTTTGACCTAAGGCACTCATTCTAGAGGATTGGTTGTGTTTGGTATTGCCATCTGCGAATAATGTCACACTATCGCCACCTTCTCACGATTCTTGATCTATGAAAATCTTCAGCGGTAAGGCGCACCCTACACTGGCGGAAAACATTGCATCCCACCTCGGTCAAGAGTTGGCTGATGTCAATGTCACCTCGTTTCCTGATGGCGAAACATTTGTCCAAATCAACGAAAACATCCGAGGTGAGGACATCTTTTTGGTTCAGCCAACATGCCCTCCCACCAATCATAACCTGATGGAGATGCTTATCATGGTGGATGCGGCGAAGCGCGCGAGTGCGGGGCGCATAACTGCTGTGATGCCATTTTTCGGCTACGCGCGCCAGGATCGTAAAGACCAGCCGCGAGTGCCGATCACTGCGAAACTTGTGGCCAATCTTATTGAGGCTGCGGGAGTAGATCGGGTCCTTACCATGGATCTGCATGCAGCTCAGATTCAGGGATTTTTCGATATTCCAGTAGATCACCTCTACGCTAAGCCTGTCTTTATCAAGCACCTTCGGGAAACCCATGGCGATGATGCTAGTAACTTGACGGTGGTGTCTCCTGACGTCGGCGGGGTGAAAATGGCACGCTCCTACGCGGATAAACTTGGTGCCGAACTTGCAATTGTAGCTAAACATCGAGTCAGCGCCACCAAGGTGGAAGCAATGAACGTCATCGGCGATGTCGATGGCCGTAATGTGCTTATTGTCGATGATATGACGGAAACAGCAGGGACCCTTTGCGCAGCAGCAAAAATCCTCAAGGAGCACGGTGCAGCCAGCATTTACGCAGGAGTTTCCCACGGTGTCTTGGGTGATATGGGGCGCCAACGCATCCTCGAATCTCCCATTAAAGAAGTGATTACCACAGACTCCGTGCCACAGGCGAGCGGCGAAAAAGTGACGGCTGTGTCCATCGCTGGACTGATGGCCGATGCCATGTGCCGTATTAGTGATGGAAAATCTGTCACTTCTCTCTTTGACATTGACGCCTAAGATGGTAAAGACCCGCCCCGCCGGGCGCCGTTGGCGACTTACTCACTCACTGAGTCAGTGATGAAATCATCGACTCTCTACTACCCGTAGCCAACAATTTCCGGTCTGCTCACCACCATCTATTCATGGCTTTTGCCTGAATAAACCAACTAACAACTACTATTTAACAACCATCTCAACCAATCATAGACATGGCTAAACCACAAACATTACAAGCCGAAGAGCGCGCCCGCACGGGTTCAGGCGTTCTCAAACAAATGCGCCGTGAAGGTTTCATCCCATCCGTTATTTACGGTGGTGGAAGTGAAAACCGCAACGTCAAAGTCCACGCCAAGACATTTTCAGACATGCTGAAAAACGCAGCGTCTGACAGTATTCTTGTCAACCTTGAGCTAGAAGGCGGCAATACTCAGCTCGCTTTCCTTCAGGACGTGCAGCACAATGCGCTTACCAACGAGATTCTCCACATTGACTTCCTCGCGATTGATGAAAAGACCGAGATTCACGCAAGTCTCCCGCTTGTTCTTACGGGTGAGGCTGAGGGCGTTAAAGCTGGAGGTCTTCTTGAGCAAATGGTTCACAACCTTGAGGTCCGCTGTCTTCCTAAAGACCTTCCAGAGACAGTTGAAGCCGATGTTAGCGCCCTCGAAGTTAGTGATGCCCTTCACGTTGGTGAGATCACCTTCTCAGAAGGTGTCACACCAGTGCTTAACAGCGATGTTGTGGTAGCTCTTGTTGCCAAAACTCGTACTGCTAAGAGCGAAGAAGCTGGTGATGATGAAGCTACTAGCGAAGAGCCAGCAGAAGAAGAAGCAGCAGCAGCTGAGTAATCAGCTCACTCACACTATTTCTACAGCCTCGCATCACTTTGATGCGGGGCTGTTTTTATTTGGAGTTTTGTAACTAGGAACTAACCTAGCACCCATGTCATCCATCAAACTCATTATTGGCCTCGGGAATCCGGGGCAGAAATACGAGAACACTCGGCACAATGTTGGCTTTATGGTGGTGGATAAGTTGGCGGCTGGTTACGGTGCGCAGCTAGCCAATCATCTGAAGTGGCGTGCGCATGTGGCTAAGATTCCTCAATCAGGTGCCATCCTGATGAAACCTCAGACCTTTATGAACGAAAGTGGCCTTTCTGTGGGAGCAGCAATGCGGTTCTACAAATGGCAACCAGAAGAAGTTCTCGTTGTTTACGATGACGTCGCTATCCCATTCGGCACTCTTCGGTTCCGCATGGCGGGGTCTGCCGGCGGGCACAATGGAATCAAATCAATCATAGCCCACTTGGGGAGCGATCGCTTCCCACGCCTCAAAGTCGGCATAGGAAATACCACCAAAAACAGCATGGTAGGTCACGTTTTGGGCAAATTTTCCACCGATGAGCAAAATGAATTAGAAAACACGCTTGCAACTGCTGCCGAAGCTGTTCAGCTTGCGCTCTCCGCAGGGGTAGCAGCAGCCGCCAATACCCATAACACGCGGAAAAAACCTACCGCTGACACCAACGTCAAACCCGACACCGGTGACCAGCCAAGACCCACCATAGAGTAATCTAACTGAAACATCCAACTGAAATCTAACCAAACTAAATCAGATGAGTAGAAAATATGAAGGCCTGATCGTCCTCAATGCACAAGGCCAAGAAGACAGCCTCGGTGACCTCGTGTCAGCCGTAGCCAAGGAAATGGAAGGCAAAGGAGCAAAGATGGATGAGATCCAGCAGCTCGGCCGCCGCAAGTTTGCCTACAATGCACGTCACCTTGATGGCGGGCACTACATCAACTACATTTTTGAAGCAGCACCTGAGTCCATTGAAAAGATTCAAGAAGAGCTCAGCCTAAACGATAACGTTTACCTCCAGCACTACCAGCGCTTGGGTTAATTGGTAAACGCAATATTCTTCGATTCTGAGTTTGCCCCCCGAGGGTGAGCTTGTCTAAACTCCTCGTCATGGCTAGTTTTAACAAAGTAATGCTCATGGGTAATGTTACCCGTGACATCGAGCTCCGTTACACCCCCAAAGGCACAGCAGTTACCGAGATTGGTCTTGCTGTGAACCGCGTGCGCACGGGTGAAAATGGCGAGAAGATTGAGGAAGTCACCTTCGTTGAT
The DNA here is from genome assembly GCA_049609505.1 of Akkermansiaceae bacterium. GTDB lineage: Bacteria > Verrucomicrobiota > Verrucomicrobiia > Verrucomicrobiales > Akkermansiaceae > Oceaniferula. The sequence goes on along the minus strand of JBMYYO010000091.1, from coordinate 620 downwards.
ATCACGTTCTGGGGACGCACCGCAGAAATCGTCAGCCAATACTGCGGAAAAGGTCGCCCACTCTTTGTGGAAGGTCGCCTCCAGTTAGATACATGGGACGATAAAAACACTGGCCAGAAACGCAGCAAACTCCGCGTGGTCGGTGAAAACATTCAACTGCTCGGAAGTGGCGGTGGTGGCGGCGGCGGACATCAGCAAGGTGGTGGCGGTCACGCACCACAGCAGCAGAATGCCCAAGCAGCACCACAGCAGCAACAACAAGCACAAGGTGGCTCACCCGCACAAAACTTCACTGAAGAGGGTGATGACATTCCTTTCTAGCCAAACCCTTCAGAAGGCTTAAAAAATCACGGCTCCTCGGTTTACTCCAAGGAGCCATTTTTTTTTGAACAAAACACTCAGAAATTTTTCCTCATTGGTATAATATGTCGTGATTTGGTAAAACCTTCAGGTCATCTTGAAAGAGAAAATATAAACACGTCCTAACAAACTTCACTCTTGCGCGGCATGTGTGATGCCGCTAGAATCGCCCCATACACAAGGGGAACAACTCTACTCTTTAGCTGTTCCTAATGATCTCCCATCAAGTAACATCTGATATGAGGTCAACTAATTATACT
>JBMYYO010000090.1:0-13325 GCA_049609505.1 Akkermansiaceae bacterium | reverse complement strand
GCGCTGGTAGCAGGTAAAACGTAGGGGTAGGGAAGTGGTGCACACCATAGATACTCAATGCCAACGAGGCGAGTAAGAGCACCATCAAGAGACTGCGAATCACTCCCGATGAGCTGATTTTCTTGTAGAGCAGCACAAGTAGAATTGGGAAAATAAAATAAAACTGCTCCTCCACCGCCAGCGACCAAGTGTGTAGAATAGGCTCAAAGTCCGATGGCCCAGCAAAGTATCCATCCTGTTGCCAGAAGTAGAAGTTAGATACCATAAACATTTGCGCCACCGATGCCTTACCGAGATCTTCAAGCTGCCCTGGGAGTAAAATAAAGGCACCTGCAATTAAGGTCACAAGCGTCAGCACGGCCGCTGCTGGGAAAATCCTCCGGATGCGCCGCTCCCAGAAGTAGGGCATACTGAAGGTTCCCTTTTTAATATCCCGCGCGATGATTGAGGTGATGAGAAACCCCGAGATCACAAAAAAAACGTCCACCCCAACAAATCCACCGGGGAAACCTAGATTGGCGTGAAACAAAACGACGGGTAATACGGCTAATGCCCGCAGTCCATCAATGTCTGGTCGATATTGCAGTGAGTGGTTGATGTTCATTGTTGTAAAATTTGGGAGAGGGTATCGGTGAAGCGTTTTGGGAATGCTGTTTGGTTGTTTTGAAACCATGCCTTAGCAGCGGCTCCAATCGATTCCTTCTGAGCAGATGGCATCATCAGGAGCTGCTGAATCTGTGACTCCAGCTTTTGTGGGTCAATATAGAAGTTCTGCCCCAAGTGCCTCGGCTCATGCCGATGGGCAGGAATGGGAACTCCACGTGCTGGGGTGATCAGCTCATTCATCGGTGGTGCATCGGTAGTTACCACCACCACTCCGCAGCTCATCGCTTCCACAATATAGTGCCCCCAGCCCTCGGATAGCGAGGTGCATAGGTGAATGCCGTGCGTGTTTAGATGGTGAATGATCTCCTCCTCAGCAAGGTAGCCCGATAGCAAACGGACGTTGTCTGGCACGGATGCTGGCGCGTTTTCCTCACATTGGATCAGTGTTAGCTGCGGCCATTCTGGATGCTTTTCCCACAGTGACAAAATGGTTTCCGTCCCCTTGAGGGTACTTTTCCCCGCGAGGTGGAGGAACTTTTGGTAATCAGGCTGAGCGTCTGGCTCGTTCATATCGACCGAGGTGAAGCCCGTGAAATGCACCGTGCCATACTCTCTGAAAATTTCTTCAGCGTGCCGACTTTTGCAGAAAATGTGATCGATATGGCGCAACACCCCAAGATGCCGGCGAGGAAACCTCTCTTGGTTGGGAATCAAGATGTTCTGCCGCGCCTTGCCCAGCCAGCGCTGAAAAACGCGCTCCATAAAAATGTTAGCATCGAACTCCCGCTTGCCTGCAAACCAGCAACGGAGAGGGGAGATGCCACGGCAATGAGAAACGGTTACTTCCATACCCGCGTCTGATAAAATATCACGAATGAGATCCACATCCCGATCTAGGCCTACCCCATTGGTCCGGGCGACGATGTTGATCTTAGGCGCATTGCTCACGCCGCGGCTTATAGCTTGATTCCCATCAACTTGCAATCACCGCGAAGCAGTTGAGTGGAAAAAATTCTCAGGTTTCTCCCCCTGATTCTACTTGAGAAATGGGCACCTACTCGTCACTCTCACACCGTGTTTGCCAATGCCAGTAGCTACTTGCGCGACGGAGAAATGATCCATGAGGATCCATCCGTCCCCTCCGCATTACTGCGCATGAACGATGGGGTGGCGGTTAAAATGTTCCCTAACAAAGGAACTCTTATGACCATCATGCGTGGGTTGCTGAAGCAAACCAAGGCGCATAAACAACACAAATCAGCCTGCACCATCGCCGCTCTCGGCCTGCACACGCCCGCGCCGCTTGATGTTTTGGTTTTCTCACCGAGGGGGAAATATGAATCGGCATACCTTTATGAGTTTCTTGAGGATGCGAGAGACTTTCTGGATGTTTTCACACAGGCAGAAATGGCGCAACGCCAAGCTATGTTAGATCAGCTAGCTAAGGAACTTGTCGTCATGGCAAAAGAGGGCGTGTTGTTTATAGATTTCCACCTCAGCAACATCATGGTGGATGTGCAGGGCGAAATCTGGTGGATCGATCCTGAGGTCAAAACATCAACATCCTACGTGAAGGCGAGATTCTGGCAGCGAATGCACCGGATGCACACCAAGTGCAATCCAGATGTGCTGAACGATCAGGAGTGGCAGGCATTCCAAACAACGCTCCAGAGAGAAATCGAGTCCGCCGGGCTACGCATTGATCCTCTTTTGAACACGCGCTAAGAACTTCTCCTTCAGCCGCGCGTCTAGTTGATAGATTTTTAGATACGAATCTATCAGCATTGGCATGTTGGCGTCTTTCATCGCCTCAATATCATCTTGGTAGCGCAGCGGAGTGCCTACATTGGCTGCTCTACGCAACGCAGAAATGGGCTTGCGATAGAAATAGGTATTCGTGAAATCGATCAGGCCAAACCCACCTGCATCACAAACGATCACATTCCCAAAATGAATGCTGCGGTAGAGTATGCCTTGCTCGTGGAGATCATAGTAAAACTGAGCCAGTGCGGGCACATCTAGCTCATCAGGCGACTGATGAATCACGTCCCGTACGCTTCTGCCCGGTAGCTCACGGTAGCGCACCAGTTGCACCCTCGTGCCTTCTATTTGTGCGTGCTGGAATACCTCTGGAGTGGCAATGCCAAACTCGTTGAGCTTGTTGGCAACATCCACAAATCGTTTTGCATAGGGCGAGAAATGGGAGGTGGAGAACAGCTTGAATCGATTTGTCCAGAGCTTGGTCACCGTGCCGTCATCATGCAAAATCACTTTTGGGTAGCCATGTTTTACATCGATGCTCCTACCGCTAGCCAGCAGGGCGTCATATTCCTTTGTTGTGATTGTTTCCAAGTTCATGGGGGAGTGTGCGTCAGGGGCGGAGCTGTAACTTGCGTGTGCGTTTGAGAAATCTTGTTAGGAGCTCCCTTGATTCCGGAGTGAGTTTCTCAGCCTCTAGGTATTTTAGATAGAACCACAGTCGGTCTTTGTTAGGCCAGTCTGGAAGGCGGCGGTTCAGTGAGAGGAGGTCACGCATCACGCCCATGTCTGAACTGCTACTAAGTTTTTTGGTTCCCTCAAAATCAATAAAGGCAGGAACTACCGTGTCAGGAATCACAGCCTTGCCCTCGATGATTGGGATGTTTAGGAATGCGTGCATACCGCTCAGCGCATTGTGCAGAATCCCAGCTTGGTGCATTTTACGGATGTGGCAAATCAGCGGCTCCAGAATGCGCCTGCGCGTAGCTGTATCTGGCCAGCCGTTCGCTTGCCAGTGCTCCATGAGCTCAAACATCGATGTGTAGTTCTCTAACTGCTCGCTGACCAATACCGCTTGGCGGTTTCCGTTTATCTTGCGAGTTTGAAAATACACCAGCTTGTAAACGTTGATGCCCTTCTGCTTCATCACCTTCCAATTCTGAAACTCCAGCGCGAAGGTGAGCTTGCGTAGCAGCCGTTTTAGCTTGTTCTGCGGGAAGAAATTCTCCTGTCGCTTCACGTAGAGCACGGTGCCATCTTGGCAAGTATGAGTGATGACGTTACTCCAGCCGCCACGTTCATTAGTAGGCTCTACGGCTTCTGCCTGGATGTCCCACCAATCATCAAACGTAATAAGCCCCTCACGGGTGAGGGTTTCCTTCCAGTCCTGATCGATGAAACTCATGGTTGTTAGATGGTGGTGGATTGGCGCATGGTGTTGAGGATGGTCTCACCGGTTTGGAATCGGTTTTCGCTGTCCACCCAGTCGAGCGCTGCGGCGGAGAGCTTTACTCTCTCTGCGAGGATCTTGTCAATGCCTTGTGCAATGGTTTGTGCCCCTGCATCTTCAGAAACAACTACCGATCCAGCATCCGCGATGTGTTTTGCATAGCCACAGTTCTCAGTGCAGAGCACCGGTAGCCCCTGCACCAATGCCTCGGTGAGGACCATTCCTGCGGCTTCCATACGGGCGGGGTGAATCAGCATATCTGCCGCGAGCATCCATTCGTCCACATCATCGCGCGCTCCAGCGAACACGATGTTGACACCAGACTCAGAGGCGAGCTGCTTCATGTCCGCCGTCTTGTCATCCCCGCAGACCACAAGGTTGATAGGTTTTGCTTGGCTCTGAGCCACGCCTTGTATGGCGCGATCCAGTCCTTTGCAGCGGTAGTTAGATGCTACAAATAACAGCAAAGGCTCGTCTTGCCGTATGCCCATTTCTGCGCAAAGGCGCTGTCGTGTTTCCTGCCGATCGCTTTGCTGGGTGATCGGTTTTTTTAGCCAAGGAGGCAAAACCGTAAACCGCTCAGGCAGCAGACCGTAGTGTTTTTTATATGGTGGAATCCCATGCTCGGAGAGGAAAAAAATATGAGTATCACTTGATGCCCCAAACACGGCTTCCTCATTGGCAAGCAGAGCGCGATACCGAGGAAGCAGGCGTGCCACCGCAGGTTTGTCTCGTAGCACACGCTCTCGCACACAGGTATCGCCACAGAAATGAAACGGAACACCCGGCACCCGACTGAACGCGATACACACGTCATACTCCGGCAGCACCGCAAGGCAGTCTGTTGCAAAACGCGAAACCTTCCCATGATTGCTACCGCCGCCGCTGTTGAGGAGTCGGACAGGTATGTTGTCGGGCTTAGGGCCATCCCAAGTGGACGCCACTAAGGTCACTTTGTCACCCGACTCATGGGCAGCCGTTGCCAATCGCATAGCATCCCTCTGAAGCCCCCCGTATGGGAAATAATGCTGGATAAAAATGGCTAAGTTCATGGCTACCTAGGCAAATACTGCCCACACCAGAATCACCTGCCAAGGCTAATCCAAAACAGGCTAATCCATGCTTGGTGAATCGACCAGAAACAAGGGAGCATCGCGGATAGGGATGCCCCGTTGATCGTGCCGCTTTGTTAGCTACTATTCTCCAGCTAACTCTTTTGCTCGCTGCTGGCTTTTGTCGCTGAGGCGAGAGAGATCAAAGGTTACGACCTTGCCATTAGCTTGCTTCAGGGTGATTTGGCCATCCTTGAGCGAAACAAATTGGGCTTGGATCGTTTTGGAAGATGTTGCGCTTTGCCAAGATTCCATTTTGCGCTCTGGCTTGTCCTCATCGTCCTTAGCATCGGCAACTCCTGCCCCAGCACCTGCGCCAGATTTGGCAGCCATTGCTTTGACGTAATCCCTAGCACCTTTGCTTAGGGTTTTGAGTTCCACTTCCTTAGGTTTCCGAGGGTTTTTGTTGTTCTGGTTCAAAGTTCTCGGTTGAAAGCTGAACTTCTCATTATCGATCATTTTTTCAAAGTTGCCGTTGATCGGCTTGTCTTTGGTAATGAACTGCAACCACGGCTGCTCCGGATGAGGATTTTTCTGTCCCGCTTTGACGGCCTTAATTCGATTGCCGATTTCTTTGTAGGTTTCCCTTTTTCCGAGTGATTTCATATCGAAAACACCATAGCTCACCGTCTGAGTGGGATCGGTGACGACGGCGATGGGGAGAGTTTTGTTTTTAATCCCAGCCGGCCAGCGATACTCAGTCAGAGTCAATGGGGATAGGAGTGGTTCTGCGGCTTTTACCTGCTTCACAGGGATACCAATCACGCAGTACTTGGAACGAAATTTTGCATAGGCCATCTCACGGGCAGCCAAGGAAGGTCCTCATCCCGCGCCTCATGTAAAGATAAACACCAAGCTCTTACCCGTTTCAGCGGCCTTGGCGGACATTTCTTCGATTTCGGTCATATCCTTCACATGGGAAGGTGTCCGCGCATACGTAGAGGCAACGGAAGCAAAACCAAGAGCAAGTAATAATAAACTCTTCATGGTTAGAGCCTACAATTGTCATCGGAAACGTCAAGTGTAATAGCTTGAGCAACACGCAGATTGCCCAGCCATTTTGGACAGGATTGACACGATTTACAGGATTAGGAAAAGTCGGCAATGATCTTTATATTAAAGGGAACCTCCAAAGAGTATGCAAAAAAACACCCAAAGAGTGGTGTTTGCCTAGTTTCATCGTCCATGAAAATCCTGTTAATCGTGTTAATCCTGTCCAAAAGATCTCAGGCTAACTCGCCCTGTGCTTGACTCTCACCTAGCGGCGGGTTGATCTGTCTGTGCTGTGATGTTTGATATTGCTCCTGAACTCCAAGACCGCTTCAACGGCTCATTTGATGCGGTGATGGAGCTGGATGGAGAAATCTTCCGTGAGAAAGAAGGGCGCCGCACCTTGATGTTTTCCCACGGAGGGAAACAATACTTTGCCAAACTCCACAGCGGCATTGGCTGGGGGGAAATATTTAAGAATCTGACTTCTCTTAAACTTCCCGTGGTGGATGCCTCCAACGAGTGGCTCGCGGTCGATTTGTTAGAATCCTGTGGGGTGGATACCGTAAAAATCGTAGGCAAAGGAACACGCGGGAGCAATCCAGCGAAACGGGAATCCTTCGTCATCATGGAAGCTCTGGATGAGCGCGTGGAGGTGGAGGATTTCCTCAAAGACATCGGAGGTTTAACAGATCTAACAAGAAAAGCTCGCTGGCGGCTTAGAAAAGAGATCATCAAAACCGTCGCTCAGGCCGCCAAAAAAATGCACGGAGCGGGGATGAATCATCGGGATTTTTATTTATGCCACTTTCACATTGCCGAGCGGGACTGGCAGCAGTGGGCAGGGGAGGTACTACGGTTGCCGTTGTTAGATCTGCATCGGGCACAAATTCGCAGCAAGGTGCCAAGACGCTGGCTGGTGAAAGATCTGGGGGCACTCTATTTTTCAGCCCTCGATGCGGAGCTTACGAACCGCGATGTGGTTACGTTCTTACGCGAGTATCTGGGAGCCGACTGGCGTAAACGCTGCCGTGAGAACTTAGCATTCTGGCAGGCAGTTTCCGCGAGAGCCGCTAGCTTTTACCAAAAACATCGGCAAAAACCTGCGCCACTTCCGGCTGCTGTTGCCAATTTTTCATAAACCTATCTCGATCTTTGGTGCGCAGCTTTTGGAAACTCGCACGGCTGCGGTGAATCACGGCGGCATCGATATCAATCAGCCAAGGTCTTAGTTCTTTATCGATAATGATGTTGGAGGCTTTCATATCGCCATGAGTGATGAGGTTTTCCTTCATGCAGCTGAAAACATCAGTTAGCTTGACTGCAATTTCTTCCAGCTCTTCACGGGTGAATTTGTTAGCATGCGTGAGAAGATCTAGCCCATCGATGTGCTCTAACAGTAACGCGGCACGAGCAGGAATACCGCATGTTTTTTCCTCAATGAGTGCTAGGGGCTGAGCGATGCTTACACCAGCATCCACCATGGCAAGTCCCACTTCCCAGCTTTGTTTTGCTCGGCTGCGCGTAAGTGCGTAGCGGATGCGCCGCCGTAATGAAAGTGCCTTGTATTGCTTGAGCACATAAGCGCTGCCGTTGATGTGGATGAGGGTCACTGTGGAGCGTGAGCCAAGCTTGAGCGTGTCACCTTCGGGTTGCCATAGGTTGCTTGGATCACATAAGTGCGTGCGCACAGGATCGCCTAAGCTTGCCACACAAAGCCCCGTCAATCCCTTGGGCAGATTGGAAACGGAGATGATGCCTGCTTTTGCCATGGGGTAGGGGGGGATGCGTTACTTGGCATTGAGACCTAGCGACTCTAGGAAAACAGACAGCCGTTCGGTTTCGTTCTCGGGTATGCCTGAGGCGAATGCTTTCCGTGTAGTCTTAGCCTGAAATGGACCTTGCAGAGCGCAGGTGGGGAAAACGCTGGCATCTTTTATGCGCTTAGCGCCGGATGCATCAGGTGTGAGATCAAGTGCTAAGTCGATTGGTTCGGTTTGTTGGTTTAGCCGCTGCTCGATAGACTGCGTGAGCATGTATGGAGGATCGCTCGCAACAGGTGGAGTGATGTGACCATCGAATCTTTCAGAGGCAGGAATACTCTCTCTAATAACTGTTAGGTGGATGTCTATTCGCGAGCCGCGCAGTCGATCACAGATCTCACTAAGAGCTGTGTCCGTAACTTGCTGCTCAGGGGCATAGATCAGCACGCGGAATGGCTGAGAAGCACCAGTGCCGAGAGGTTTGACGGGAGCGCGCTTAGCGCCATCTATTTTTAGCGGCTGCTTATTTCCCACACGCCAGTAGTTGTGCATCCACAATATATCCATTGGGCTGTCACGCATCACTTGCTCGTAAGCGGAGGCAGTGGCAAGCACGAAGCTTTTTGTATTAGCCTCAATATCAGCGGGTGGCTGCACCAGTGGGTGAACTCTGAGCTTCCATCGCCCAAGCCCCACTGTAGAAACTGAAAGCGGAACAAGTGGAGCATCCGTCCGCAGGTGGAGGATCGCGGGCAGGTTTGTCATCGATGTGAGTTTGCCAAATAAAGGAACCGCCACGCCGTGTTTGCCAGCATGTTGATCAGCAAAAATCCCCAGTGGTTTTCCTTCCTTGAGGTGGGTTGTGGGCTTGAAAAAACCATCGCGACGGCTGAAGAGCCGGGCACCTGATTTTTCCCTTCTGCGTTTGATCAAGCGATCCATCAGTGGGTTATCAAGGGGGCGATACATACCACCAAAGGCAGGGATGCCGTAGCGGGAGCGTTGCAGTTGCGCGAGCAGTTCCCAGTTTCCCATGTGGGCTAGCAGACCGATGAAGCCTTCGCCATTATTGATCAACTCTTGCACGTGTTCTCTACCTTCAAAGGTAATTCTCTCGTTTAGCTCGTCATCACTGAGGAACACAGCCCGTATGCTGGCGATCATATTGCTGCCCGTTGTTTGGAATGTTCTTCTGCATAGTGACTTGATCTCTTGCTTGGAAAGCTCTTTGCCAAATGCTATCTGCAAGTTGCGAATAACCGTGCGTTTTCTGCCCGGCATGAGCAGCCATGTGATGTTTCCAAGTAGGCCGCCGATCAGGCAGACGAGCTCCATTGGAAAAATCCGGAGAGTGCCCTCGAAGGCACGATAGACTCCGTAAATTAGATAGTGGTGGAGCTTGGCGCGCTTGCGAGACATCACGATCGGGTATGTGGTGGAGGCTGCTATGCGATGGATGCTGCCTTCGACTCAATATGAGGAATAGCCTCTAACAGTTTCTTGGTGTATTCGTGTTGGGCATTGTTGAAAACATCTTCAGCCTCGCCGTATTCCACGATTTGCCCCTTATACATAACTGCGATATTATCTGAGAGATAACGCACCACCGAGAGATCGTGAGAGATGAAAATCATCGTTAAGTTTAGCTCCTTTCGCAGCTCTAACAATAGATTGAGGATTTGCGACTGAATAGACACATCCAGAGCACTCACTGGCTCATCCGCGATGATGAGTTTTGGTTCGGGTGCAAGGGCACGTGCAATGGCTATCCGCTGCCGTTGTCCTCCTGAAAACTCATGAGGATACTTACGCATAAACCGCTGATCCAGCCCCACTCGCTGCATGAGCTCAGCAATTTTTTGATCAAGCATCGGTCCCTTGAGTCCTGGGTGGCGCTGGCGGATAGCCTCTGAGAGCGTGGAGTAAACCGTCATCCTTGGGTTTAGCGATGCGTAAGGGTCTTGGAAGATCATCTGAAAATCCAATCTTCTCCGCCTCACCTCACTCATTGGTAATCGGGTAAGATCTTCGTTCTCAAGCACCACTGATCCACTGGTTGAGGGGATGAGCTGCATGATGGTGCGCGAGAGCGTGGATTTACCGCAGCCAGACTCGCCGACCAAGCCAAGGATCTCACCTTGGTTGATTTCCAAGTTTACGCCATCGACCGCCTTCACCACATCCGCCACCGTGCTGCTGAACATGCCCTTTTTTACAGGGAAGTGTGTGCGGACATCTTTGAGTTCAAGAAACGCCATGCCTGTTTCTAATGGCAAAATCAAAAAACCAAAGATCAATCTTGGAAAATACACGCATCCAGAGCGGCCTCACAGAGCTGAGGATGAGTGGAGAAAAAATTGCCGTTCCCCAGCAATGCAAGTTTACTTGCGGCGACGGATAACCAAGGTAAGGCAACCAAGTCCGAGCAGCGCTGAGGAGCTAGGCTCAGGGACGGGCACAATTCCTGCCGCGCTGGCACCTGCCAGAGTAGTGATCTCAGCGGGAGTGAGAACGTTGTCATAGTAAGCAAGGCTGTTCATTTGCATGTCATTGGTGTCGCCACTGTTGTCGGAAAACGGACGCCAAGTGCCATTAATTCGGTAATCTCCATCGTCAACACCGTAGGCATTGTGAGTAATGGCTAAAGACCCATCAATATAGACAAGGATGTTTGCACCAGCTTCACGGGTAACGGCAATACGATACCATTGACCTGAGGAAATAGCACCAACTGCGTTTGGTGCACTGAATGAATAGTCAAGATCACCATTGTCTCTGACAAACATGTCCACATCACCAAAGTTCCCCGTGGAGAGTAGCGAGTGGAACCCTGCTGACACGTCGTCAAAATAGACATCCATGACGATGGAGTAGTTGTTTGTGGCTGTGCCTCCCGCGTTGGCAGCCGCGTCATTGGTGACCTCAAAATATGAGCCGCTAGCAGCTGCGGAGTAGTCTAGAACTGTGGCTGCATTTCCATCAATAGTCGTGTTGATAAATGAGCCAGGCGAGTTAGCAGCGTCATTTGAAGCATCAATAGTAGAGCCTCCGCTAACGTCATTGGCATAATCCCCATCAAAGTTCCAGAGCCCGATCAGTGCTGCATTAGTGGATGAAGCAAAAGCAAGGCTGGCTGCACTCATAAGAGCAACTTTCATTGGATTGATTTTGAGCAAATTCATAGGGTAGTCTGATGGTTATATCGTGTGCTGATTGTGTATTGGAGGAGTGGATAGAAAAACAGAGAGATGAAGAGATATTCAAAAACCTAGCACCAATATGTTTCGGAGAGAATAGCATTTTCGACCAAACGTCTGGCAAAAAGCACTTGGGACGGTACGTTTTTTTGTCCCAAACAAACGGATTAAAAACCCATCGCATCCATATCAAAAACTACCGTAACATCTTCTGGCGGGGGAGTTTGATCAAGAATATGTCCGATGTAGCGTGAGAGCTGGCGGGCGGATGCTCCTAGTAGCATGAGCTGGAAGCGGAACTGTCCGTGCGCCTTGGTCAGCGGGGAGGGGAGAGGCTCTCCGAGCTGGATTCCTTTGGGAAGATTCACCTCTAACCGTTTATGTAAATTCTCTAGGGTGAACTCAGCTCTACGTTCATGCGTGGAGCGCGTGCCTATCACCGCACAGTGGGTGTAGGGTGGGTAGCCAAATTGTTTTCTAAACTCAAGTTCCTGATCGGCATAGCCAGGGAAATCATGGTGCCGAGCGTATTGGATGGATGGTGAGTGAGGCGTGAATGTTTGCACGATGACTTCACCCTCAAGCTCGCCGCGACCAGCACGCCCCGCCACTTGTGTTAGAAGCTGAAAGGTACGCTCTCCGGCGCGGAAATCTGGCACGTGTAGCCCGAGGTCTGCATTCAACACACCCACCAATGTGACGTTGGGAAAGTGTAGCCCTTTGGCAATCATTTGTGTGCCGATGATGATGTCGATTTTCCTCTGACGGAACGCCCGTAAGGTGTCGCGCAGGGCGTTTTTTCGCCTCATGCTATCGGCATCAATACGTGCCAGCCTCGCCTGCGGGAACACTTTTTTCAACACGCCTTCCACCTGCTCGGTGCCGTATCCTTGAAAACGAATCGACGGGTCTTGGCACTCGGGGCATTTTTTTGGCGTGATCGCCTGATGCCCGCAAATATGGCAGATCAACCGTTCTTCCTTGCGGTGGAATGTCAGTGGTAAGGCACAGTGGCGGCATTCACAAACATGCCCGCAGCTCCCGCATTGCAGCGATCTCGCAAACCCGCGTCTATTGAGAAACAGGATGACCTGCTCACCCTCGGCGAGTTTTTTTTCCATGTGACCACGCAGAGGATCAGAGAGGATGGTGGGTTGACCTTTGAACTTTTTACCCTCGATGCGCATATCGATCACTCGGATGATTGGTAACGATTGTCCATCGGCGCGTTGTTCGAGTTTGAGTAGCAGATACTTGCCTGTTTCCGTATTGTGAAATGATTCCAGCGAGGGGGTGGCAGAGCCTAACAAAACAGCGCATTTTTCCAGATGCCCACGAAGCACCGCTAGGTCTCTGCCATGATATCTCGGCGCGGTGTCTTGTTTGTAAGAGTTCTCATGCTCTTCATCCACGATGATGATACCCACGTCTGTTAGGGGCGCAAACACGGCAGATCTGGCACCGATCACTACCCGTGCCTTGCCTGATCGAATCCGGTGCCACTCGTCGAACCTCTCACCCTGAGATAAGTGGGAGTGGAGCACAGCCACTTGGTCTTGGATAGCTGCGAAGCGGGATTTGAAACGCTGCACCGTCTGCGGCGTGAGGGAGATTTCAGGCAGGAGGACAAGCACGCTTTTACCCAGATCTAGGCACTTTTGCGCTGCTTGCAGATAGACTTCGGTTTTTCCTGATCCAGTCACCCCGTGGAGTAATATAGGTTTTTCAGGCGTGCCAATCTGCTCGGTGATATGCTCCATCGCCACCGCTTGCTCTGGGTTTAATGTAAGCGGTTTGTCTTCTAAGAACTCCTCACCCTCGTCGGGGTCTCGACGGATGGCTTCTTCTTTAACGATGACGTAGCCGTGCTTCTGCATCGATTTTACCGAGGCGGAAACAGAGCCGCCACCGAGATCAGACAGTGGTAAACTTCCACCCGCAGCCTCTAACAAAGCAAGGATGAGCTGCTGACGTGGTGCTCGTTTTGCCAGCTTTTCCAGTGCTTCTTCGTCTGGCTTTTGATCGATGTGCACTACTTTGCGAGTTTTTTCCGAATGACTCTCTTGCCTCACGGCTTCGGGAAGCAGGGAGCGCATCACTAGCTCCATCGGCGCGCCATAGTAATCAGCCATCCACTTACCAAGGTCCATCAATCCGGGAGTGATGAGAGGTTCGGGATCAATGAGAGCCACCACATCACGCAGGGTAAACTGGGTGGGCATTTCTTCCGTTACGTCCAGCACTGTGCCGGTGGAAGGTCGGTTTCTCAGAGGGATTTTTACTCGGCATCCCGGCACCACCGCCATCCCCTCAGGGATTGCGTAATCAAAGACCAACTCAGAGGGGCCATCGATCAATACACGAGCTGCGGGCACAACGTTTTCTAAACCCCAATCCTCAATCGCCAAATACCAAACTGCAATTTCTTTGAAAAACTTGTCACATATCC
>JBMYYO010000089.1:0-13443 GCA_049609505.1 Akkermansiaceae bacterium | reverse complement strand
CCGCTGCGCTCATCAGCATCGCCGTTCCTAGTCTCATTGCCCAAACAACTGCGGCAGTCCCAAGCATTCCTTTCTCCGAAGGCACTCTCGTTTTTTCCATCCGAGATATCCCTGAGGGCACGCCCAAAAAGGGCCACGGTAAGAATGCTAAAAAATATGGCTACCGAATCCCTTCGCTTCTCGTTAGTAAAAAAGGAACCATCCTCGCTTTTACTGAACGCCGGCTCGGTCTGCACGACCATGCCCAGAACGACATCGTGCTCAAACGCAGCACCGACGGAGGCAAAACATGGGGTAAGGAAATTGTCGCGGTCGAGGACGGTATGAACTCGATCAATGATCCGCAAACCGTTCAGCTCGACAACGGCAGAATCATGATGATGTATGCCCGCTTCCCCTATGGACGGCACGCGCGCGCATCCGGCTGGATTAAGATGGCCGAGCTTGGATACGATGACCCCAAAGTCAACGTTCTCAGTTTTGTGACTTACAGCGATGACGATGGCCTCACATGGAGCAAACCAGTGGACATCACACGTTCAGTAAAACCACCCCACTGGCTGAATGCCAATACTCCAGGCGGGATGATCCAACTCACCAATGGGCCTAACAAGGGCCGCATCATGTCCTCCCTCTGGGGAACGGTGCCCGTCAAAAATAAGGGTGGAAAAGTCATCCGAAACTGGGAAATCGCCGTCGTGCATAGTGATGATGAAGGTGAGACGTGGGAGCGCAGCAAGCCGTTAGACGACCCCGAAAAAGGATTCCCTAACGAGTGTCAGATCGCCGAGGCATCCAATGGCGACTTAGTGATCGTTGCCAGAAATCAAGCAGGTGGCAAGACGCGCAAGAAAAGCATTTCCAAGGATGGGGGTAAAACCTGGTCTCCTATCAAAACAGACCCCACCTTGCCCTCAGTGCAGTGCATGGGATCACTCATCAAAGGGCCTGTCAAAAAAGATGGCACGTGGAGCCTCTATGCCTCCTTTCCGTCAAACGAAGGACGCAAAAATGGCCAGATCGCCGTTTCAACCGACCATGGAAAAACCTTCCAGATCAAAAAGATCATTCAAGGTTCATTTGCCTACTCAGCAACCCAAATTTCCCCAGACGGAAAAAGCCTGCTCTGTTTTTACGAGACAAAAGGCTACAAAGAAGAGCGACTTATTTCCATTCCACTAACCGAACTACAATGAAACTTCTAACCCACTCAAAAACTTCCCTGCGATGCATCAGTTTCATCTTGGCAACCCTGCTATTGCCAATCAACACCTTCGCGGCTGAGCCTCGTAGCGATGTGCATCACAAAAAGTCCATCACGCGTATCGCCTTCGGCTCCTGCAATAATCCACGCAGGAAAGTTAAACCAATCTTCGATACCATCCTCGCGCAGAAGCCCGATGTCTTTGTCTTCCTTGGCGATAACATCTACGGCGACACGAAAAACATGGATGTGCTGAAAAAGAAATATCAAGAACTCGAAGCAGTCGAGGACTTCAGGAAACTCCGCGCAAACACCACCCTACTGGCCACTTGGGACGATCACGACTACGGCGTCAACGATGGAGGCAACACTTATTCGAAACGCAAAGAATCCCAGCAGATCTTCCTCGATTTTTTCAAAGACCCTGCCGACTCACCACGTCGCCAACGAGAGGGAGTTTACGCCTCGTACACCTTCGGGAAAACAGGCCAGGTTTGCCAAATCATCCTACTCGATACCCGCTACTTCCGCGATCTCATCCCGAGAAACAAAAAAAGCAAAGGCCCCGCCGATTGGTATTCCCCAACCAAGGACACATCGAAAACTCTCCTCGGTGCCGCACAATGGAAGTGGCTCGAACAACAACTCCAAGTCCCCGCCGACGTTCGCATCATCGCCAGCAGCATCCAGCTGTTAGCCTTCGAGAAGGGCATGGAAAACTGGGGCAATGTGCCCCACGAGCAACAGCGACTCTTTGAGCTCCTGAAAAAACACCAGGTGAAACACACCATCGCGATCTCTGGTGATGTGCACTTCGCCGAGCTATCTAAGAAAGACATTGGAGGCTACCCGTTCTACGATCTAACAAGCAGCGGCATCACCAACACCCACGCGGCCTGGGCGAATTTACCCAACTCGTTTCGCGTCGGAAAATCCCACGCCGTGCAAAACGCAGGGGTCATCGACATCGATTGGAAACAAAACAAACTCACGCTCAAAGTCATCGACGCAAAAGGCAAGGCTCTGATCAATCATCCCATTCCATTCAACGCTCTCAAGTTCAAATAGCATCCTACATGAAACGCCTAACCATTCTTTTCTCCCTACTCTCGCTGATCGCTTCCAACGCTGCCGAGAAACCGAACATCCTCTTCATTGTTTCCGAAGACAACAGCGAGCACATCGGTTGCTACGGCGAGAAACGCGTGCACACACCAGCGCTTGATAGCCTGGCCAAGTCAGGCATCCGCTACACCCGCGCCTACGTGCCCTACTCGGTTTGCAGTCCGTCCCGCGCCGCATTCCTCACAGGTCTCTACACCCGCCAGACGGGTCACATCGGCTTAGCAACGCACAAGTTTTCCTTCTACAAAAACTTCAAAACCATGCCTGCCTACTTCCAAGAGGCTGGTTATTACACAGGTTTCCTCGGCAAGGTTCACATCAACCCAGAACACACCGTCACCAAGTTCGTCGATCACCAAGCGATTCCACAATCCAACTTCAGTAAAACCATCAGTATCGTAACATACGCCGCCGAAGCGCGTAAGGTGATGGAAAATGCTGCCAAGGTAAAAAAGCCGTTCTGCCTCATCATTAATTACGCCGATGCCCATCGCAGATTTGTTAGAAAATCAAAAAACGGTTTCCCAACAAAATTAGTAGAAACTCCCATCAAACCCTTCCCATGGATAGGCTCCGACAGCCCACACTTACGCGAGGAAATCAGAGACTACTTCAACTGCATGAACCGACTCGACGAAGGCATCGGTATGGTGCTCAAGGACATGGACGAGCTTAAAGTCCGCGATAACACTATCGTCATCTACATCGCCGACCACGGAGCCGACTTCCCCCGCGCCAAAGGCAGTGCCTATGAGTCCGGCATCCGCATCCCAATGATCGTCAACCATCCAAAAACCTTCTCCCGTGGCAAAGTCGAAAACCAAATGGTTTCCACCATCGATATCATCCCCACCCTGCTCGACCTCTGCGACATCAAACCCGCCCAGCCCCTGCCCGGCAAAAAACTCCACGACATCGACCGTGGCAAATCCAAAGGCCACAAATACATCCACACATTCACCACCGGCTCATCCCCCAACCTCCAGTATCTTCAATTCACCATCCGAGGCGACCGCTACAAGCTTATCTACAACCCGTATCGCCACAAAAACTACCTCGCAGCATCGAGATACAAAAACAGCAAACTCCCCGAGGACCAGCACGTGAAATCATTCCTCTTCCCCGATGAATACGAATTGTTTGACCTCATAAAAGACCCCTACGAGTGGAAAAACCTCGCCGCATTAGAAAAGTATCAGGCAAAAAAAATTGAACTCATCGCCGCGATGAAAGCCTTCCAAAAAGAAATCAACGACCCCTTCCTCGACAAGAAAACCATGGATCAATTCCAAGCCGAACAAATCCAACACCGAAAGATCAACTACCGAAAAAAGAAAGGCTTCCGCTGGCCACACTTGAAACTCTTTGAAGCAGCTAACCCATAATTTCCTGCATGAAACGCTTACTCATTTCCTTGTTCGCTGTCGCCACAGCCATCACAAACGCACAAGAAAACTCACCCGTCTTCCAAGCCAGTGTCGATAAGTTAGGCACGCACCAATACCAGTCCTACCGCGAGCCTGTTACCGTCAAAACAAACTCCGGCCGCATCGTCGTAGGCGTTCACGCCGGGAACCGACTCAGCTGGCCAGAGCGCTCGGGGCAAGATCTTGTCATCCGTTACTCCGACAACAACGGCAAATCCTGGAGCCCTCTCATCCTCGCCGCCGAGCATGGAGACTTCTCCTGCCAGAGCCACGGACTGGTTTACGATGCTCAGAAAAATCGACTCCACTTCCTCTACGTCACCTATAACTGGGACTACACCGAAGCCAAGGGTCGCGGCTACAAAGCCACCGCTCCGATCTATCAAAAACTCCACGACCAAGGCAAACCCGCCATGAGCGCCTACGCTGTGCACTCCGATGACGAAGGAAAAACATGGAGCAAACCCCGCGATCTAACTGCCATGTGCGGAGGCAATGCCCACTTCGGTGCCAGCGAAGGAATACAACTCACCATCGGCAAACACAAGGGCCGACTCATCATTGCCGGAGGCGACAACCGAAACATGAACGCCAAAGGTAAGGTCATCAACAAAGACGTCGGCGTCTGGATCAGTGATGACCACGGCAAAAACTGGCGGTTTTCCGAAATTAAAACCAAACTCGGCATGGGTATGTCCTGCGAAGGCCGCATCACCGAACTCCCTAACGGAAACCTCGTTTACAACGCCCGCCTCAGCAAAGCCAATCAAGGTCGCATGATCGCATTCAGCGAAGACGGCGGCGAAAGCTGGCAAAACATTGGCATCAATAAATCCCTCTCCTCTGCCAGATCCAACGGCTGCACCATCACTCTTAAAAACAAAGACAACAAACTAACCAATACACTCTGGTTCACCGTCCCCGTCGGGAAACTCAATAACTGCACTCTCTTCATCAGCAAAGACGGCGGTAAAAGCTGGAACAAAGGCACCAAAGTCATTTCAGACAAACACGTCAAATACACCGCAATGATCCAACTCAATGCCAGCACCATCGGACTTTTCTACGAAACCAGCCACTACAAAGAAATCCAATTCATGAAACTGAATATCGCGCAATTCATGAAGTAAAACATACCATCGACCTCGACCTCATTCCAGCACCGGCTCAGTCATTTCCAGATTCATGATATTCAAAACATTAGTCGTTACACTTTGCGCCGCAGCTTCAATTCATGCTGCAGTCAAACCCAATATCGTCCTCATCATGCTAGACGACATGGGCTACTCAGACCTCGGCTGCTACGGAGGTGAAATTGACACCCCCAATATCGACTCACTCGCAAGAAACGGAGTGCGTTTCAGCCAGTTCTACAATGGTGGCCGATGCTGCCCTACTCGCGCCAGCATGCTCACTGGGCTCTATCCGCACCGCGCAGGAGTCGGCCACATGGCAAGCCGCGACTACGGCTTCAAAGGTTACAAAGGAGAACTCCGGCCCGAAGCCGCCACCATCGCCGAGAACCTCAAGGCCGCTGGATATGACACCTGGATGGCGGGAAAATGGCACCTCAGCATCAACTGGTCGCCTAACGGATCCAAACACAACTGGCCGCTCCAACGGGGATTTGACAAATTCTACGGGACCCTCATCGCCGCCGGCAGCCAGTGGAATCCGATCACACTCACCGAAGGAAACAAAAGCATCTTCCCCGTCCCCGCCGAGCAGGATTACTACTACACCGAAGCCCTAACAAACAAAGCCGTGCAATGGATGAGCGGGCAAAAGAAAAAGAAACCCTTCTTCCTCTACATGGCCTACGCCGCTCCTCACTGGCCGCTTCATGCCCGGCAAAAAGTCATCGATAAATACAAAAAACGCTACCTCGCGGGTTACGATCAACTGCGCGCTGCACGACTCAAAAAGCTGCAAGCCGAGGGACTGATTTCCAAAACATCAAACCTATCCACACGCCACCCTGGCATCACTCCGTGGATAGACGAAAAACACAAAAAATGGCAAGCGAGCCGCATGGCCGCCTACGCCGCTATGATCGATCAAGTGGATACAGGCGTGGGGAAACTCATCGAGCAACTCAAGAAAAACGGACAGTTCGATAATACCATCATCCTCGTCTTATCTGACAACGGAGGCTCCGCCCTCGAACACCCTAACGGACTCATCGGCAGCACCGGTGCCCCGTGGACGGTCATGCGCTACGTGCCCGTTTTCACCCGCGACAAACGAGCCGTTATCTCAGGCGATGTCGTCGGTTTAGAACCCGGCCCCGAAGACACCTACGGTGGTTACGGCGCAGGCTGGGCAAACCTCGCCAACGCCCCCTTCCGCATGTTTAAGAAATTTTCTCACGAAGGAGGAGTCGCCACACCGCTCGTTGTCTCATGGCCCGCCAAAATTAAAAACAAAGGCAGCATCAACCACCAGCCCGGCCACGTCATCGACCTCCTCCCCACGTTTCTCGATGCCGCAGGCGCCAAACCGCTCACCACCATTCATGGTAAAAAGGCCATGACCCTCGACGGCGTCAGCCTCCTCCCCACTCTAACCGACAACAAACCGCTCGCACCCCGAGCCATCGGATTCGAACACGCAGGAAACCGGGGCATCCGATTCACAAACTGGAAACTTGTCGCAGAAAACGGCGGCGACTGGGAGCTCTATGACATTAGCAAAGACCGCACCGAATCGAATAACCTCGCTAAACAACAGCCTGAGAAATTCAAAGAAATGCTCACCCTCTACAACCAGTGGGCCAAAAAAAATTGGGTCGTGGAATGGTCAAAAGTTTCCGCCGTGCTCAACGGCAAGCAAGCCGGCACCGTCGTCCTTCCCGATAAAACCAACCCACTGCGCCGCACTCAACAGGAAGTCGATCAATCCGTCGAGCTCATCAACAAAGCCCGCGCAAAACGTAATCTTCCGCTGATGAAGGATCTCAGTAAGCAGTAAGAATTTCAGCCTCAGAGCACACCTCTACTGGTTTCATGAAAAGACCACAATAAAAATCTTCTGCTTGCGCTAAATCTTTGAACAATGACGATCTTCTCCACATTAACCAATTACACAAATGAAACTCTATCATACAGTCGCGGCATTGGCCATATCGACCATTACCTCCCAAGCAGCATTGATTGCTAGCACAGGCTTCGAAGTCAGCGAAGGTTTCCCTAATAATACCGTTGCAGGCGGTTTCAACGTCACGACAGCAGATGGGGCTAACTGGACAGCAGGTGGTGCTGGTAACTATGCAGGAGCATGGACCGGACAAGCACTCTCAGGCACTCAAGCGGCAGTCATCGGAAACGTCAGCACAAACGCACAGTTCATCACTGTTGACCCAAGCGGATCAGATGGTGTGGCTACAATCTCTTTCAGCTGGGAAAGATTCACGACAACCACAACAAACTTGATCGTTCAATACACTACCGATGCTCTTGATGGCGGCGAGTCTTGGACGAATGCCGAAACGATTGACATGTCAGGAGCCCCGGGCGGTGGCTGGACTGCTGAAACGGTCAACATTAATCAATCTGGTGATGTCAAGTTACGCTTCTTCCTCGACGGCGCTGTAGGTTCCGGTGGTTCAAGTTTCGATGATGTCACCGTTAATAGCATCCCAGAACCATCTTCTACAGCCCTCCTTGGTCTCGGTGGACTCGCATTGATCCTGCGTCGCCGGAAGTAATCCCTAATTTCTTTCCCATAGAAAAACTCTTCGGCCTATAAGGCTAAATATAAGTTTAAGACATCGGCCACATTGACAGTGTGGCCGATTTTTTTTGATGCATCTCTACAAAAGTTCAATCAGCGTGGACTCACCCCAAAGACTATGCGTAATCTGTTAATCCCCGCACTTCTTGCATCTTGCTTCTTGCCTCTTCCATCCACGGCAAAGCCCAACATCATCGTGATCGTTGCCGATGATCTCGGCTACGGCGATCTCGGATTCACAGGCCATCCAAAGATTAAAACACCCCACCTCGACAAGCTCTCAAAAAACGGCGCGACCTTCACCAACTTCTACTCCCCCGCCCAAGTTTGTTCAGCGGCACGCGCTGCGATGATGACAGGGCGCATGCCGCACCGCCATGGACTCTATAGTTTCATCGGCGGTAGTTCTGGGAACCTCACTCACCTACCAAAATCCGAGATCACCCTGCCGCAGTTGCTTCGTAAAAACGGCTACCAAACTGCCATCTTCGGCAAGTGGCATTGCTCGCTGATTCAGGTGCAAATGCAGCGTGCCGCAGCAGGAAAAAACGACATCCCCAGCATGCATGACTATGGCTTCGATTACTATTTCTGCTCAGACGACAACGCCAAGATCCGCAACAAACCCAACTGGATACGCAACGGCAAAAACGAAGGCACCCGAAAAGGTCTCGCCGCCAATGTCATTGGCAGCGAAGCCGTCCGTTGGGTAACCAAAGAGCGCGACCCTAACAAACCCTTCATTCAGTTTGTCCATTTTTACGAGCCCCACTGGTATGTCGATGCGCCTCAAGAGATCACCGACCAATACCTCGGCAAACACACAAACAACAAAAACGAAGCCATCTACTTCGCCGCCGTCACCAATGTGGACCAAGAAATCGGCAAGATCCATCGCGCTCTGGAGAAACTAGGTATCGCAAAGAATACCCTCATCCTCTTCACCTCGGATCACGGCCCCGCCCGCCTCGGCAAAGCCAACAAGAACCGCAACTACGGCACCGCCAACCCCTACCGAGGAAACAAATACGGCCTCTGGGACGGCTCCATCCACACCCCGGGAATCGCCCACTGGCCTGCAAGAATTAAAGCAAACACCGCCATTAAAACTCCCGCCGGAGCCATCGACTGGTTTCCAACCATCTGCGAGATCACCAACACCCCCTTGCCTAACAATCTGGAGCTCGACGGCCAAAGCCATCTCCCTCTATTGCTGAACCAACCTTTCTCCCGCACAAAACCCCTCCAGTGGCACCACTACAACACCAACTTCATCAACAGCCCCAATCCCAACGCCGTCATGCGCGTGGGCGACTACATAATCTGCGGCTTCTACCATCCCAAAACCCAGCTCAAGCGATCCAGTTGGAAAGAACACCACCTCAAACTGATAAAAAACGGCAAGCTCGTCCGTTTCCAACTTTTCAATATCACCCAAGACCCTGCCCAAAAAGCCGACCTTTCAAAACAAGAACTTAAGCGGTTTCAAAAACTCAAATCCGCACTCATCGCCGCCCACCAAAAAATGCAACGCGAAGCCATCGGCTGGCAAGGCACCGAACCGATTAAAAAACTTCCCTAACTAATGATGTCGTGCTGCATTTCCGTTGCACCTGCGAAACTCATGCTACGATTATAGCCACCTTATAGTCTCACAACGGCCCCCCTGCAACTAGGGCTGGGTCATAATTCTTCATCTTTCCCCCAAAAAATACTATCGCTGTCTCCTCAATAGCAGACAGAACATCCCCAATGCAGATAATAGTGAGGTGCTAGGTTCAGGCACGGGAACAAAGGTTAGCTGAAGGTTATCCACGCCTCCTCTTGTCACCTGCCCAAGGGTGGTTGAGTTTGAACGTATTCGCAAATAAATATCTTCTGTCCCAGATGCCGTATAGGACAATGTAAAAGTTGAATTAGCTAAATCCTGATCGCCATCGCCATTACCACCTATCGCCCCACTTGTTAGACTCGCTGCCGCCAGTAAGTTTGCAAACGCGGCATCACTGTAAAACTCAACCAGCGGTTCATAATCAATAGTTGGTTCAGCGGCATTGACATCGCCTGTAAAATAATCACCTGTTAGAGTATAGTTGCCTGCATCAAGAGTTCCTAGCAGCTTTTGGCTAACTCCGCCACGATCTGCCACGTCACTCACAACGCGTAGATATCGCGATCCTGTGACCTGAGATGCGGTGGTTCCTTCAAACCCAGAAATGGCCGAGGAGTTTTGAATTCCTGCTGCAATTGTATTTTCTTGAGTCCAACCCGATGGGTCTTCCAAACCAACAATTCCTGTTGTTCCAGCTCCCGCAGTCAGTTCAAAACTCCCATTCGTTAGCGTAAACGCAGCGAAGGACACAGATGAAAGCAAGCTCATCCCAACTGTTAGTAACACACACGTTTTCATATAATCAGTATGTATGAAAAAACCTCAATTTTTTGAAAATACAATAGTATTTTTTTTGCGCGGCAAAGGCAACCATCTGCCTCTACCAATCATGATTTCGAGAACGATGTTTGGCGTATCAGACCAATTGCCAAAAATAATTTCCGAAACGGGGATGTGGAACTTTACAGAGCTCCATGAATGATGCGGAAGGAAGCCAGTTATTCCGGTCAGAACTGTCCGATACCTGCGTTGTTTGTCGGTCGAGGTGCTCGCACCACTCTCTCCTCACGCCTTGGTCTCGAACAGTTCTAACTCGGCCGTTTTCGGCAATTATTTTTGGCAAATGGTCTATTTATCGTCGGATAGATGATAAACGTCTCGGAATTTTTTCTCTGCGTCAAGCGAGCCTATCAAAACCAATTCTCCATCTTGAGGCAGTTCAATCGAAGGGTTGGGATTAATCACCTGTTCTCCATCTTGCTCCACAGCAATGATTGAACACGCTGTTCGAGATCTGACCGCTGACTTTGCCAAACTCATGCCAGCGAGTGACGACGGCACTTTGGATCGGAAAATGTTCACCCCCTCTGCCAATAGCACGGTGCCACTGCCGCGCAAATGGTTGAATATCGTGTTCGCTCCCATCGAAGAATATGAGAGAGTGAGATCTGCTCCAGCTCTGTGGAGTCGGGCAGATTTTGATTCGTGAGTACAGCGGCTGATGATCTGGATGCGGCGAAGTAACCGGCGGTAGAAAATGGTCAAAAACACGTTAAGGTCGTCATCGTGTGTGGTCACAATCACCGTGGACGCCTCCTGTAATCCAGCTTGCACTAATACGTCGAAATTAGATGCGTCGCCGATGATTGCATTTTCAATGTGACTGACGCGCTCGGGCAGTTTTTCTATGATAACCCAGGGAATTTTTGCCTCTGTCAAAGCTCTCGAGACGGCACGCCCAACACGCCCCCCACCCACGATGACCACGTTGGTTTTCTCAGAATCATCTATATGTTGACCATAAGTCTCATTGTAGCGTTTGAAATTATCTTCCGTTCCCGCCAGAACGAGAACGGAGTGCATTCCGATCACAGTGGTAGGATCAACGGGCTCGAATTTTCCCCGCTCCCAGATTCCTACTACCGTCACCCCTGTTGACGCTCTGAGATTGGTTTCCGCAATGGTTTGGTTCACCAATGCTGTCCTGGCGGTGCTTGCCTCTGCGATAATCAAGCCATCCAAATTCCCGATAACATGAGCTTCTCCGTCGTTACCAATGACTCGACGCGCCAATGCTTCGCCCATCATTTCCTCTAATCGCAAAATGTGACTCACACCGGCAAGTTCAAGCGCATCTTGGTTTTGCTCCGATGTCACTGAGGCTACGATTTGCACGGTCTCGGACAGCTCTCTAACGGTAAAGGTAACATTCGCATTCATGATGTCGTTTAATGTAGTCACCACCATCGCTGCTTGCTTGATTCCGATACGGTTGTACGTATCCGAAGAGCTTGGATCACCCACCACGATAGGAATGTTTTTTTCGCGTAGCCTGAGTGCATCGTCAACATTGGGGACAAGAACCACGTAGCGAATATCGTGTTCTTGAAGTAGGCGGATTAGCCTAGACGCCACTGGACTCGGATTAGTTAAAATGACGTGCCCTGAGGTGCCGGGAGGTAGTTCGATCGGCGCGTTGGCACTCTTTTGAGCCTTCATCCACGGCGCATAGAAAAACTCAATGAATGTAAAAGGAAGAATCACCAGTAAAAAAATCACCCCCGAGCCCATCACGATGATTGAAAATAACCTCCCCGCATCAGACTCAAAGGTAATGTCACCAAACCCCAGCGTGGACATCACGGTTAACGTCCAATACACACCCGTGATCCAGCTGTGGTGCTGCCCTTCACTTTCCATAAGATAATGAAAGACAATACTGTAAACTGCGATCATCATCACTAGGACGAAAATAAGTTTCATCAAAGCGATCAAGTTAACGCGACTTGATTGGTTTTGCAGGAGAGTGCTAACTACGGTAACTAAGGTTTTCATACTGGGCTAGGTTGCTAAGAATACAAGGAATAGCTCTCGCTGCACACCGTAAAATGGAACGAAGCTACTGGGTTTTTTGCGTGGTTACCCTACAGCCGTAGGGCAGTTGTTATGTTCGATATTCACGATCACTTATTTTCGGAATAGGATGTTTGTAGTGAGCTTCACGTGGACGCTTTACGAATGAACTCTGTCGTGCAACCAAAACTCGTGGTACATCCAATCCAAAGCTTCCAACAGCAATCAGGCGTCCGTCGGTGTTAGAGTCGTTGAAGTTAGCTGCTTGGCTGTTAGTGAGTTCAACGCCATCACGCCAAACAGAGAAATCTCCATACTGAAGTCAATAATAGCCATTCCCAGTGAGTTTCAACAACTCTCACTTAGTGGTCTTATCCTGAAACCAATTAATCAGAAAGCATCTCCGCCATTTAAACCTCCTATACGCTTAGCCACGTGGTGAGACCAATAACTAGATCGATCGGCTTGCTTCGAAACAACTGCATCTTGATTATGCATCAAATTGCTCTAGCCTTCGCTGCCATCCACCCGATTCAGACCCATACTAGCTTTGAGATATTCATGATCCAGTCATTGCCTCCCACCAAAATATGAGGATGAAAATTACCCGCTAGAAAGTCCACCAACCATCAAACAAATTCCCCAGCACCATGATCCGTTCACTCCTAACTCTTGCATCTTGCATCTTCTATCTTGCATCTTCCTCCCACGGCAAACCGAGTATCATCTTCATGATGACCGATGACCAAGGCTGGGGCGATGTTGCCTACAACGGCAACAAAATCGTCAAAACTCCCGCGCTCGATCAGATGGCAAAAGAGGGTGTTAGGCTTGATCGCTTTTATGCCGCCGCACCCGTCTGTTCCCCCACCCGAGGCAGCGTCGTGACAGGTCGCCATCCCTACCGCTACAACATCGAGTGGGCAGGTGAAAAAGGTTTGCCCAAGGGAGAAATCACCATCGCAGAAACCCTCAGAAGCGCAGGATACGCCACCGCCCACTTCGGCAAATGGCACATCGGCCAGATGAGTAAAACCATCAAACAAACCTACTTCCCCGGCGATAAAGCCAACCCTGTCCACTACTCGCCGCCATGGGAAAACGGCTACGATGTTACCTTCGCCACCGCCGCCTCCCTGCCGACCTATAACCCCTACTACCACAACTCCCCCATGCTCGGCACCGAGGGATACAAGTTCCTCATGGATCAACCCGTGAAACACGGCGACACCTCGGGTCTGCGATTCCGTGAAAACTACTGGACGGGACCAGGCCAGTTCATTGATGAAAACCTCCCCGGCTGCGACTCAAAAATCATGATGACCCAAGCGATCAAATTCATCACTCGCAACGCCAAAGAAAACAAACCCTTCTTCACCACTATTTGGTTTCACGCCGGACACACCCCCATCGTTGCCGGTGATGAATGGAGGAAACTCTACCCGAATCAACCCATGCAGGCGCAGCATTGGTTTGGCCACCTATCCGCC
>JBMYYO010000088.1:10414-13484 GCA_049609505.1 Akkermansiaceae bacterium | reverse complement strand
CTGGATGCCTTCGCCAGAGGACGTGTCTAGGGTGTAGAGATCAAAGAGATGGCGGAAAATCAACTTGCTGCCATTGCGGGAGATCGCCGGCTGCATCACGCTGTCATCAGCGAAGTGGGTGATTTGCTTATCGGCACCATCGTTTCCGTGGAACCAGAGCTGGAAGCCATTCGGGCTGCCGAGGGTGTAGTAGAATCCACTTCCGTTAGGGTGCGGGAGAGGTGTGCGACAGCCGAAGGATTTGCGGTCGTTGCTGATTGGTTGATTGAATTTTCCTCCACCGCTAGCGTTCCACGTCCAAACTTGGCTGGCTTGGGTGCCGTGGTAGCCCTTCCTGTATAGCGGTGCTCCTTCACGGGTGAAGATCACGGATTTTCCATCGGCGGAGAATCTGCCATTTTCGCCGTAGGCGGGGAAAACCATTTTCTCTACGGACTCGCCATCGATGGCTACTCGGTAGAGTCTGTATGGCTTACGCCCTGTGTGATCACGCAGTCCGCGCACCAGCAGGGACTTTCCATCTGCTGAGATATCCTCCAAAAACGATCCCTCCGTGTGGTGGGTGATCTGGCGTGCATGGCCACCAGTGGCGGGCATAATAAATATCTGGTATCCTCCTTCACGCGTACTGCCGAAGCAGATGGATTTCCCATCGGGGGTAAACTTAGGCGCAAAATCTGCCGCCGGGTGAGTGGTCACACGGGTAACCTCACCACCAGCCGCAGCAGCTTGCCAGATATCGCCCTTCCATGCAAACAGGATGGTGTTTCCGTCCGGTGAAATCTCAGGATAGGATGCTAAGCGGATGGATTCTTCTGCATGAAGGGAGCCGAGGGCAAGGCCAGCAAGGAGAGGTGAGAGGAGAGTGCGAAGTTTCATAAGGTATGTAATGTAAGCGGGAGTGAGTGTTTTCAGGTAGAATTGCAAGCGTTGATTCTATGATGTGGAGAGAGGGTGGGAGTGGTGTTTTTTGGGGAGGCAGGATTCACAGGATGCTGTTTCAAAACCAACATGAAAAACTGCGGCGTTCGTCAGCCATACCTCAGTGAACCGAGCGGTGTGTTTATTTTAGAAGAGGAAGTAGCGCATCTTTGCCGGGGGCATCTTGACCGATTTCCCAGACGATGATGCCGCGTAGTTTGTAATCGAGAACGAGTTGACGTTTGCGTTTGCAGGCTGCGGGGTCATCATAGAAGTAGCCACCTGCTGTTGGCGTTGTTTGGGCTGCTTTACCGTGCGCTTGAAGTAGCTGGGCGTAAGTTTTCACATCGCTCCGATCCTTCATGTTTCTGCCGTAAAAAGCGGCACCGATACAAATTTTATCTACTGAAACACCACGTTTTTTCCAATCTGCAATGGCGGCCTTGGAGATGGCGGGGTGGCAGTGTTTTTTACCAGCATCATAGGTCATCAGATGGATACGGTCCAATTGATTAACCACCTCAGCAGGAATGGAGTGGCGGCTTGCAATGGCGGCACTCCAGATGAAGGGGCGCTTGCCTAATGCCTTTTTACCTTCAGAGACAAGCTTACCTAAGTTGAGCCATTGAGTGTTGTTTTTCGGGTATTCCCAATCGAGATCAACGCCATCGAATTGGTATTTTGCTGTTAGTTTGCTAAGTGAGAGGGCGAAGTTTTTCCGTTTGCTTGCCGTGGCTGTGACAGCTGGGAAGTGCTTATCATTTGCCCATCCACCGAGGCATAAGATGAGTCTAGTTTTCTGAGCTTTGGTCTGCTGTTTGATCCGAGCTCGGATTTTCTGGAGGTGCTGATCTGCATTGTCGCCTAACACAATGGAGCCATCGGCGGCTAAGGTATTGCCAAAGTAGGCGACGTCCGTGCACTGATTCACAGCGGCAAGTGTCTGAGGATTGACTCGGTAGCCAGGCAGGTAGCCAATGACATCATGGGCAAAGCTGGAGGAAACCAACAGGAGCGATAGAAGCAGGGTGCGGATCATGGCTGCTGACTACGGAGCATGGCGTTGAACTCTTTCTTCTCGCTTGTGGTGTTATACCGCGTTTGGCCCGAGTTTAGCGCAGAGCTGCGAGGAGTTGCTCGTGCTTGGGGTCTGGTTTAGAGCCATTATCGAGAGCTTTTCTGTAGGCTTCAAGGGCCTCTTTCTTGCGCTTTTGCTGTAGGTAGAGGACGGAAATATTGAAGTAGGCATCCGCCATGGTGGGGTCTAGCTGGATAGCCGCATTGAAGTGTTTTTCCGCTTGCTCGTAGCGCTTGCCAGCACCGGCGAGGTTGCCGAGATAGAATTGAGTGCGGGCATTTTCTGGGTTCAAACGAAGTGCTTGCTCGAAGGCATTACGGGAGGCGTCCCAATCGTGATTGAGGTAGTGGGTGTATCCCAGCATGTAGTGCGCGTAGCTGCTGGTATCCTTCATGGTGATGGCTTCTGAGAAACGATCAATGGCTTGCAGGTAGTTCTGGGTGTTTACCTCCACGACACCGAGGTTGCAGAGAGTGGGGAAGTAGCCGGGGAGGCGTTCATCACTATCTAGCAAAACGCCGCGGGCTAGCTCAAAGTGGCCTCGCTCAAAGAAACGGACAACCAGTTTGTGATGGTCAGCAACTTCTTGCTCTAGGGCATCTCCGTGAGCACGGGCATGGGCAAGGGGCACACGGTTCGGGTTGCGGAACTCGCCATCAGGACGGCGGGCAGCTAACATCTCATCTTCCTTGGCTGTGAGCTCTACCTCCACATTGCGCACATCAGCGTAGGCCTTCTCCATGCCGGGAATCTTAGTGCCGGATTTCTTGTAAGTTTCCCAGAGGAGCTTTTCCGCTGTGCGGCGGCGTGATTGGGCGGCGAGGAGACGCTTGATGGTGGAGCGGAGGGTTTTTGCTTCCTCTTGGTTGGCTGGGGTGGCTTGTTTGCCGCCAGCTGCGAGGTCTGCCTCAGCATCGCGGAGCTGGCGCTCTAGGGTCTTGATCTGCACGTTGTGGCTTGCTTGAGCTTGCTGGTATTTCAGGATGCGGCTCTTGGCCACGGCTAAGTCACGGCGTGCCTCGATGAGCTCATCCTTGGCGGCGCCGTTGTCTTTTTCTAGTAGCTTCAAAC
>JBMYYO010000088.1:0-10404 GCA_049609505.1 Akkermansiaceae bacterium | reverse complement strand
CGGCCCAGGCGCATATTTTCAGAAATGAGCTTCTGCACTCCCTTGGCATCACCTTGCTTGAGAATGCCGACGAGTGTATCGCGCTCTCGGCGCAAGTCATCGCGCTCTTGAGTAAGCTCTTTGATGGTGCTTTGCGCTTGGCTTAGGCTGCGTTGGTACTGGGTTATGCGGGCATTGGCGGCACCGAGCTCCTGACGGTTTTTCTCAAGGATTCCGCTGAGTGTTTTCAGCTCCTCGCGCAGGGTGCGGATGGTTTTATTATTCTCGCCGCGCTCTTGTTCCATTTGTTTTTGGATCGCGGCGGCGCGGGC
The DNA here is from genome assembly GCA_049609505.1 of Akkermansiaceae bacterium. GTDB lineage: Bacteria > Verrucomicrobiota > Verrucomicrobiia > Verrucomicrobiales > Akkermansiaceae > Oceaniferula. The sequence goes on along the minus strand of JBMYYO010000088.1, from coordinate 10,093 downwards.
TTGGGCGAGTTTGGTTTCTTGCTGGAATTTGAGTGATTGCTGCTGTGTATCGTTGAGCTTTTTACGGTTCTCTTTGAGTGCGCGGGCTGTGATCTCTATCTCACGTTCGCGGGTTTTGCTCTCGCGAGAAATGCGATCCATGTCCGCTTGCAGTGGGGCGCGGGCGAGCATATCGCGCATGGTGGCAAGCTCGCGGTCTTTTTTTGCGATTTGCTCTAGAAGTTTCTGCTGGGTTGGGCCGTTACGACCATTTTTCCGCTCCTTTGCGAGGTTCGCACGCAGCTGTTGGTTCTCCCGGATGAGTTGATCAAGTTTCTGTTGATCGGCGCGGGATACCGTTGGGCGCATGGGTGCTCTGCTTGGTAGGCGTTGGTTTCCCCTTGCATTGCCTCTAGCATTGCCTGGGCCTTTTCCACCTTCTACGAGGTCGCGTGTTTTCTGGTTTTTCTTCACCAGCTCAGCGGCCGCTTTGGGCTCGATGTTGGCGATGGCCTTACGGGTGGAATCTATCCTGTCCTTCACCAAGTGAGGTTTCCAATCCTTATGAAAGCGTGCCAGAGTATCGTAATACTTTGCCGCTTGGCTGTATTTTTTCCAAGCGTCATCAAATTTTTTCTGTTCCTCAAACTTCTCCGCATCCCGGATGGTGAGCCAAGCTTGGAAGAAGACGTCGGAGGGATCGAGCTGGCGCGGGTCTTGCTGGGCGTTGGCCTTGAAGCCTCCGGCCACGATGCAGATGATAAGCGCCGCTCGGATCAGTAGGTGTGATGTGATCCTCATGGGCTGGAAAAACTAGCGGATCTTGAGGATGTTTCAAGGGAGAAATTGCAAGCTGAAGAAACTCAAGCTCAAGCTATTAGGAAACTTCTACCACCATGTGGATTTCAACGGAAACGTTGAAGGGGAGGGCTGCAGCTCCGAGGGCGGTGCGGGAGTGCACTCCTTTGTCGCCAAAAATTTCAACGAGCAGGTCTGAGCAGCCGTTGATGACGGCAGGGTGTTGGTAGAAGTCTGGTTCTGAGTTAACAAAGCCACCGACGTTGACGATGCGGGTGACTTTATCCAGATCACCAATCTCTGCTTTTACCACGGCTAGGCGGTTGAGAACGATGAGGCGGGCTGCTTCTTGAGCTGTTTCTACGGAGGTGTCTGTGGGCACTTTTCCGAGGTAGGTATCATCGTCCATTGGCGGGATGCCACCAGCGAGGAAGAGGAGGTTTCCTGAGCGGACGCAGTTGACGTAGGAGCCAGCAGGGGCGGGAGCTTCTGGAAGGGTGAGTCCGAGTTCTTGGATTTTGTTTTCGATGGACATTGGAAATAGGTGTTAGGCTTTAGGAATTAGGTTTTAGGGCGGCGGCGATGAAGCCGGAGAAGAGGGGGTGTGGGTGGTTGGGTTTGGATTGGAACTCGGGGTGGAATTGTGCTCCAATGAAAAATGGATGGTCAGAAATCTCTACAATTTCCACAAGCCCCTCGTCTGCTGAGACGGCGCTGATTTTTAGGCCAGCGGACTCAATTTGCTCACGGTAGGTTGGGTTGAATTCATAACGGTGGCGGTGTCGCTCGCTGATGGTATCGCTTTGATATAGCTCTGCCGCTTTGGTGTCGGGCAGGATCGTGGAATCGCTAGCTCCGAGACGCATGGTGGCACCGAGGTCTTCGATACCTTGTTGCTCTTCTTGAAGTGAAATCACGGGGTGCTCGGTGTCTTTATCAAACTCCGTGGAGTTGGCATTTTCTAACTGGCAAACATTGCGGGCGAACTCGATGGTGGCAATTTGCATTCCGAGGCAGATTCCAAAGTAGGGGATTTTGTTTTCCCGGGCATACTTCGCGGTGAGGATCTTGCCTTCGGTGCCGCGGTCGCCAAATCCACCAGGGATGAGGATGCCGTCCATGCCATCGAGGTGGGCGAGGGCACCGTCCTTTTCAATCGCCTCGGCTTCAATGCGCTGCACGTTGACTCGGGTATCATGCGCCGCGCCAGCGTGGGTGAGGGATTCGTAGATAGATTTGTAAGCGTCTTGCAGCTCGATGTATTTGCCCACCACGGCGATGTTTACTTCATGGGTGGGGTTGATGATGTGATCGACAAAATCCCGCCACTCTTTCAGGTCCGGGGTGGCGGACTCGATGCCTAACCGATCAGCGACGAGTCTATCTAACTTATCCCGGCGAAGATCCAGCGGGCACTCGTAGATGGTGTGATCCACATCGCGGAAGGCAACCACGTTTTTCGATTCGACGTTGCAGAACATCGCAATTTTCCGGCGGTTATCTTCATCCAGATCATGCTCGGTGCGGCAAACGATGATATCGGGTTGGATACCGATCTCGCGCAGCTTAGCAACGGACTGCTGGGTGGGTTTGGTTTTGATCTCCCCAGCAGCGCGGATTTTTGGCAGCAGGGTGACGTGGATGAAGCAGACGTTATCGCGGCCTACTTCTAGGGAAAACTGACGTAGTGCCTCTAAGAACAAGTGCCCCTCGATATCGCCTACGGTGCCGCCAATTTCTGTGATAATCACATCGGCATCAGAGCGCAGGGTGACGTCATTGATACGTGCCTTAATCTCATCTGTGCAGTGGGGGATGAATTGGACGGTCTTACCCAGATACTCTCCCTTACGTTCCTTGCGGATGACGTTTTCAAATACCTGCCCGGAGGTGAGGTTGTTAAAGCTGGTGAGGGTGCAGTTGGTGAATCGCTCATAGTGACCGAGATCGAGATCCGTTTCTGCGCCATCATTTAGCACGTAAACCTCGCCGTGTTGGAAGGGAGACATGGTGCCGGGATCAACGTTGAGGTAGGGATCAAACTTCTGCAAAATCACAGAGAGCCCTCGGTGCTCAAGAAGCGTTCCTAGCGAGGCTGCGGCGAGACCTTTTCCAAGGGAAGAAACGACACCCCCGGTGACGAATATGTATTTAGTAGGCTGAGGCATTTAAATTTTGAGTGTTGAGTTTGAAGTGTTGAATTACTTGAGGAGGGCTTCGATCTGTTGGGCTTGTTCGAGAGTATCTACACCGGGGGATTCATCATCGGTGATGAGGACTTTGATACGGGCGTTGTTTTCTAGGGCACGGAGCTGCTCTAGGGACTCGGCAAGCTCCAAGGGCGATGGCTCCCAAGTGACAAAAGTTTCTAGGAAATCGCGCCGATAAGCGTAGATGCCTTTGTGGCGGTAAAGCTTGAGAGCGGGGCTTTCTGACCGACGGTAAGGTAGCGGGCTGCGGGAGAAATAGAGCGCGTCTCCATTCTGGGCGAGCACGACTTTGACAACATTAGGGTCATCTAACAACGCATCTTCGGTGATCGGGTTAGCGGCAGTGGCCATGGCGAGATCTGCATCTGCGTGTAGGCTACGGGCTAGCTCATCAATGAGAGAGGGATCGATCAATGGCTCGTCCCCTTGGATATTAATGACATGGGTGGCGTTAGGGAATGCGGCGGCGGCTTCTGCAATGCGGTCAGTGCCCGTGGGGTGATTCTCCGAGGTGAGCACGGCCTCGGCGCCGAAACTTTTTGCCGTTGCTAGAATGCGTGAATCATCGGTGGCTATCACGATTTCATCTAGTTCCGAGCACTGCTGGCAACGCTCCCAGACGTGCTGGACAAGAGGCTTTCCAGCGATGGGATGAAGAGGTTTCCCAGGGAAGCGCGTGGAGGCCCAGCGCGCTGGGATGATGCCAAGGGTAAGAGTATTTCCAGAGTGAGCCACGTTGTTCAAATCTGGAAATGACTTATGAACGAGCGCGCGAAAACGACAAGCCTCTTTTGTAAATAGTTTGAAGTTTTCAGTTTGAAGTTTGAAGACGCGGGCTGCTCTGATAGTTTTTGCCTCCATGGACAAGCAAGTGACGCAGTTACATGAGTTTTTTACCGTATGGGATTGGGGGGTAGTTCTTGCCTACATGTTGTTTACGACGTGGATTGGTCATCGGCTTTCAGGTAAGCAGTCCAGTATTAAAGACTTCTTTCTCGGAGGGAAAACTCTGCCATGGTGGTCGGTAAGTGGCTCCATGATCGCCACTGAGGTGAGTGCTCTAACTTTTATTGGCGTGCCAGGCATGGTTTATGCCACTCAAGGCGACTGGACTTATTTGCAGTGGGGGCTGGGATCTCTCATCGCACGCTTTGCAGTGGCATACTGGCTAGTGCCTCTTTACTACGAAAAGGAAATTTACAGCCCTTATGATTTTATGGGGAATCGGTTAGGGGAGGGTGTGCGGAAACTGGTGACGGTTCTATTTTCGCTGGGGTCTATTCTTGGGCAAAGCGTTCGTGTTTTGGTCACAGCGATCATCTTGAATGTGGTGACGGGGATGGACGCGAAGCTATGCATCGTTGTAATCGGAGCGGTGGCCATTTTATGGACGTTTATGGGAGGGATGCAGACGGTGATATGGACAGATGTGATGCAGTTCGTGCTATTTATATTCGGCGGGCTTCTTGCTCTTGGCATGCTTGTTTACCATCTTGGGTGGGATCAAATTTACGACTTAAACCAAGTGACCGTTGCCGGTGAACAAGTGGACAAGCTTCGTTGGGTTGATTTGACCTCACCCTTCGAAAAACCCGAACTTCGATACACGATGTGGGTGGCCTTGTTGGCGATGCCATTTCAAAACTTCACTGCCTTTGGCGTGGACCAGCTCAATACTCAGAGAATGTTCTGCTGTGGCAACGTGAGAGATGCTCGTAAGGCGATGTGCTGGAGCGGGGTGTCTCTCTTGATTACCTTACTGATGCTGGCTGTTGGTGCTGGGTTGTTTGCATGGTATCAAGCAAATCCCGCTCAAGGAGTGGTTGCAGATGCCCATGCTAAGGGGAATAATTATGTGTTCCCTGCGTGGATCACAACGGAGGTTCCCGTGGGTGTGAGCGGCTTGATTTTGGCGGGTGCTTTTGCCGCTGCGGTATCAAGTCTGGACTCGATATTAGCGGCTCTTAGTCAGACAAGTTTATCCATCATCTATGGCAGGGAAAAATTAGAGAAAGAAGAGAAAGGAGCAGAAATGGTCACTCGCTCAAGGGTTGCTGTGTGCGTCTGGGGAGTGATTCTAACATTCGCAGGAGTGGGACTGTGGGTTGTGCAAGCAAAAGATCCTGAGACAGATTTGATCGGTCTAGCATTTGGCATGGTGGCATACACGTATGGTCCTTTGTTAGGTATTTTGCTGGCAGCATTACTTCCGCTGCGCACAAACTTCACAGGCTTGTTAGTAGGTACATGTTTATCCATGTCACTGGTCGCATGGTTTAGGCCTGAATTGATTTCTCTACTTGATATAGCAAACTTAAAGCACTGGGGAGAAGTGGTCGTTGAGTCCCGTCCCAAGCTGGCTTCAGAGTGGTTCTTCCCTCTGAATGCACTTCTTACTCTGGTTGCGGGAGTGATAGGTGGAGCTATCGGGGAACGGCAGGTATAAGCTGCCTGAGAGGGTATAAAATGCTCCCATTCCATGTGTCCGAATCGTCAATGCTTAGGTGATCCGTATCAATTTTTGAGGTCAAGTTTTTAAAATTTTTGCCGTGGAACTCTTGTGGAAACAAATGTTTTAGAATTTGGCGGGCGGGAGGTGTCGAAAAGTTTTGCGGAACAACGGCAAAGTGACTTTTGATGTCAAAGTTCCTCTGGCACTGCACGGTTGCTCGCCAGCTAAGAACAGCAACTCTTAGACCACTCTCAATCCGATAATGAAAAACGACTCCGCGCCTCACGAATCATTTAGCGACTCTCCAAACGGAGTGATGGGCGAGAATAATGATGAAGCAAAAAAGTTGTGGAAACCATTTTCAGAGGAACTAACAAAACTCGTTGGAGAGAACGCCTATGGTCGCTGGTTCGAATCTGGAAAACTAACAGATCTCTCTGAGACGGAAGCTGTGTTGGCGCTGGAGTCTGACATTCATCAAGTATGGGTAGAGGCAAATTACCTTCCTGAAACGCAAGCCGCCTTGGCCGCCGTTTCCGACCTTCCTAGAAAATTGCGCGTCGTTGTTAGAGAGGGTGAAGAGAAAAAGTTAGACCCTGCGGTGGATGAGAAAAAAGACGAAGAGCCATCGCTCTTCACCACAGAGGAAGTGAGTGAAATTCCTGATACAAAAACACAGGATAAGCAGCTTAAATCCGTCGGCTTAAATCCGCAGTTTAACTTTGATCGGTTTGTAGTTGGCATCAATAACACCTTCGCTCACTCGATTTGCCAAGCAGTTGCGACGGGGCAAGGTTCCGTTTACAATCCGCTTTTTATTCACGGTGGTACTGGGTTGGGTAAGACCCACCTGATGCAAGCTATAGGTCAGAGAATGCTCAAGGAGAATCCAAAAGCACGCGTGGTGTATTTGACTTCTGAAAAGTTTGCCAATGAGTTCATTGAGCTTCTCCGCAAGGGATCACTTGAGCGTTTCCGCCGCAAGTATCGCCGTGCAGACATTCTCCTGATTGATGATATTCAGTTTTTAGTGAACAAGGAGAGAACGCAGGAAGAATTTTTCCACACGTTTAATGCTTTGCTAGACTTGCAGAGTCAGATTGTAATCACCTCAGATCGCCCCGCTTCTGAGATTAAAAACATGGAACCTCGCTTAATTTCGAGGTTTGAAAGTGGTATCACCGTTGAGCTGCAGCGCCCTGGTATTGAAACGCGCCTTGCTATTCTTCAGCGTAAAATGGAAGAGTGGAAGGTAAAGCTGCCGGCGGACATTCTGGAGATGATTGCTGAGCGTATTCAGAGCAACGTGCGCCGTATGGAGGGTGCTCTGGTAAGAGTGGCTACCTACGCTTCCCTAGGCACAGATCAATTGACGATGGAGAAGGCGGAGTTTTTGCTCAAGGATATCCTCCATGAGGAAGGCAAGCGCCGGGTTAATATCAACGACATTCAAAAAGTGGTTACTGAGCAGTTTGATCTGCGCCTCTCTGATATGACAAGTAAGAGTAGGCCAAATCACATCGCTTTCCCTCGCCAAATTGCCATGTATCTCAGCCGCAAGATGACCGAGTGTTCACTGGTGGAGATCGGTGAGGCCTTTGGAGGCCGTGACCACGGCACGGTGATCTACGCGTGCCGTAAGGTGAATGATCGCATGGGCAGTGAGCCACGTATCAGAGATGAGGTAGAGCTAATCACAGCGACTCTTGAGCGGAAGTAACTGTGTCTTTTTCCGTGGCGAATGATGCCATCTGGGATTGACAAGAGAGCATACTGCCGTAGTGATTGTTCCGTATGAAGAAACAATCCTTACTACGTCTAGTAATGCTTCCGCTTATGGGAGCCGCCATGTGCCTTGCAGTTCCTACCACCGCTTCAGCGGATGAGGATGATACCCCTTTAGCCAAGGCAATGAAAGAGAGCAGCACAGCTCTGAAAAAATTGCGCAAAATGGACAAGGACGACTGGAAGGGTGGTGCCGCCGCCGCGCGAGCCGCTGCTGAAGGATGCCGCAAAGGGATGGCATACATCCCAGCCATGGTAAAAGAAATGCCTGATGGGGATGAGAAGACCAAAGCCATCGCTGACTACCGCCGCCTAATGGGGCTTTCCTATGCCGCTCTCTGTGAGCTAGAGCTTGCTTACTTGGAAAAAAGCGCCGAGAAAGTAGCCGCCGCCATGACTAAGATCAAAGCTGGCAAAAAAGAAGGCCACAAGAAATACGAGGACGAATAGTCCTGCAACACGCATTCGTTTTTCTCATGTTGATGGTTCCGTTTTTTGTGAGGCGATTCAGTCGTCTGCTGAACGGAGCCATCTCCCTCACAGGCTCTGATGGCGAACGCCTTAGCCACATCCAGATCGGCGATCTTGGAGAGCGCATTGCCCGGGCCAGACTCCGTGCAGACGGGCGCAAGGTTCTCTACATGAACTACCGAGGCCCAAAGGGGGGCGAGGTGGACATTGTTGCTCGTGACGGTAAGGTTCTCAGCTTCGTCGAGGTCAAGACCCGCACCCGCCGTGGGCGTGGTAGGCCACTCGATGCCGTGAATGTTGCCAAGCAGGAACTCATTGAGCGAGGCGCAAACTCATGGCTAAAACTCCTTGGTACGCGCGATATCCCATGGAGGTTTGATGTGGTAGAAGTGATCCTTACCGAGGGCGAACGGGCGGACGTAAACATCGTGCAGAATGCCTTCTAACTGGCGACTTCGGTGTAGTGCTTTAATATTTCAGCAACAAATGACTTACACCGAGATTGCTAAAATTTCCTTACTGGAGAAAACTCCGCCCCGTTTAGTTTTTGTATGAAAAAATCATCCGATAACATGCCGCTCTACGTGATCGGCCATAAAAACCCTGACACGGATTCTATCTGTGCAGCCATTGCCTACGCTGATCTCTTACAGCAGAAGGGAAGAGATCACGCCCAGGCGGCCCGCTGCGGCAAGGTGCCCTCGCGCACCGAGTGGGTGCTTGAGCAGGCTGGTATGGAAAAGCCGGTGTTGTTAGATGATGTATATGCCTCGGCGGAAATGATCTGCCGTAAGGAAGTGGTGAGCTGCTTGGTGGGGGACACGTTTCTCACCGCCTACCGCAAGATGTTAGCATCAGGAGTACGCAGTATTCCAGTGGTTGATAATGCAGGTTGCCTCTGCGGGATGCTGAAATACTTGGATCTGCTACAGCTCCTCATGCCCTCAGACACAGCAGCGGAATCCGTGCGCAGGCTCGTGGCTTCCACGGCAAATATTGCGGCCTTGTTAGAGGCGGAAACCTCCGGTGCACCACTTGAAGATGAGGAAACGCAGATGGTGTTGTTAGTGGGCGCTTCCAGCGTGGAAACCGTCAACAAACGGCTAAGTCATGCTCAAGATAGTGGTGACATAGGCTCCTACGCTGTGATTTGTGGGGACCGCCCGATCATCCAGCAAACGGCCATTGATCATGGCGTGAAGACTTTGATTGTGACTGGTGGGTTTTCCGTTTCCACAGAAATGGCAAAGGCCGCTGAGGCAAAAGGCGTGTTGATCATGGAGTGCGCACAGGACACAGCCACCACGGCAAAACTCGTGCGCTGCGCTCGGCAGGTGAATCACGCCATGGAGACTGACTTTCTGCAAGTCATGGCAGATGATAATCTCAAAGACCTACGCAAACGGCTTGCCCACCAAAAACAACACCTGTTCCCAGTGGTTGACCCTGGAAGCCACCGCCTGTTAGGCGTGTTTTCAAAATCTGATTTGATCGATCCACAGCGCATCCAGCTCGTGTTGGTAGATCATAACGAATACTCCCAAGCCATCGACGGCGTGAGCGAGGCGGAGATTCTTGAGGTGATCGATCACCACCGCTTGGCTGGTGATGTGGTGTCGCGTGAGGCGATCCGTTATCTCAACGAGCCCGTGGGCTCCACCTCCACCTTGGTGGCTCGGGAATATAGATACGCTGGCTTGGCTCCTAACAAAGGAATTGCGATGTGCCTGCTCGCCGGCATGGTATCTGATACCCTCAATCTAACATCGCCGACGACAACAGACCTAGACCGAGAGATTCTCACCTGGCTATGTGGGCTTGCATCTGTGGATGCTGCGGAGTTCACTCATGCTTTTTTTGCCTCAGGCTCCTTGCTGGCGCATAATTCTGCGGAGGAAGCAATCCGTGCAGACAGGAAAGTCTTCGAGGAGAACGGCGCACGGGTGAGCATCTCCCACATTGAGGAATGCGGTATGGATTTGTTTGAAGCAAGGCATGAAGAACTCACGGCGGCATTGCATGGATTGTTAGATGTAAAAGGATATGATCTAGCGCTTCTCATTGTTACGGATGTGACACGTCATCACAGTGTGTTACTAGCGGCTGGGGATGAGAAAATTGCGGATGCCATGCCGTTTGATCGGAACTCTGATGGCTCGTTCGAGGCACCTGGAGTGGTGAGCCGTAAAAAACAAGTATTCCCAGCCCTCTGCCAAGCCCTCCGCGTAGCAGCAGCTCGCAAGTAATATTAAAAACCACGAGGTAAACTATTAGGTGAATATGTCTATTGTTGTCATAAAAGTAGGAACAGGAGTGCTGACTTGTGAGCGTGACGGCACACTGGATGAAGGTTCTCTAGTGAAGCTGGTCACGGCGATTTCCGAGCTAGTGCAATCTG
>JBMYYO010000087.1:0-13523 GCA_049609505.1 Akkermansiaceae bacterium | reverse complement strand
AAACCGGAGGTGCCATTGGCGATATGCTACGCGAGGCATGGAGCCTTGCTTCATTACTCAGGAAAAGACGCTTCGAAAACGGAGCACTTGATCTGGACATGCCAGAGGTGAGTGTGACGCTGGATGACAAAGGCACGCCCACGGGTATTGAGAAGAGTGATTACAATGAATCCCACCAGCTCATTGAGGAGTTCATGCTCATCGCTAATGAGTCCGCCGCTCACCTCCTCAAAGCACGCTCACAAACCACCATCTACCGCATCCACGAAGATCCTGATCCTGATCGCCTCAACGACTACGCAGAGCTGGCCAAACTTCACGGTTACAAACCTGGCAACCTCACTAACAAAAAACACATCCAAGAATTGTTAGACGCTGCCAAGGGAAGCATCGAGGAGCCTGCCATAAAGATTGGTTTGTTAAAATCCCTCAAACGCGCCGCCTACTCACCTGATCCGCTCGGTCACTACGGGCTGTCTAAGGGTGACTACTGCCACTTCACCTCGCCGATCCGCCGCTACGCAGACCTCATCGTGCACCGTGCACTGCAACGCCAGTTAGGAAACCCACCGAGCAAGATCGATACAACACCCGGCCCAGGCGAGGCCGCGCAAATTGCCCAGCACATTTCAGAAACCGAGCGCACCAGTGCGGAGGCGGAAAATGAATCACGCAGGCTGAAGATGCTGCAGTATCTTCACATTTGCTCGAAGCAAGAAGACCCTCCCGTTTTCACCTGCATCGTCACCGAGGTGCGTCACTTCGGCCTCTTTGTAGAAGCCACTGATATCCAGACCAAGGGGCTAATTAAGACAGAGGATTTCCCCCGCCCGAAAGGAGGAGCAGACTGGCTCTTCGAGCCCACGCTTCAGAGGTTCACCGCTCCTGGCCAGAAAGAGCTAGGCGTTGGCCAGCAGCACCAATGCCACGTCTCCTACGTAGATATGGACCGCCAGATGGTGGACTTTAAGTTTATCTAACGAGGAAGTAAAATTTCCTCATTGTCCATGCCGGTGATGTTTTTCAGGCCTGATACAAAACGCCACATGGTGATCATCAGGACCACCATCATCGGCAGACCGATCGCGGCGAATCCCCACCAAGTGAGCTTCCCTACAGCAGCGTTGAATTCTTCTTGTGAGCCAGTGCTTCCATTCAGGAAATACATCGCCAAAAAGTAATTCATCACCATGCTGACAAAGAACGAGCCCGCCAGCAACAAGGTGCCAGAGAAGATGAGTTTCTTATAAGCTGGCTCAGTATCCTTCTCCTTCACCCGCTTCTCGATCTTGGGGATATTAAAGAAATCCGGGTTATAGAGGAACACTCTAACAAGGGGCGTTTTCGTCCAGTGAGAAAGCAAGATAGTAACGCCAAAGACAAACGGGATCGCCGCCTCTTTCATGGCAAACCAAAACGGTGCGGAGTCATCCACGGTGCCGTCTTTCTGAAATGCCATGATGGCAATACCTCCTGTTAGAAGGATACTCACCACACCGAGGATGGAGAAGAAGTTTGGCTTCTTAGTTTTAATCAGGTGATGAATCCCGTAAATCAGGGGCAGAGAAACAGCCAGCGCCATGCCCCATACAGGACCGATGTGCCAGAGCTTCTCTCCTGCTGCTTGTGAGAGTGGATCATTATCACCTTTACTGAGGAAGCTGAGCGCGGCCACGGGAATGAGAACATTCCACATGATGTTTGCCAGCGGGTTGTCCTGCTGTTTTTTCTTAGACACGGGAGAAGTGGGAGGGGGTAAAATTCACTGGGCAGAAACCGCCCGAGCATTGCTATGCTACGATGATCTATTGTTAGACTTTACCGTAGATGGATTTACCCGTGGATAGGAGATCATCACAAGCTACTTTGAGGCGATCGCAGAGGCTCTGCTCACCTTTTTTGAGGTAGCCGCGTGGATCATAGGTCTTTTTGTTTCCAACTTCACCATCGATCTTGAGCACACCCTCGATGTTCTCACAGATGTGAGTCACGATGGGGCGAGTGAAGGCGTATTGGGTATCTGTATCAATGTTCATCTTCACTACTCCGTAGTCAAGTGTCTCACGGATGTCCTCAAGTGTGGAGCCTGAGCCGCCGTGGAAAACAAGATCCATTTCGGCATCGTCACCATATTTATCCATGACCACTTTCTGGCCATCGCGCAGGATGGTTGGCTTGAGTTTTACAGAGCCTGGTTTGTAGGCGCCGTGGACGTTTCCGAAAGTAGCGGCAAACATGAATCTGCCCACACCATTGAGCGTTTCATAGACCTGCATCATATCTTCTGGTGAGGTGTAAAGTTTCTCCGCAGGAAGGCCAGAGGTATCATGCCCGTCCTCTTCACCACCTACGCAACCAGCTTCAATCTCAAGAATGATATCAAGCTCTGCACACTCCTTGAGGAGCTCCTTGGAAATCTCCATATTCTCATCTAGCTCTACGACGGAGCCGTCAAACATGTGGGACTGGAAAAGTGGTCCTTTACCTTCGGCGATGCGCTTGCGGGAAGCATCAAGTAGCGGACGAAGAAAGCTATCCACCTTCTGTGGGTGGCAGTGATCCGTGTGCAATGCCACAAGGATGTCATACTTCTCAGCCAGCAGGTGAGTGGCCTCAGCCAGCACGATGGCACCAAATGCTTCATCAGCGACGGCAGTTCCAGAAGCAAAACTTCCACCGCCTGTGGAAACTTGAATAATACCATCAGAGCCAGACTCAGCGAACGCCTTGAGCGCACCATTAATGGTGGTGAGTGAGGTGATGTTGATGGCGGGGTATGCGTAGCCTCCCTTTTGGGCGGCATCGAGCATCTCGGCGTACTGTTGTGGTGTTGCTACTGGCATGACGCGCGGGATTTAGCACAGCCACAGGGAATAGGCAAGGAATGTCTAATCAAGCATTACAGATTCATCCAAAAAAGACTGCAGCCATTGGCGGTGGGAGGGGTGTTTGAGGCTTTTCTGGATTTCGTTCGCGCGGTTTTTGTAAACCTCTTGGATGGCTTCTACCGCTACGGTGAAGTGGCGCTGGGAGGTGAAGCTGTCTGGCCAGTTTCTCTGATCCATGGCAGGATCGTAGTCGGCGCTTGGATTTGAAAACACGGCATCGAGCCCACGGATGATGGGGTTTTCAAAGAGCTCTGGCTTTAGCTTGCTGACCTCTTTTTTGGCCTGACTTGCCTTCTTTGATTTTGCGGAGTTCATGTTCCACTTGCGTAGCTTACCGCCCACAAATTCGGCTCCCGCTTTGGATGCTTTGGCACCGATGGATGGCAGTAGCGCTTTTGCGGCGATGCCGACCCCGAGCAGTGGATTAACGATGGCTACGGCTCCTCCAATTAACACAAGGCCGCCGCTGATTTTATCGGTTTCGCGGTCAATTTGATCGGCTAGTTTCTCGATCCCATCAGCCACATCGGATTGCCCTTCTGTGCCATCCATCAAGTTCTCAGTGAGAGTCTTGATGAGTTGTGTTTCAAGGATCGCCTTCCCAGCGGCGTCAGGCAGATGAAAAATACGCGCCTTGGGCAGGGAGTTCTGCACGCCTATATCTGGCGGGAGAATTCTCTTTGAGTAGATCGAGTAGCCCGTTTCCTGAGCGGGGTCAGGCACGAGGATGTAGTGGGTTTCATCCCGTTCGCCAGTGTCTGCCTCCATCGTTGAGAGCGCGCCAAAGAGGTTGACACCGCGGAAGGTATCACTGACGGATCGCATCCCCGAGGCTGCTAGATCTTGGGCGAACTGCCCGGCATCCGATGCGGATTGGGCGAGTTTTTCGAGGATAGCGTTCATGCTGCGGGAGTTATGCTACAGCGGCACGATGGGAGTGGTTTTTATGCACTATTTATGCTTTGTCCACTTGGCGGTGCGTCCAATGAGAGAGACGCCGACGAAGCCGCGCATCATGAGGTTTCCATTTTCTACCCAGATTTTACCTTTGTATGTTTTTCCTGTGGCGGAGTCATAGACGGTGCCGCCTTCCCACTTGTTTCCCTTTTTTGTGAAGCCACGCAAGATCACCAATCCGATGAGTTTGCGTTTACGCTTGGAGGCGTCTGGGTTGTTTGTATCGTGGGTGCGCTTGGGGTCCTTGACGTAGGTGATCATGCCCATCAATTCCTTTTTGCGGGTGACTTTAATTTTGATGCGCGCGCTTTTATCAGACTTCGCCCACTCCCCTTCTACGGGTTCAGCAGCGTGAAGTGCGGGGATGAAACAGGTGAGGAGAAAGAGAAAGAGGAGTGATTTCATAGTGGTGTTTTTTGTCGTTCGTGAGTTTGGGCGGAAGCTTGAGGGTTAGCTGCCAGGTTTGACTTCTGGCGATACCTCGAAGGTCATTACCTCAGTGCCTCGAAGAACTTTGAACTTCGTTGGCTGCCCTGCGATGAGATAGAAAAAGGCGTCCACTACCTCGGAGTATTCACCTACGGAAAACTTGCCGATGCTGATGATGGTGTCGCCTTTCTTAAGCCCAGCTTTGTCTGCGGGAGAGTCTGGACGGATGCTCTCAATGATCGGGGTGGCTACCAGCTCATCCATGATGAGGCCTACCCAGCAGCGGCGGACGCGTTTGTTTCTCTGGTGATCTTGTTTGATGCGGGAAATGACTTCCACGGGCAGGCAGTAGGAGCTGTGGGGGGCGTTGTAAACGGCTTGGCGAACCAGGCCAACGAGGTTTCCATCAGTATTGTAAATCCCTGTGCCGGGGCGTGGTGCAGCCTTGCCATGGTTGACGCGGAGGACGGCGAGCGGGAGGACTTTTCCTTGGAAACGATTAACACGGCTCGAGTAGCGCGCGGTGTTTTTTTGATCAGCTCCGGCATTTGAGGCAAAGAGCTTACCACCAGCGACCAACTCTGTGGAGCTGCCAAGGGTGGATTTTTTCAGCCCAGCACGGGCGGCAACTGGGACCTCAAAGAGTGCCACTCGGCTATCGGCATCACGCGCAATAAGCTTGAGCTTGTGAGGAGTTTTATCATCCCCGCCGAGGGAGAGGGTTGCGCTTGAGGCGTCTGAGCCGATCTCTACCACAGTGGCCAGAGTGCCTTGATCATCCACTAGGACTCCGCTTGAGACTGATGCGGCACCGCCTTTTCCTTTGAGGGCGGCAAAGCTAATTTCTTGCGCTGAGAGCGGTAGCATTCCGCTTGCTAAGATCAGGAACGAACAACAGGCAACGAGTGAAGTGGACTTTTTCATAAGTGGATGAGTGCAAACTAGAAGAGAGGAGCTGCTGAATCAAGCTCCCAATTGGCTATTGGCTTGGGGGTTAGAAATTTCACCCTGATGTTAGGGCGCTGACTATCACAGCCTGAGCCACCACACTGTGACTATTCATCACCCAGCATGCGGAGGATACGGTATTGTGAAGCCAGAAGTGAAGCCAGAAACAAAGGGAATGAAGACCCTTGCTCTGAAAAGGCTAAGGCGTGGAAACACTGCGAGAATAAAGCAAGCTTAGTAAGTCTCGTGCACGGGTGCCTTTTCCGTGTCTGGAGAGAGCATGTCTTTCTTCTCCTTCACGTGCTCAACGGGAGCCGTGGGAATTGTGTTATCAATAGGGGCGGCTCCCTTGGGCATAAAGAAAAAGGCAAAGAAAATCACCGCGTAGGCGAGGCCTCCAGCGTAAACAATGTTCCATTTATTGAGGCCTGAAAACCAAGTTCCCACGCGCTCTTTGAGCAGGCTGAGTGAGGAGGATGCAAGCAGTGATTCACGTTGGCGACGATGAAACTCATCAAGAAATTCCTCGAAATAGGCGTCATCTGGTTGCTCAAAACGCTTTAGCGCGATGAGCTGCTGCACTTGGGTAAAATCTTCACTTTGTGCGGAATCGATGTGGGGTGCTTGAGACATAATAGGAAGAATTGGGAAGGAGATTGTTACTGAGGACCTGTTATCGGGGCTGCTTGAGTGGGAGAATTGGAAAGACTTAGCGGAATTTTAAAATTATTTATAAAGAAATCAAGATAATTCGTTATTTTTAATCACTGCGTTGATTGAGGTCGTTAATCTTCGGGATCTGCGGGGCTTATAAATTCTTCTAAATATCCTTGGAGTTGCTTATGGGCGTAGTAAAGGCGGGATCTGACAGTCCCTTCAGAGACGCCCAAAATCCTACCTATTTCCGCGTGTGGCATGCCTTGAATATCAAACATGGTCACTACGCTTCTGTGATCTTCTGACAACGATTGCAGCGCATCGTTCAATTTTTTTTGAAGTTCGTGGATATTGCTTTGTTTTCTAGGGTTTGCGCGGTTTCCCCTATCGATGAATGCGGGATCGTTTTGGATACCGCTATCCACGTCATCGTAGCTATATCCGGCGCGGCGTTTCCGTTTTTTAAGAAAATTCAGCGTCATGTTGACCGAAATCGAGTAAATCCAGGTGTAGAAGGTGGATTTTCCACGGAATCTTTTGAGCGAGCGGTAGGCTTTGGCAAAGATATCCTGCAGTAGATCATGGGTATCATCCTTATTTGAGGTCATGTTATAGACCATTCCGTAGAGCTTGCGGCTGTATTTGGTAATCAGCTCATCGAAGGCACGGGTATCGCCGTCCTGAGCGCGCTGGACGAGTTCGGCATCTGGGTCGATGGATTTTCTTTGGTGGGCCATGGTTGGCATTCTAGCAAGGGCTGGGAAAGAACATGGTGGAAATACCTCCTTATGTCAAAGCCATGATTGCTTGCAAGAGAAGACACATGAGCGTGGCAATTGTTCAATATCTTACCTTATCTTTGCGCCATTTCAATGTATGGGCTGTATTCGCGGTGGATAAAACTTGGCGTTTTATTGGCACCGCGTGATGGTCACAGCGACACTACGGGTCTGTGGTAAGATAAATTTATTCACACGGATGGTGATCTCACGGAGAGGAAACTCGCGGAGCAGGGTGCTGGCCACGTCCTCGGCAAGAGTCTCGATCAAACGTCTCGGTTTCTGCTTCGCCACTTCATCCACGCGCAGGGCTACGGTGTGGTAGTCAATGGTGCGGGAGACATCATCTTGCAGGTGAGCTAGCGACTCGGTGGGGATTAAGGTGAGATCGAGCAGGAGCTCTTGTGCGTTTTCACGCTCTTCATCGGGAACACCAATGTGGCAAAGCACTGAGAGTTTGGAAATTGTAATGCGGTCTGGTGGGGTCATTGGGCTAGGCGAGGATGTGTTGTTTGAGCTGTGAGAGATCTGCGCATAAAAAATCAGGCTTTTCCATCAGCAATTGCTCTTCGTCTTGGTATCCGGTTAGAAGGGCAATCGAGTGCACACCTCCGTGGCGCGCCGTGGCAACGTCATGCTCCATATCTCCTACAAAGACGGTATCGGCTGGGGAAAGGCTATGGGTTTCCAGAATGGAATGAATGAGATCTCGTTTATCTAACACTCCCGCGTAAGTGGTATCAAAAAAATGATCCACTCCCAGCTCCACGGCGTGATGCTGGAATGCTTGATCATCCATCGAGCTGAGGATGAACATTCGCTTCCCTCGATTAGCAAGGAAATCGAGAAACTCACGTGCATGTGGCAGTAGAGGTGCCTCCGTGCCTGCGGCGGCAGAGGCGGAAAAGCCTTCTCTAAAATGATCTTCCAGCTCCTCCAGGGGGACGCC
Organism: Akkermansiaceae bacterium; assembly: GCA_049609505.1. GTDB lineage: Bacteria > Verrucomicrobiota > Verrucomicrobiia > Verrucomicrobiales > Akkermansiaceae > Oceaniferula. Next base: position 5,916 of record JBMYYO010000087.1, on the reverse strand, counting down.
TGGCAAAATCTGCTCATAGAAGCCTGCATAGGGAAGGCGGAAGCGATGGCGAAACTCTGCGCGATCGATGGATTCCTTCCCGTAGCTGCGGAGGACGTGATTGGTAGCATCCAGCACAATGGCCAAATCATCCACCAGTGTGCCAGACCAATCGAAGATCCAGTTCTCTATTCCTTGTAGTTTCTGAGAGGTCATGTGAGTGGAGTGGTAATAGCCTGCGTGACCTAACCGATTTTAAATACAATCTTTGTGACGGTTTCCTTGCCGAGCTCACGGCGCAGGTTAGCGAGTAACTTGCCACTCATTTGCTGGAGGTGGAACTTCATGGCTGGCTGGAGCACACGGAGGACGAGCACGCCTCGCTTCAATGAGTCAGGCACGGTATGCTGGGCTACAAACTCCCCGGCAATGAGCGTCCAAGTTTCCTGGAGCCGCTGTTCATCGATCCCCTCCGCTATACCGAGCTTCCCGAGCAAGGACTCAAGGAACTCATCCGGCTTATGGACATTCCGATCAGGTGCTGGTGGATCTAGCCCACCGCGCCACTCTGCTAGCAGACGGGCACGTATTTTGAAGGCACCGCTGACGCGGGGCTTGCGTGGATGTGATCTGGAATCACTCCCCGCCATCTTCGCCGATGGCCTCCACGGGACATCCGTCCATGGCCTCGACGCATTGCTCGCGCTCCTCGTCGTTTTCAGGTTGTTTGTAAACGAAGGAGTAGCCCTCGTCTTCCTCACGGGTAAAGTTATTAGGAGCGGTCTCGCGGCAGAGATCACAATCGATGCACTGGCTATCCACGTAGAACGCGCCCTTGATGTTTTCAGGATTCTTATCTTCTTTATCGGCCATGTTTCAATGGGTGATGGGTTGACGCCGCATCCTTCGCCCATTCTTACGAACTGCGCAAGCTCGAAATGGCTCTAGGATTAGGGAAAGCCCATTATTTATTCTGGTCAAAGTGGCAGAACACGTCTAATTCCTCGTTCTCTCCCCTCTTACAAGATCCGCTTACCATGGCCAAGAACACTGACTCAAACTCCACCCCACGAGAAATCACCAACCACCTCGAAGAAGAGGATCTGTGGGATCTCGATGACGCATGGGCGGATGATGAACCCGGAGAAACAGAGGCAGACACCGAGGGCTCCCAATCAGAACTTCCCCTTGAGCTAGACTCCCCTGCTGAAGCTGAATCCGAAGAAGAATCCACCACGGAAACTGCCGAGGATTCCCTTGAAGAGCCTGAGCCTGAAGTTGAAACTGATGAGGATCTGGAGGAAGAAGAGCCCACAGCCCCTGAGACAGAACCCGAGAATCATCCCGATGCTGATGATGAACCCGCTCCTGCTAACTCAGCCGACGAAGTTGAATCCACAGCCACAGAAAACCCAGCACCCGCTTCACTAGGATTTTCCCTCAAGCCCGTGGAAAAAATCACCCTTGCCTTGCTCGCAGCACTGCTCATCGGTGCAGGCGTCTTTGGCTACATTCACATCAGCAAGCTCGCCTCTGATGATTCGTTAGAGAGTCTTGATCTTCCAGTAAAAGGCAAGCACGCGGAGATCTCTGAGTTTTCCACCTTCTGGTCTAACCCCGGAAAGGCAGCAGGGATTACGCTCGGCGCGCAGGTCGTCCCCGGTGCCAAAATCACTCTCTCTGAGAGCTCTTCTGGATCAGGAATCCTGCGTGTTTATTTCCGCAATGAGAAAGATGAAATTGTTGGGGACCCCATCCCGCTGACGTTCACCTCTGGGAAGTTTAGCAATGGCAAATCTACCATTGAGGTTTCCGCCTCAGATGGATTCCACCAAGAGGCGGACTATCACGCCTACTCAGTGGAGCAAAATACCGTCTGGCGTGTGCAGGTGTTAGAGTCATCCAGCACAGGCTCTAACCGCTCAGACTTCTCTGAGATCATTAACACCGCAGTGCATCCAGTTAGACGCTAGATTTTCTAGCAGCTTCCTTGCCGCCTTCACTCGCCGAGCAGGGACTTGGCCATTGCTGTGACCTCTGCACCGCCACCGCCGAGCATCCGCACTAATTCATCGATCCGTGAATCCCCCTCCACCGCGATGAGGCTTGAGCAAGTGCGGCCGTCTTGGACGTTTTTACTAACCACAAAGTGTTTGTTTGCCACCGCTGCCACCTGCGGGAAGTGAGTGATCGCCACCACCTGATGCTGATCACCCAAGCGTGCCATTTTCTCCCCTACGGCGCGGGCGATCTCACCTCCAACGTTTGCATCGATCTCATCGAACACCATCAGAGGCGTAGCATCCTGCTCAGCTAACGCGCTCTTCACAGATAGCATCACACGGGAAATTTCTCCACTGGAAGCAATCTGACGAAGCGGCTTCAGCGGCTCGCCTGGGTTCGGTCCAAATTCAAATTCCACCTGCTCCAGCCCACTAGCTTCAGGCTGGGAAACTCCACTTAGCCCGACCTCAAAGGCAGCTTGCTTGAAGCCTAGCTCCTTGAGGTGGCGTGCAATCTCCTTGGCTAATTTAGGCGCAGCCTTGCGGCGTTTATCGCTTAGTTTGGCTCCTGCTTGATCGAGCTTTTTACGCGCGCTATCAACGGCTTTTTCTAGCTCCGCGATTTTATCAGCTCTATTCTCCACGGAATCTAACCGCTCCCCAACTTCCGCACGATAGTTCACTACGTCTTCGAGTGTGGGCCCGTATTTCCGCTTCAGGGTTTCCAAAGTATTGATACGTTCCTCTAGCTGCGCAAGCTCTGCAGGGTCTGTGCTTAGGTCCTCCAAGTAATCAGAAAGCCCAGCCTCCATTTCTTGAAGCTCCACCACAGCCCTATCCACACCCTCTACTTTCTCTCGCAGAGCAGGGTCTAATTTTTCCAGCTCTCGGCTAGTGCGCTGTAGCTGTCCCACACGATCCATGAGTCCATCATCCCCTGCCAGCAACCCCATCGCACTCCCTACCAGCTCCACAATGTGTGAGCTGTTAGAAGCACGTTGATAAGATGTTTCCAAATTCTCTTCCTCATTCGGGTTCGGTGCTGCGTGATCAATCTCCTCTAACTGGTGACGTAGCAATTCAAGCTCACGCTCCCCTGCCATACCTGCGGACTGAAACTCATTGAGCTGATCTACACTCCCGCGCCACTCGCGCCACAGCGCATGGTACTTCGATGCTAAATCTTGCGCACCAGCATAAGCATCAAGCATCGCCAACTGCCTCTCAACTGATAACAACCCTTGGTGATCGTGCGGTTCATGGAGGTCCACCAAGTGAGCCCCCATCTCCTTCAACACCCCCAACGTCGCGGGTGAGTTATTGATAAATTGTTTGTTCGATGACTGCCCGATCACGCGCTTAACGATTAGCTGTCCACCATCGCACGGCTCCAGCCCGCTGGCCTCAAGAATACCATTGATCACGTCCTCCTGCGGGAGATCAAACACCGCCTCCACCGTGCAGGATGCTTCCCCAGTGCGGATCAATCCCTTATCGGCACGCTCGCCGAGCACGAGCTTGAGCGCTCCTACGATGACGGATTTACCAGCACCCGTCTCACCTGTAACCCCCACCAAACCGCTTCCCAGCGACCATTCGAGAGAATCCACTAACGCGAGGTTTTTGATTTTTAATAAACTCAGCATGCCATTGTTCTTTTGAGGACGGCGTGATTATGCAAACCTACGCCCAAGTTGAAACCTGAAACTTCACTCACCTTTCTTGGCACCAGTACTTCTACGGGGGTTCCCGTGATCGGCTGCACGTGCAGCGTCTGCACATCTGGCGATCCTCGTTTGATCCGCACCCGCTCGTCCATCCACTTACAAACTGCGGAATCATCCATCCTCGTCGATAGCGGGCCGGATTTACGTGAGCAGGCACTGCGTGAGAACCTCACTCAGGTGGATGCCGTGCTCTACACCCATGCCCACCTCGATCATATTACAGGCTTCGATGAGCTCAGAGCATTCTGCTGGCGGCGGGACACGCCACTCCCCCTCTATGGCTCACCTGAGTGCCTAACAGAAATAAAACGTATCTTCAACTGGGCATTCCTCCCCACCAACACCTACAAAGGATACATCAAGCCAGACCCTCGCGAAACCTCAGGTTCCTTCAGCATCAGCAGCCTCACCGTGACGCCGCTGCCAGTCCAGCATGGCAGCGTGGAAACGCACGGGTATCTTTTTGAGCAAGACGGTATGGAGTCATTCGCCTACATCCCTGATGCCAAAACTCTTCCCCCTGAAACGGAATCGTTGTTAGAAAACATCCCCCTCCTCATTCTGGACTGCCTCCACCGCCGAGAGCACCCTACTCACATGAATCTGGACGAGTCACTGGCAACTATCACTCAGCTCGGTGCCAAGCGTGCCATTCTCACTCACATTTCCCATGAGCTCGATATCAACGAAGCCACACACGAGCTTCCCAAGCACATCACATTTGCCCACGATGGGTTAAAAATCTCTCTCGCATCCTAGCCTCTACCTACTACCCTTCTCCCTATGAAACAACTTCTACTAGCTCTCACTGCCAGCTTGTTTGCCACGGCATCTAGCACCGCTGAAATCCCACCTGAAACGGTTGCCATTCTCTACAACACCGAGTCAGCGGAGTCTAAGGAGCTAGCAACCTACTACGCCAAGGCTCGTAGTATCCCCACCGCCAATCTCATAGGGCTATCACTTCCCACCACCGATGATGTCAGCCGGGAGGACTATAACGATCAACTGCGCGATCCGTTGCGTAAAATTTTTGGCCAACGTGGCTGGTGGCAAATGGGAACCAACGCCCAAGGCAAAAAACTTCCGACGTCTAGCAAAGTCACCACCCTTGTCTGCATGAGAGGTGTGCCATTTAAGATCAAACGCTCCGCCAAAATCCCACCCGCCACCAACATGCCCAAACAGTTTGCCCCCGCCAACGAAGCATCCGTTGACTCAGAGCTCACGATGTTTGGCGTGGAAGGTCTATCAGAAGCAGGACCACTCAATAACCCCTACTTCAAAAAAGACACCTCCATCACCAAAGCCAACCTGCCTTACATGCTCCTCGTTGGGCGGATTGACGGCCCGTCTGCGGCTATTTGCAAACGCCTCATCGATGACGCCATCGCAACGGAAAAGCGCGGCCTCTGGGGAATGTGCTATCTGGATCACGCAAAAAAAGGCGGCGGCTTTGCCATCGGCGATCAGTGGCTAGAAACCATCGAGAACATTAACAACCTCACCGGAATACCCACCGTAGTTGATAGAAACAAACAGACCTTTCTTACGAATTACCCGATGAACGATGCCGCCATCTACTACGGATGGTACATTAAAGAAAAAAACGGACCTCTACTCAACCCTGCATTCCGTTTCCGCAAGGGTGCCGTAGCCGTGCATCTCCACTCATTCAGCGCACAATTCTTACGTGATGCTAACAAGCACTGGACCGGCCCCATCCTCGCTGCAGGCGCGGCTGCCACTGTGGGGAATGTTTATGAGCCCTACCTCCAGCTTACCCATTATTTTGATATTCTCCACTCACGCCTCATCAAGGGATACACCTTGGTAGAGGCCGCACAGATGTCCATCCCCTACCTCTCATGGCAAACCATCGCCATCGGAGACCCCCTCTACCGCCCCTTCCTCCACCTCGATGGCACCGGTGAGAAACATGCCGATGACCGAGATTTCCGAGCCATCCGCATCGCCAACCAGCGCTGGGGAGAAGAGCCAGAAACCATGGTCAAAAAACTCCGCACCGTAGCCGCTAGCAAAAGCAACGCACTCTTCTACGAATACCTCGGCCTCTGGTATCGCGCACGCAATCAGGATAAAATCGCTGCCGCCTTTTTCCAAACTCTCCAAACAGCAAATTCGCAACATACTTGATGCGGCGAGCAGTCGTTTGGTTCCCGTCGGAACTGCGGTTTTTCAAGAAG
>JBMYYO010000086.1:0-13556 GCA_049609505.1 Akkermansiaceae bacterium | reverse complement strand
GTGTTCAGGTCTGAGAGCACGGAATGGATCTTTGGCTCCGTAGCCACCTGCCCGAGCGGGGAGTCTGCGGCTGGGCTATCGACGTGAATATTGGTCGAGAGTGTGATGCCGTTAGTATCGAGGAACGCGCGGGAGAAATTCACGATCTCCTTACCGCGCCACTTGATGATGAGCCTGCCGCTATCGGTGACGTTGGCAACGTGGGAGCACTCGAGGTTTTCTTTGTCACACTCCGCCTTGAAGTAATCGATGGTGGATGGATCCACGCAGATTGCCATGCGTTCTTGGGACTCAGAAATGGCAAGCTCTGTGCCGTCGAGACCGTTGTATTTCTTAGGCACGGCATCGAGGTTGATATCGAGGCTTGGTGCGATCTCACCGATGGCGACGGATACGCCGCCTGCGCCGAAGTCGTTACAGACCTTGATTTTCTGAGCGAGTTCTGGGTTGCGGAAGAGCCGCTGCACCTTGCGCTCGGTAGGTGGATTTCCTTTTTGCACTTCGGCGGAGTTTTCCAGTGCGGTGTCAGTGTGCTCCTTGGATGAGCCTGTGGCACCACCTACGCCATCGCGGCCTGTGCGACCACCGATGAGCAGGATGACATCGCCAGTGGCGGGGCTGCCGCGGAAGACGTTTTTCTTGGGAGCGGCTGCTACCACGGCACCGATCTCCATGCGCTTAGCAACGTAGTTCGGGTGATAAACTTCTGAAACTTGTCCCGTGGCAAGGCCGATCTGGTTTCCGTAGGATGAGTATCCGTGCGCGGCCTCACGGCAGATTTTACGCTGTGGGAGCTTGCCGGGGAGAGTCTCTGCGAAGGGTGTGCGGGGATCGGCTGCTCCGGTGACGCGCATTGCTTGATAGACGTAAGAGCGGCCAGAAAGGGGATCGCGAATACAGCCTCCGAGGCAGGTTGCGGCACCACCAAATGGCTCTATCTCCGTCGGGTGGTTGTGGGTTTCATTCTTAAACATCACGAGCCACTCCTCTGTTGTAGCCTCTGCTGTTGAGGTTGTGCTTTGTGATCCGTTATTTGTGATTTCTACGGGGACAACGATGGAGGCGGCGTTGATCTCCTCGGAGACTTCCACGTTATCCAGCTCGCCAGTTTTACGTAGTTCCTTCATCGCGATCAGGGCGATGTCCATGAGGGTTTCTGGCCGGTCAGTATCGGTGCCATAAACTTCATCACGAGTGGCTTGATACTGTGCGTAGGTTTCAGAGATGACGTTTTCCTCATCGAAGCTAACGGAATCAATCTTAGTGGCAAAGGTGGTGTGGCGGCAGTGATCTGACCAATAGGTATCAAGCATTTTGATTTCAGTAATGGTCGGGTTCCTACCTTCTTCATCGCGGAAATAGCTCTGGGTGAAAACGAGATCCTGTGGGGACATGGCGAGGCCGAGGGCATTGCGCCTAGCCGTCAGGGCATCTGCGGAGTCAGTGATGAATCCCTCTAAGACCTCCACATCATCGGGTGTATCGGTGGGGGTTTCTAAAGTGGTAGGAAGATCCATGCTAGCCTCGCGGGAATCGACGGCGTTGATGGTGTAGTTTTTAACGGCTGCTAACTCATCGGCGGAAATACTACCTTTCAGAATGATGATGTGGGCAGATGCAACGAGGGGAGTTTTACCTTGGAAGAGAATTTGGATGCACTGCACGGCGGAGTCTGCACGTTGGTCATACTGGCCGGGGAGGTATTCTACTGCGTAGGCCGTTTCATCGTCGGCAAGGGTGAGGGTTTCAGAAGAGGACTCGACCTGCGGCTCAGATAAAATGAGCTGGGTAGCACTAGAAAACTCCGCGTCACTGAGGCCATCAACATCGTAGCGTTGGATGACGCGGACATTTTCGAGCTGGCTGAGGCTGAGGTTTTCCCGCAGATCGTGAAGGAGTTCGCGGGCGGAGGCGTTGAATTCTGATTGTTTTTCGACAAAGACGCGGTGCATAATGACGTGTTGGACGTGGCTGGCGGGATACTAAGCAAAGTGGACGACGGAGCAAGAGCAATGCGCGTGAAGAAAGAATTCTTTTCATTGACGGAATAAATCTAGTTCGCGAAACTCATAAGGTCAGCGAGCGGAATCATCAATTTCCTCTCCCTCCAACTAGACAATACAAACTAGAATAAACTAGAACGAACTAGAATAAACTACAACAAAACACTACATACCAACTAACAATGAAAAAAATTATCCAAAGCCTATCCCTGATGCCCGTCCTTGCTGTCTCTGCTTTTGCCCTGAGCTCATGCTCAACTGGTGGTGGCTGTGGTGCTGATTGCTCCAAGGCGTGCTGTGCTAAAAAATCCTGTAAAGCAGGCTGCTCCAAGGCATGCTGTGCCACTAAGAAAACTTGTGCGACTGGCTGCAGCAAGGCATGCTGTGCGGCTAAGCCATAGCATTTTTCTTTGAGAATTTGATCACGCCCGTTTCCCGGTTTCTGGGGAGCGGGCGTTTTTTCTGCATGTTTTTATCTTTCTATTCTCAGATCAAGGCGCGATGAATGCGCAGCCGATACCGTTGTCCAATGCAAATGATTCACGAACTCGAAGATCTGGTTGCCATTAACCAGCCACTGCACCTTGCTCTGGGGGTGTTCGATGGCGTTCACATTGGTCACTTGGCCGTCATCGGAGAGGCGGTGGCTGCGGCGCGCGAGCATGGTGGTGTGGCTGGGGTGTTGACCTTTGATCCACATCCTATCCGTATACTGGCACCGCAGGTGGCACCTAGCCGCATCCTGGCGTCTTTGAACCACAAAAAAGAACTGCTCTCCGCTGTCGGTGTGGAGGTGATGGTGGTGGTGCCGTTTACCCAAGAGTTCGCCAAAGTGAGTGCTATTGACTTCCTAACACAAGTGAAGAACTACTGCCCACACCTGCAAACGATGGCGATGGGCGCGGACTGGAAGTTTGGCAATAAACGCAGCGGAGATGTGGCGTTGTTAGAAAAATTTGGCAAAGAAAACTCGGTGAGAGTTCGGGCAGTAAATCCAGTAATGTTAGATGGTGAACGGGTGAGTAGCACTCGGATTAGGCAGGCGATTCGGGATGGAAACCTCACGGCAGCGGCTGGAATGCTGGGGCGTGACTACACGGTGTTAGGCACAGTGATAAGTGGTAGGCAGCTTGGTAGAACCTTGGGGTTTCCTACTGCTAACTTGCGAGCACACAATGAGCAATTACCACCAGACGGTGTCTGGGCAGTGGAGGTGACTCTGGCGGACGGTAAGAAATTTCGCGGTGCGGGGAACCTCGGCGTGCGGCCCACTGTGGAGGGCGAAGAGGCGAAGAGGATGTTAGAGGTGCATTTGTTAGGCTTTGAGGGAGATCTCTATGGTCAGGATGTAGAGGTGAAGTTTTTACATTACGTACGCGGAGAGCGGAAGTTTGATTCACTTGATGCGCTGAAGCGGCAGATTGCTGAGGACGTGAATGTTTGTAAAAACGTCCTCTGAGGTCTTATCCATTTGACCTTGGGCGCGGCTTGTGGCTAGTCGGTGCCGACCCAATTTTTAAACACTATGAATCCACCAATCACTGTATCAGTTACAGGTGCTGCCGGGCAGATCGGCTATGCACTTCTCTTCCGTATCGCATCTGGAGCCATGTTCGGGCCAGACCAACCTGTTAACCTCCGCTTGATTGAGATTGAGCCAGGGATGAAGGCGCTTGAGGGCGTGATGATGGAGCTGGATGACTGTGCGTTCCCATTGCTTAATGATGTGGTAGGCACTTGTGATCTTGCGGAAGGATTTAGAGGCACAAACTGGGCATTGTTGGTCGGCTCCGTTCCCCGGAAGGCAGGCATGGAGCGTGCTGATTTGCTGAACATCAACGGGAAAATTTTCACTGGGCAAGGCCAAGCGATTGCTGCTAATGCCGCTGATGATGTACGCGTGCTCGTAGTCGGAAACCCATGCAACACTAACGCATTAATCGCCATGAATAATGCGGACGGCGTGCCAAATGATCGCTTCTTCGCTATGACTCGCCTTGATGAAAACCGAGCCAAATCCCAGCTCGCAGATAAGGCAGGAGTTCATAACCGTGATGTTTCCAACCTCTGTATATGGGGAAACCACTCCGCAACACAGTATCCTGACTACACGAATGCCAAGATCAATAATGCACCAGTGACCGATGCCATTTCTGACACAGAGTGGCTGCAGGGTGAGTTTATCTCCACCGTGCAGCAGCGTGGTGCCGCTATCATTCAAGCGCGTGGAGCATCCTCCGCCGCCTCCGCCGCCAATGGCGTGGTTGATACCGTACGCAGCCTCACAACACCCACTGCGGAAGGTGACTGGACCAGCGTGGCTGTTTGCTCTGATGGCTCCTATGGCATTGACGCAGGGCTGATCGCCTCCATGCCAATCCGTGTGGATGCCGAAGGCCGCTGGGATATTGTTCCTGGTGTTGAGCTTGATGAGTTCTCCCGCGCGAAGGTAGATGCTAGCGTGCAGGAGCTGCGTGATGAGCGCGATGCTGTAGCTAGCTTGCTCGGCTAAAAATTAATCAATAGAAGGGGGGCGCGCGCAGCAGGGGCTTAGCTTTCTGTTTGCGCAACACTCTCTTTTTACCTCCTGCTGGCACATCTCTGTGCTTGTCACACTATTGAATACCCGATAACTTAGTTCCATGAAGAAACTCCTAGGTGCCTGCCTCACATTGATGATTATCTTACAAGCTACCGCTAGTGCTCAGATGCGTACGGCTACTGTAGATGTCAGGAAGATCTATAACGAGTGGAAGCTTTCAAAGGAAATCCAAGCGAAAATTGAGAAAAAGCGGGAAGAGGTGACAGCGCAAAACAACGACCGCATGGCTGTCATCAACCAGTATCGATTGGATCGGAATATTTTGATCCAGAAATACCAAGCCGGGGAGGCCTCCATGACCGAGGAGGAAAAGAAAAAGGCAGCAGCAAAAATCCGTGACCTAGGCCGCAACGCATCCGCATTGGAGCAAGACCGGATAGATTTTTTCACCAAAGTCCGCAGGTCATTAGGGAATGACATATCATTCCAATCACGCATGATCCTTGAGCGCATCAGCGAGGCGATTCAGGTCTATGCCCTTGAAAAAAAATACGACATGGTCATCGAAACAGGTGGTCAAACCACACGTCACGTACCTTTCTTCATGTATATTGAGGGGTCAGTAGATATCACTGAGGAAATTCTCACTCGTCTAAATTCCGCTGAGTAGCCCTTTGCCGCCACCAGACCACACAACCATGGAGCTTACACTTGAAAACCTCTTGTCTCTGGTAGGAGGGAAGCTTCTCACTCAAGGAGAGGGAACGCATTTTTCCGGCCTAGCATCGCTTGATGAGGCAGACGCCGCTGAGGTTTCTTTTCTTGGAAATGAGAAGTATTACCAAGACTTTCTATCCACCAAAGCAGGCGCGGTACTTGTGCCGCAGGAAACACCCGAGTCCCCAGCAGGAGTCACTCTGATTCTGGTGGAGAATCCTACCTTTGCTTTCGGCGAAGTGGTGAAGTTTTTCATGGCTCAAGATAATGAGCTAACCCCAGGCATTGACCCAACCGCCGTGATCGCAGAAGGCGTTTCTCTCGATTCTAACAAAGTCCGCGTGCGTGCGGGCGCTGTGATTGAAGAGGGCTGCCAGATCGGCGATGGCTGTGACATCGGCTCAGGCTGCGTGATCGGGGCAAACGTCACGATGGGTGAAGACTGCCACCTCCACGCGAATGCTACCGTGCGCGAGCGCTGCCTTATTGGTAGCCGTGTCATCCTCCAGCCGGGCTGCGTGGTCGGCTCAGATGGTTACGGCTATGAATTGGTGGACGGGAAACATAAAAAAATAGACCAAGTCGGCATCGTGGTCATTGAAGACGATGTGGAAATAGGTGCCAATACGACCATCGACCGCGCGCGCTTCGGGAAAACTCTCATCGGCGAAGGCACCAAGGTGGATAACTTAGTGCAGATCGCCCACAATGTGCGCATTGGCAAGCACTGCCTAATCGTCGCCCAATGCGGAATTGCTGGCAGCAGTCAGGTGGGTGATTACGTAACCTTCGCTGGTCAAGCTGGCACAACAGGTCACGTTAAAGTGGAAGACAAAGCTGTGCTCACCGCGCGATCCGTCGCCATGAAGGACCTTGATGGAGGGCAAGTTTACATGGGCATGCCAGCTCGGCCACTTCGCCAAGAGCAGAAAAAACTCGCCGCCCTCGCGCGCCTGCCCAAGCTCATGGCTGAGGTCAAGGAGTTGAAAAAACGTCTCGATGACTTAGCATAATCACCAGAGCTACGCGCCTGCACGGCAGGAAAGTATCACTTTTAACCAAATATCTCCGAATTCCCACCATTTGCGGGTTTTCGTGGTGGACTCAGCAGCCAAATGGGTGCAAATAAGTCCCGCCTCGCAACGAGGCACTTCAATTATGGATATTCAAATTGCTACTCTCTGTGATTTTGCTGCTGACTACAACGGCAAAATGGTTGTCTCTGGCACCTTCGATACCCTCGCGGCACAAGCTCTCCCCGTCGTTCACCCTGCATGTTGCCTGGCCCTCCGCCTCTGCATCACGCCTGAGGACAACGGCCAGCACAAGTTCTCCGTGAATATCATTGATGCCGATGGCAAACCGCTCGACGACAAAATGCCAATCGACGCTGACATGCCCGTAGAACTTCCCGATAACGTGCCATTCATGACACGGAACCTCGTGTTGAATCTTCAAGGACTCAAGTTCCCAGAAGACGGATTCTACTCCATTGATATCAGCATCGATGACGAGCTCATCCAGCGCCTGCCGCTGCGCATCGTTAAGGTTGACCAACAACAGCAGCAACAGCCTGCTTAACTCAACTTGAACCCCTCATCTCCGGTGGAAACTTCCCCCACTCAGGCAATGTATCGCTGCGCCCTTGTGACGGGAGCTTCCTCTGGATTGGGCGAGGAATACGCCCGCCAAATCGCACCGCTCTGTGACACCATCGTCTTGGTGGCGCGGCGCGGTGAATTGTTAGAAACCCTCGCCAGTGAGCTGCAGTTAGATCAGCCCAGTCTGCACGTGCACTACATCACATCGGATCTCACCAAAGGGGAGAAGCGAGAAAACCTCGCGGAGAAACTCTCTGCCGCGGGCCTCGTTCCTGATCTCTTGGTGAATAATGCTGGTATGGGAGATTACGGTTCATTTCAGACGTCTGACTGGCAGAAGCTTGATGCTATGTTACAAGTCAATGTCACCGCACTGACCCACCTCTGCCACTTATTCCTCCCTGGAATGCTGGAGCAGGGCAGAGGGGCGATCATTAATGTCAGTTCACTAGCAAGCACCTTGCCGATCCCAGACTTTGCAGTTTACGCTGCCACAAAGGCTTATGTGAGCAGCTTTTCCGAGGCGTTGCGGCTGGAAATGCGCGAGTTTGGCATCCCCGTGCTCGCCGTCTGTCCTGGGCCCGTTCACACGGGCTTTGGCCAAGTAGCCATGCGTGCAGAAAGTGCAGATGCCCTGCCATCACGCGGTGGTTTTTACGTGACCAAAGAGCAAGTGGTGAGTGATTCAATACACGCGCTACATGCCGATAAAGCACGAGTTTACCCTGGCTGGAAAATCGCCTTGCTAGCCGCCGGTATCTCCATCCTCCCCATGGCCCTAGTCCGCACACTCAGTCTTAGCCGCCGAGGCAAGATCTAGCCGACGGGAGTAATCGGGTATTTCCCTCTAGCCTCCTAGATTCTAGTCATGCTGTATTACTGGGACATCGTTGGAACATTTTTTTTCTGCCTATCTGGTGCTCTCGCTGGTCGCCAAAAGGGGATGGATTGGTGGGGAGTATTTGTGCTAGCTCTGGTGACTGGTACTGGCGGAGGAACCTTACGCAGCGTGATGATTGGAGATGTGCCGCCGCCTGTTTTTCGCGATCCTATCTACGTGATCCTCGCAGGAGCCGCCACTCCATGTGCCACACTCTTTACCGCGTGGTGGCAGAGGTTTAACCGAGAGGTTTCCGTTATGGATGCTATAGGCCTAGGCGTGTTTGTGTGCATTGGGACGCAGATCGCCAGTGCGCACGGTCTGGCGTGGTGGGCCGCTGCGGGTATGGGCGTTGTCACAGCTACATTTGGTGGGGTGATACGTGACGTCCTACGTGCTGAAATCCCATTGGTTTTCCGCAGTGAAATCTACGCCACCGCAGCCCTAGCTGGTGGATTGTTAATGTTGGGCTTAGAGGCGATTGGGTTAGATTCCTCCTGGGGTATTGCTCTGGCTACCCTATTCACAGCAGGCATCCGGCTAATGGCTATCCGCTACGCCGTTAATCAGTCGCGCCTTTAGATGATGGTTCTTAATGCAGATTCTGGTGTGGAACAGAGGCAATGACACGAAAAGTTACGTGAAATCATGCATTTATAGAGCTTCTCTATAAAAAGCATCTTGAAATTTCCCTCTGAGCCGCGTATTTCCTGCCCGCCGCAAAGAAAATCCCCCGAAATTTGTTCCCGAGGCACCGTAATTCCATGACACCCGATTTTACACTTCCAGACGACGCCCCATTCACTGACGAACAACGTCAGTGGCTTGCCGATTTCTTTGCCAAGCAAAACGCAGCCGCACAGCCTGCGGCGGGACAGCACATCACACTCCTGTGGGGTTCTCAGACTGGAAACTCAGAAATTCTTGCCAAAAAAACCGCCAAGGCACTGACCAAGGCGGGTTTTGTCCCCGACGTTGTCGATATGGCAGCCTACCAGCGCGACCGCCTCGCTAAGGAAGAGCTTCTCCTTATCCTCACATCCACTTATGGCGATGGCGAACCGCCAGACAATGCCATGGATCTCCACGCTTGGCTCCTCTCAGATGAAGCACCCAAGCTAGAAAATCTCCGCTACTCCGTGCTAGCTCTCGGTGATACGGATTACCCTGATTACTGTAAATGCGGCATCGAGTTTGATGATCGTCTCAAGGCATTGGGAGCCACCGCCATCCATCCGCGTGTGGACTGTGATGTGGACTTCGATGATGCCTACGCAAGCTGGCGCAGTGGTGTTCTATCTGCCCTCGGTAGCCAAGCTGCTGCTGAGGAAACTTCCGCCAGCAGCGAGCCAGAAGGCTACGGGAAGAAAAATCCATTCCCATCCGCCATCCTCAAAAATTACAACCTCAATGGCGAAGGCTCAGCGAAGGAAACCAACCACATTGAGCTTTCTCTAACCGATTCTGGTCTTGAATACGAAGTGGGTGATGCCCTCGGCGTGTTCCCTCTGAACCAAGAAGATGTGGTGGATGAGATCCTAGCCAACCTTCCATTCAACACAGATGAAGATGTGCCCCTGCCAGACGGCGGAGAGGCGCCTCTGCGTGAAGCTCTGATCAGGAACTATGACATCCGCAAGCTGACCAAGGCATTTGTAGAAAAGTGGCAAAGCCGCTCAGGCTCGCCAATGCTACGCGCTATTGTCGAATCTGGTGATCGTGAGGAAATGAACAACTTCATCTGGGGTAGGGAACTTATCGATCTAGTGCTGGATCACCCAGCGGACTTTGACGATGGTGAGGACTTTGTCGGTTTTCTCAAAAAACTACAACCCCGCCTCTACTCGATCGCCTCCAGCCCAAGAGCCCATCCAGGCGAGGTGCATCTCACCATCGGTATTGTGCGTTACCACAGTCACTACCGGAACCGTGGAGGTGTGTGCTCTACCTTTTTTGCAGACCGTGCCGATGGCCTAAAGCCAGGTGTCTTTGTTCACTCTAACAAAGCCTTCCGCCTGCCTGAAAACCCAGACACCGATGTCATCATGGTGGGGCCAGGAACAGGCATCGCACCCTTCCGTGCCTTTCTCGAAGACCGCCAAGTTTCCAAGGAAAATGGCGGCAAGGGACGCAACTGGCTCTTCTTTGGAGATCAGCATGAAGCGACGGATTACCTCTACCGTGAGGAGCTTGATGCCATGCAAGCCAACGGCACCCTGACAAAAGTGGACACCGCATTCTCGCGTGACCAGCAGGAGAAAATCTACGTCCAAACCCGCATGAAACAGCAAGCCGCTGAGCTGTGGGAATGGCTCACTCACGGTGCTAGCTTCTACGTCTGTGGAGATGCCTCCCGCATGGCTAAGGACGTGGATGCCTGCCTGCACGAGATCGCCCAATCAGAAGGCGGCATGAGCGAAGAGCAAGCAGTGGAATTCATCAAAACCCTCCGCAAAGAGAAACGCTACTGCCGTGACGTTTACTAAAAACGGCTAAAAGCGGATGCAAAAAAACAGCTTACAAAGCGGTTTCTTTCGCCTGAGCGGTCATTGACTTTTCTTGGCAGTCCTCGCAGCAAAAGCGATGGGAGTCAGGCTCGCAATCTTCGCAGCAGAAGTGCTGTGCATTACACGGTGCGTAGGCGCAGTTCACATAGCGTGTGCTGGCCTCGCCACAATGAATGCAGGAGCTAACCACCGTGGGGTTAACGTGATTGACGGGCACACCAATACGTTGATCAAAAACATAGCACTCACCATCGTAGTTTTCACCCTTGGCGGTTTCATCTTTGCCATACTCCACAATACCACCTAACAGCTGATTAACATCATGAAAACCTTCGCGCACTAGGAAGCCACTGAACTTTTCACAACGGATGCCTCCCGTGCAGTAGGTGAGGATTTTTTTCCCTTCAAGCTCATCGCGATGCTCATTGATCCATTCGGGAAGTTCCTTAAAGTTTCCGATGTCTGGGCGGATGGCATTTTTGAAGTGACCTAGATCAAATTCATAATCATTGCGCGCATCAAGGATCACAGCGTCTGCGTTTTCCATCGCATCTTTCCACTCCGCAGGTGTTAGGTGATTACCCGTTGTCTCATTGGGGGAGAAGTCCTCACCACCCAAACCGAGAGTGACAATCTCATCCCGCGCCTTGACGGAGAGCTTGGGAAACACATGTCCGTCCTCTTCGTCCACCTTAAATGTCATGGCCGCAGTTAGGGGGTCATCCTTCATTGCTTTTATGTATGCCTCACAATTCTCACGTGTGCCTGAGAGCGTTCCGTTAATACCTTCTTCCGCCACGATGATCCGGCCTAAGAGCCCAAGCTTTTCACACAGCGCACGCTGTTGATCACGGTAATTCTCCGGCTCCGCGATATCGCAGTAGAGGTAGTAGAGTAAGACTAAAAATGGTGGATTGGACGGCAAGTTCTCCATGCGCGGGACTTAAAACAAAGATGTGTAAGAGACAATCAAATTCTATTCCAAGCAAGCTAGCCTGAAAATTATCCTGCAACCTTAAACCCTAACCACACCGCAGCGAGACTGCCGATGACGGAGACCGTGATGTTTAGCACCGCTAGCGCGGGGGACTCGGCAAAGAGCTTGTGAGTATCTAAGGCAAAGGTTGAGAAGGTGGTGAATGAACCGAGGAAACCGGCAACCGCAAAAGGGTGGAGGCGAATAAAGTCCTGATCATGGCGCAGGGCGATGTGCCCAATGAGTAGCCCAATGAGAAAAGAGCCAATAAGGTTACATGCTAACACACCTAACGGAAAAACCTGCAGCCTCGTGCTCGTGGCCAAGCGTGTCACCCCAGAGGAGAGGGCAAAGCGCGATAGCGCACCGAGCCCACCGCCCAGAAATATGTAGAGGTATTGCATTTTAGGAATTAGTATTCAGTCTCTAGACTTGCTAGTAGTTTTTTGACTTTGTTGAGGTCTTTGACACTAGGGGAAATTTCCGATCCAGATGCCACATCAAGGGCGGCAGGGTGGACTTGGGCGATAGCTTGCGAGGCGTTCTCCGGGGTGATGCCTCCTGCTAGCAGGACGGGAATTCCCGGGTGATCTTGAATAAACTGCTGCGCATGCGTCCAGTCAAAGGTTTCCCCTGTGCCACCATAAACGCCAGGGGCTGGGGTGTCTAACAAGATGGCGTCCGCACGGTAGTCGGTGATGTTTTTTAGCGAGGCTTTGTTTTTTACCCCGATGGCTTTGATGAACGTGTGGCCCGCTTCCGCAAACGTGGCGCAGTATTCGGGTGTTTCATCGCCGTGGAATTGAGCGACATCGATGAGACCGTTATCGAGCAAGTGAAGAGGCACTGCTGGATCAGCATTAACGAACACACCCACACGCACGATTTGCCCTTCGATAGCTGTTAGGATCTCCACGGCTTCTTCAGGGCTGAGGTAGCGTTTTGATTGCGGCCAGAAGTTGATGCCGATGCCATGCACGCCTAGCTCTACCAACGCCAGAGCATCTTCCATCTGCGTGACGCCGCAGACTTTGAGTGAAGAGCTGTTAGGATCAAGAAGAGTCTTCATTCCACGTTTTGAACTTGTTCGCGGATTTTTTCGAGCTCGGTTTTAGCAAGCACGATGTGTTGTGCGAGGGTGGCATCATTGGCTTTGGAGCCGATGGTATTAAACTCCCGATTGAGCTCTTGGCAGAGAAAATCAAGTGGACGCCCGATAGGCTCTTCCGATGCAAGATACTCACGGAATTTTTCAAAGTGAGAGTTCAGCCTTGTGATCTCCTCACTGATGTCACAGCGGTCTGCAAAGAGGCCAATCTCCTTGAGCACACGTTCATCATCGAGAGAAACTTCTATCCCACTGTCATCTAGCCGACGGTGCAGTGCATCACGGTAGTGCTCTACCACAGATGGTGCGTGGGCTGTGATCTCAGTGGCGATTTTTTCAAGCACGCTGAGACGGCTATCAATGTCCTCCTTCAAGTGCAGCCCTTCGCTGGCTCGCATGGCGATCATTTGTGTCAACGCTTCTTTGACGGCAGGAGTGATGGCTCGCTCCGCTACCTCAGCACTTGCCGGCTCATCATTGAACTGAAGAATATCTGGAGTGCGTAGGAAATCTGATGAGGTTGGCTGGAGTGGGCGGTCAATGGCATCTGACAGCTCAGTGAAGGCTGCTTCTAGAGCACGAGCGCGGGCGGTATCAATACGAACCGCTTGGCTGGTTCCTTCTGCTTGCTCCACTTTGATAGCGAGGTGCACACGACCACGGGAAACCATACCCAAGGTTAGCTTGCGGAGGGGGGCTTCGAGTTCTGCATAGCAGCGGGGGAGCTGCACGACGATTTCGCTCTGCTTGCGGTTTACCGAGGAGGCTTCTACGCGTGCTACGAGTTCGCTAGTGGCGTGCTCAGCACGGCCGAATCCTGTCATGGAATGCATGGGGAGAGGTGTTAGGTGGTTAGGAGTTTATTTGTTAGGTTTGTCGTCGTCCTTATCAGGAGAGGGTTCGTCGTCCTCTGTGGGCGAGCTACCCTCGTTGTCCTCCGATGTTATTTTCTCTGGATCGTAGTCGTCCTCTAGCTCGCTTTCATCGAAGTCATAGGTGCCATCATCGAGTTCACCTTCTTCGCTGTGGTCGTTTGCTTGGTCCGGACCATCGTGGTCTATCTCGTCGTAATGGGAATCGTGATCGAAGTAATCGTCTGGGTAATACTCGTGATCAACATCATGGTCAGTATCGTGGTCGTGATGTGGATCGTGATCGTAGTGGTGTGGGTCGTGATCGTGGTCTTGCCCACTATTTTCCTCATCGTAGTAGCTGGTGGTTT
>JBMYYO010000085.1:0-13807 GCA_049609505.1 Akkermansiaceae bacterium | reverse complement strand
GACTTTAACGAGAAGCTCTTTGAACTTGCCGTCTTCTTTCACCTCGTAGTTCCAGATGTAGCCTTCGTCTTGAAGAATCTTAGCGATGGCTTCCTTCATCTTGGAATGAGGAGCGAGAAATGTCTCATTGCCTGCGCGAGATGCGTTTTTGAGGCGGATGAGAAAGTCTGAAATTGGGTCACTTATAACTGCCATAGTGCTTGAAAATGGTTATTGGTTTTGAATAAAGGTTTCTAATTGGATGGCAAGTTACGCGGCAGCTTCATCGCCGGATTTCTTGTTCTCACGGAACGGCATACCGAGCTCTTTAAGCAGCGCGCGGCCTTCATCGTCCGTAGGAGCGGAGGTGACAAAAATGAGGTCGAACCCAAGCTGACGCTTGATCTTATCGAGCTCGATTTCAGGGAAAATTGACTGATCGTTAATGCCGAGTGCGTAGTTGCCACGGCCATCAAAGCTCTTTGGTGTGATTCCGCGGAAG
This sequence comes from Akkermansiaceae bacterium, assembly GCA_049609505.1. Lineage (GTDB taxonomy): Bacteria > Verrucomicrobiota > Verrucomicrobiia > Verrucomicrobiales > Akkermansiaceae > Oceaniferula. The sequence continues at coordinate 13,326 of JBMYYO010000085.1, read as the reverse complement.
TCACGGATGTTTGGAGCGGTGATGTTGATGAAGCGATCAAGGAATTCCCACATGTGGTTGCCACGGAGTGTAACGCGTGCGCCAACGGCCTCGCCTTCGCGGACCTTGAAGTTAGCCACGGATTTGCGGGCGTAGGAGATGCTTGGCTTCTGGCCAGTGATCTTGCAGATGTCTTCGATGGCGTCCTCGACGGCTTGTTTGCGGTCTGCGGCGCGGCCAACGTGAGTGGTGACAACGATTTTCTCCAGGTGTGGCACCTGGTGAGGATTAGTGTATCCCTGTTTCTCTTTGAGAGCTGGGACTACCTTATCTTGGTAGTAGGTTTGTAATGTTGGTTTCATAGTTGCGGGTCAGCTTAGTAGTTAATCGCTTAAGCGCTGGATGGTTATTTTTAATAGGGAATCGGAAATAGGGTAAAGTGCGCCGCTGAGGCGGCGGTGGTTTACGGGGGGATTTTGGAGTTTAAGAATTAAATCTTTTTGACGTTGGAGATGGCGATGGGGCCGTCCTGCTCAATGATGCCACCGTCTGGGTTGGCTTCTGATTTGCGGATGGCTTTTTTGATGACGCGTGCGCCCTCAACCACGACTTGGTTTTTAGCGGCGTTTACGGAGAGCACGGTGCCTTGTTTACCTTTGTGGTTACCAGCAGTGACTTCAACTTGATCGCCAACGGTGACGTGTGTTTTTGATTTCATCGGGAAAAAATTTCTATCGGTTGAGTTATTAGAGAACCTCAGGTGCGAGGGATACGATTTTCATGTAGCGCTTTTCACGCAGCTCACGAGCAACTGGCCCGAAGATGCGGGTGCCTTTTGGGTTTCCGTCTTTATCAATAATAACGATGGCGTTGCTATCGAAGCGGAGGACGGAGCCATCTGCACGGCGGACTGGGTATGCGGAGCGCACGACAACGGCCTTCACCACTTCGCCTTTTTTGATGCTGGCGGTGGGGATAGACTCACGGACGTGAGCTGTGATGACATCACCGACGCGGGCCACCTTGGTGCGCTTGCCAATGACGCCAATCATCTTGGCGGTGCGAGCGCCAGTGTTGTCGGCGATTTGAACTTTGGATTCCATCTGGATCATGGCAGTAGAATTTGTGATTAGTGATTTGTAATTAGTGATTACCTGCATCGGGCTACGCCGATGATGGCGGCAAAGATTAGTGGCTGAGGACCTCTTGGAGTTTCCAGCACTTCTTCTTAGAAATTGGCTTGGTCTCGATAATGCTGACTTTGTCACCTACTGCGGCCTCGCCATTTTCATCGTGTGCGTAGAATTTCTTGGAACGCTTAATGATTTTCTTAAAGCGTGGGTGAGGAACGCGGTTAGTGTACTCAACAACGATGGTTTTATCCATGGATGTGGAGACAACGATACCGACGCGGGTCTTGCGCAGTCCTTGTGATTTGGTGTTAGATTCGCTCATGGTTAGAGATAGTTAGAATTGGTAGTGATTAGTCCTGCTGAAGACGACGCTCGCTGGCGACGGTCTGCACACGGGCGATTTCCTTGCGGACGAGTTTAAGACGAGCGCTGTTCTCAAGCTGCCCGGTTGCCTGCTGAAGACGCAGGTTAAGAGCTTCTTGTTTGAGGTCACGCAGACGGGCTGAAAGCTCCTCGGTGGAGAGCTCACGGATTTCCTTGGCTTTTGGCTGAGGCATGGTGATTAGTTATCGGTTAATTGTTATCAGTGAATGGGTGGTCAGCGGTGGCTGGAGCCACCCGGACATGATGTTGTTTAGCCGTGGTTGCCACGGACGACGAAGCGTGTAGGGACGCCGAGCTTGTAGGATGCTAGGCGGAGTGCCTCTTTAGCAGCAGACTCAGAAACACCAGCTACTTCAAAAAGCATTGTGCCAGGGCGGATGACGGCTACCCATGCTTCAACGGCACCCTTACCTTTACCCATACGAGTTTCTGGTGGACGACCGGTGATGGACTTGTGAGGAAAGACACGAATCCAGACTTTTCCTTTACGCTTGAGGTTACGGTTAATAGCAACACGGCAGGCTTCAATCTGGCGGTTTGTCATCCATCCGCGACCTAGGCACTGGAGGCCGAAGTCACCGAAGCTGACAGTGTTTCCGCGTTGGGCGTTTCCGCCACGGTTTCCGCGCTGAGTCTTGCGGAACTTTACTCTTTTGGGCATTAAAGGCATGGTATTTTCCTTCTAATTAAATGGTTTATTAAATTGGGTGAGAGTCCGCTGTGAATTACTTGCGGTTGTCGTTACGTGGGCCACGGTCGCGGCGTTGGCCACCACCTCCACGGCGTTGACCTCCTCCTCCACCTTGCTGTGGTTTTTCTTCTTTCTTATTGATCCAGCACTTGATGCCGATGATTCCGTAAACGGTGCTGGCTTCTGCGAAACCGTAGTCGATAGGAACACGGAGTGTTTGAAGAGGCACTGTGCCCTCGCGGTAAGATTCAGCGCGAGCGATGTCTGCACCACCGAGGCGACCTGCGCAGCGGATACGGATGCCGTTAGCTCCGAACTCCATGGCGGTTTGGATGGAACGCTTCATCGCGCGGCGGAATGCGATACGGCGCTCAAGCTGGATGGCGACGTTCTCGGCTACAAGCTGGGCATCAAGCTCAGGTTTGCGGATCTCAAGGATGTCAATTTTCACTGGAGCACCACCGCAAATCTTGGTGAGATCGTTGGTCATCTTCTCGATCTCAGAACCTTTACGGCCGATTACAAGGCCAGGACGAGCTGTTGATAGTGTGACGCGGATGCTGTTCCATGCACGCTCGATAATCACCTTGGAAATGCCGGACATGTGCAGGCGTTTCTTGATGTATTTACGGATTTTGAGGTCCTCGTGCAATTTCTCTGCGTAGTCGTTGCCGGTGGCATACCACTTAGAGCGCCAGTCTTTATTGACGGCGAGACGGAATGAGATCGGATTGATTTTCTGGCCCATGATTTAAGAATTTTGAATGTTGAATTTTGAATGTTGAATTACTCGCCGTCTTTGGTTTCGGCGGCATCGTCTGCAGCTACTTCCTCGGCTTCAGCGGCGGGCGCTTCCTCTTCTTTAGGTGCTTCCTCTTTTTTGGCTGGCTTAGCAGTGGACTTCTTCTTGGAAATCTGAGTGCGTTTCTTCGGCTTAGATGAACGCTCACGTGGCTCTGGAATCTCTTCTTCATCAGTCAAGACGATGTAGAGGTGGCTGGTGCGCTTGCGGATAGCACCTGCGGAACCGCGGGCACGTGGCTTGAAGCGCTTGAATGTAGGACCATCACCGACGGTAGCTTCTTTGACTGTGAGTGACTCAGAATCAAGCTCGTGATTGTTCTCTGCGTTAGCAACGGCACTTTTGAGTGTTTTGCCAATCAGCTGTGCTGCTTTACGTGGTGTGTAAGCAAGGGCATCGAGGGCATCGGAGACAGGCATTCCCTGAATGGCGCGAGCGACGTCACGGGCCTTCTTAGGGGAGATGCGGGCATATTTGTAGGTGGATTTAACTTCCATCGGTCTTAGTGGTTCAAGCTGTTGAAGCGGTTAAAGTTCTTGGTGTAGTGATTAGATTATCGTTGGGTGGTTTTGACGGAGGCAATGTCTCCGGCGCGAACCGGGTCTTGGGAATTTTCGAGAGCTGTTGGGAGGAGGCCACTGAAGCCTTTACGGGCTTCAGCGCAGATGGCCTCTGCTATTTTTCTGTTGCCGCGCATGATGGTAAACGTCATGCCCTGGCGGACGGATTGATCTGAGCCTGCATCTATCACGAGCAGGCCACTTTGGGTGTCAATGCTCTTGATTTTTGCGTTCTGCAAATTGCCGGAGGCAATCTGCGGGCGCGGGTTCTGCCTTAAACGGAGCGCAACGTCAAGCTCTCTAATAGAAGTTTCTAAACGAGCGCGCGCATCGAGGTCAGAAGTGACGGTTGTGCGCAGGTAATCGCGCAAGTTTGCCATCATGTTGTGGGAAGCGGTCTCGATAGCGCGATTGCGTTTTGCGAGCACCTCCGCATTCTTAACGTGTTCAAGATGAGCACTTTCACCGCCTTCTAGGAGATTTTCCCCAATGGCAATGAAGCGCAACCTTAGATCGTCTAGGTCTTTTCTCAGTCCGGCTTCGCGTTTTTTGGCAGCGGCCAGCTCGCGGGCAAGAAAATGGTTTTGATCTTGCTGTTTTTTGAGCTGGCGTTCCAGTTGACGTAATTTTGCATCTCCCCCACCCTGCTGAGCGGCACACGGAACGGCAGCACCGAGGAGAAAAACTCCGGTGATGGCTGCTGTGATGTGTGCGTGTTTCAACATAGTGAGTGGGGAATGAGAATTGCTAAATGGCGTGAGGCTGGATTACTTCTTGCCGATACCTCCGTGTGCTTTGAAGATACGTGTTGGTGAAAATTCACCGAGTTTGTGGCCAACCATGTTCTCGTTAACGAAGACGGTCACGAATGACTTTCCGTTGTGAACGTGGAAGGTGTGGCCTACGAAATCAGGAGTGATTACGGATTTACGGCTCCAGGTTTTGATCGGCTTCTTGTTTCCGCTTTCCTCAGCTGCATCGATTTTTGCGAGCAGTTTTTGGTCAACGAAGGCACCTTTTTTAAGTGAGCGTGGCATGATAGTTTGTAATTAGTGATTTGTAATTCGTGGTTCCCTTACTTCTTGCGGCGGGAGACGATGAACTTGTTGGAAGGTTTGTACTTCTTGCGAGTCTTCTGGCCTTTGGTGTGCCCCCAAGGTGACTTGAGGTGCTGGCGACCACCACCGGACTTGGACTTACCCTCACCACCACCGTTGGGGTGATCGACGGGGTTCATGCACATACCGCGGACAGTTGGGCGGATGCCCTTCCAGCGTGAGCGGCCTGCTTTTCCGGAAACCTCGTTCATGTGATCGCGGTTTCCGACCTGACCGATGGTGCAGTAGCAGTTCTGGTTGAACTTACGGATTTCACCGGATGGCATTTTTACGAGAGCGTGACCACCTTCTTCACGGTTAGAGAGGACAGCTTGCTGACCAGCAGCACGGGCGATTTTACCGCCAGATCCTGGTGACATCTCAATGTTGTGAATGGCTGTTCCGAGTGGCACATTGGCAAGCGTGGTGGCGTTGCCTGGCTGAGGTGTTACGTTTTCGCCAGAGACGACTGTGGCACCGACCTCTAAGCCAACTGGGGCGAGGATGTAGCTTTTAACGCCGTCTTCATACTGGATGAGCGCGATGCGGCATGTGCGGTTCGGGTCATACTCGATGCTCTGCACGGTGGCTGAAACATCAGTTTTGCGGCGATTGAAATCGACGAGGCGGTATTTACGCTTGTGCCCACCACCTTTGTGGCGGCAAGTGATGCGGCCTTGATTGTTCCGGCCACCACTCTTCTTGAGGGGACGGGTCAGGCTTTTTTCAGGCGTAGTTTTGGTGATTTCCTCGTAACTTGGCCACTCTTTGTAGCGGTTAGAAGGAGTTACTGGTTTGAATGTTTTAAGAGGCATGGTTCGCTATTGGGTTCGATGTTATCGTTTTTCAGCGGATTGTTAAATGAGATGAGGTCGTGGATTAGACGAGATCGAGAGTTTCGCCCTCCTTGAGGCGGACGATGGCTTTTTTCCAGTGTGCGGTGCGGCCTTGATCAGCGCGGCGCTCACGTTTGATTTTGCCACTCACGTTGAGAGTGCGGACAGCTTCTACTTTTTTACCGAAGAGCTGCTCGACGGCACGTTTGATTTCGAGCTTGTTAGCATTGCGGTCAACTTTGAGAACGTATTCGTTGTTCTCCTCTTGAAGAAGAGTAGCCTTTTCGCTGATGATAACGGTGTCGATGACCTGATAGATATCTTTCATGGTTTGAAAATGGTTGAGAGAGTGAAAATTAGGCGGTGCGGCGTGCGAGGGTCTCGTAGGAGTCCTCGACGATGATGATGGTGTCTGCGTAGAGGAGCTGCTCAATGTTCATTTCTGAAGCGGTGATGAGCTGCACGCTTTGGACGTTACGGCCAGCAAGGTAGGTGTTCTCCTCGAACTTCTCAGCAACAACGAGCACGTTGCGTGCTTCGGTGAGGCCTTTCACCTCGGCAACAAATGATTTTGTTTTGCCATCGGCGATGCTGAAGCTGGGGACGGAGATCACGTTCTCTGCGGCGATGAGGTCGCCAAGAACTTTGCGCAGTGCGAGCTTACGAGTGCCCTTGTTGACTGTCTTGGAGTAATCGCGAGGACGTGGGCCGAAAACGATACCACCACCACGCCAAACGGGGTTTTTGGTGGTGCCAGCACGGGCGCGGCCTGTGCCTTTTTGCTTCCAGAGTTTCTTGTTGGAGCCTTTGACTTCACCACGTGTCTTGGTGCAAGCGGTGCCACTACGGCGGTTTGCACGGTAGGCGGTGATGAGATCATGGACGGCTTGATCACCTTTGTGACCTTCGATCACTTGGATGTTAGCGGCCTTGGCATCTGCAATTGAGAGTGTTTTAGACATGTTTCTAAGTAGTTAGAAGTTAGTAGGTAGTAGTTAGAGACTACTTAGCTGTTTTTTTGATTGCGGGGCGGATGGTGACGTATGCGCCTTTGTGGCCGGGGACGGCACCTGAGACGAGGATCACATTATCTTCTGGGCGAACTTGCACGATCTTGAGGTTCTGAACGGTGCGGTTATAAACACCGTGACGACCGGGCATCTTCTTGTTTTTCCAAATACGGCCTGGCCATGTTCCGGCACCAACACCACCAGGGCGGCGGTGCATCATGTGACCGTGAGAGTCTGGCTGACCTGCAAAGTTGTAACGCTTAACAACACCTTGGAAACCTTTACCCTTAGTGACACCAAGTGCATCAACCCACTGGCCAGCCTCGAAAAGCTCTGCGCCTGGGTGTGCTTCTTCTGTGTTTGGGATATCGGCATCACTCTCGAAGCGGAACTCTTTAACGAGTTTCTTAGGAGAGGTATTGCTCTTATTGAAATGTCCGCGTTGTGGGAGGCTGAGGCGGAATTCTTTCTGATCGTCGAAACCGACCTGAACAGCAGAGTAGCCATCGGTCTCAGTAGTTTTGACCTGAAGAAACTCATTGCCAGCGACGTCGATGACGGTAACGGGGATGGATGTGCCAGCCTCTGCATCAAAGACGCGAGTCATGCCGACTTTTTTTCCTAGTAGTCCTAGTGCCATGGTAGTGTGGGATTAGTGATTTATGATTTGTGATTGGTAATTATCCGGTGAGCGTGGGGTGTCGGCTCAGATACGGATTGCGATGTCAACACCAGCTGGGAGGTTGAGCTTCTTGAGCTCGTCAACGGTGCGGGCTGTTGGGTCCACGATGTCAAGCATGCGCTTGTGGGTGCGGATCTCGAACTGCTCGGCAGACTTTTTGTTTTGGTTTACAGAGCGGTTCACGCTGAACTTCTCGATGCGGGTAGGAAGCGGCACGGGGCCAGCTACTTTTGCTCCGGTGCGCTTGGCTGTTTCCACGATTTCCAAAGCGGACTTATCGATGGCACGGTGGTCATAGGCGCGGAGGCGAATTCTGATTTTCTGCTGTTGCATGACGGATGTTGGTTAGATGGTTGTTTGGTTTATTAGATTGTAATAGAAATTGGAAAGGCGGTTCACCTAGCTTGCATAAGCGTAGTCATTGGTGAGCTCGTCCACGATGTTTTGCGGAACCTGCTCGAAAGATGATGGTTTCATGGTGTAGTCTGCACGACCACTGGAAAGGGTGCGCACGGCGGTGGAGTAGCCAAACATTTCCGCAAGAGGAACGTGGGCTTTCAGCACAGCGTGGGTGGGTTTGTTTTCGATCTCTTGAATCTGGCCGCGGCGGCGGTTGAGATCTCCCATGATGTCTCCTTGATGCTCTTCAGGGGTGGTGACCTCCACATCCATGATCGGCTCAAGAAGCACGGGACCAGCGTTCTGGAATGCATCTCTCATGCCGAGAATAGCGGCCATTTTGAATGCGTTTTCGTTAGAATCAACATCGTGGGATGAGCCGTCGGTCACATTGACGTGCACATCAACGACAGGGTATCCAGCGATGACTCCGTTGGTCATGGAGGTGCGGATACCAGCGAAGACAGCATTGATAAACTCTTTGGGGATTGCGCCGCCGACCACTTTATTTTCAGTGGTGAGACCCTTACCCTTTTCACCCGGCGCGATATCGAGCACAACATGGCCATATTGACCTTTGCCACCGGATTGCTTGACGAGTTTACCCTCGCCCTTAGCTGCCTGGGTGATGGTTTCGCGGTAGGCGATCTGTGGCTTACCTACGCCGCACTCTACCTTGAATTCACGCTTCATGCGATCAACAATGACCTCAAGGTGAAGCTCGCCCATGCCGGAAATAATGGTCTGCCCAGTGTCCTCGTCAGTCTTTACGACAAACGTTGGATCCTCCTCGGAGAGGCGCGCTAGGGCGATGGACATTTTTTCCTGATCAACCACGGTTTTGGGCTCTACGGCCATGGCGATGACTGGCTCAGGGAAGAGTGGTGGCTCGAGCATGATATCGAACTTCTGCTCGCAGAGAGTGTCACCTGTTTGCACGTTTTTCAGTCCCACGATGGCAGCAATGTCGCCAGCGTAGCAGGTTTCAATATCTTCGTGCTTATCGGCGTGCATCTTGATCAAACGACCAATGCGCTCCTTCTTGCGGGTGCGTGGATTATAGACCATGTCGCCCTTGGAAACTGTGCCAGAGTAAACGCGGAAGAACACAAGCTTTCCAACGAACTTATCAGCCCAGAGTTTGAAAGCGAGGGAGCAGAAGCTGGCGTTGTCATTTGTTTCAGCGGCAACTTCTACCTCCTCATCATCAGCCTCTTGACCAATGGCAGCTGGGATATCGAGCGGGCTTGGCAGATAATCCACCACGGCATCGACGAGGAACTGAACCCCTTTATTCTTAAAGGCAGAGCCTCCAGCTACAGGCACCACTTGGTTTGAAATAGTAGCACGACGGAGCGCGTTTTTAATATCTTCAGCAGTGATTTCTTCCTCCATGAGAAACTTCTCACCGAGTTCTTCATCACAGTCACAGAGGATGGAGATGAGCTCTTCACGAGCAGCCTCGGCTTCTGCTATTTGATCCCCAGCTAGATCCTGCACCTCGAAGGTGGAGCCCATGGCATCGTCGTCTTGGTAGATGACGGCTTTCATGTTTACCACGTCGATTTGGCCAGAGAGGCTTTCCTCAGAGCCGATTGGGATCAGAATACGCACGGCCTGCACACCAAACTTCTCCTTCACGTCTTGGAAGACGTTTTCAAAGTTAGCACCGGTGCGGTCCATCTTATTAACAAAGACAATCCTCGGCACGCCGTATTTATCCGCCTGGCGCCAGACCGTTTCCGTCTGCGGCTGCACGCCGGCAACCCCGCAGAAGACAACAATCGCACCATCAAGCACCCGCAATGAGCGCTCAACCTCGGCGGTGAAATCCACGTGACCTGGAGTGTCAATGATGTTGATACGCTGCTTCTCTTCTTGGAAAAGCTTGCAAACACCATCGTTGGGGTGCTGAACCCACTCGCAGGTGACGGCGGCGGAAGTGATAGTAATCCCCCGCTCGCGCTCCTGCTCCATGTGATCGGTGACAGTAGCACCATCATGCACCTCACCGATGCGGTGGATCATGCCTGTGTAGAACAGAATCCGCTCAGTGAGGGTGGTCTTGCCGGCATCAATGTGCGCAGCAATCCCAATATTCCTCGTCCGCTCCAGAGGGTATGGGCGGTTAGGATGATTAGGACTGGCGGACATGACGTGAGCGAGTGGGTTGATTTTGAAAAATAAAAAACCGCTGGAGGTTTAGAAATTACCAGCGGAAGTGTGCGAATGCGCGGTTTGCCTGAGCCATCTTGTGCATGTCGTCGCGTTTGCGAACGGCATTGCCTTGATTGTTGGCGGCATCTTTGATCTCGTTTGCAAGAGCAACGTGCATAGGTGTGCCCTTTTTGCTACGAGCAAAAGTAACCAGCCAACGCATAGCGAGGGACTCGGAACGGCCAGCATCCACCTCAAGTGGAACCTGGTAAGTAGCACCACCAACGCGGCGTGACTTCACCTCTACGCGAGGTTTTGCGTTCTCGAGAGCGCGAGTGATGACCTCAAGAGGATCAACAGTATCAGTGCCATCGTTTGCTTTATCAATAGCAGCGTAAACGATGCGCTCGGAAACGGAACGTTTGCCATCGCGCATGACCTTGCTGATCAGCTTTCCAACGACGGGGCTATCGTAACGGGGATCCCTTGTTTCGGGACGATTGTAAACTCTTTTGCGGCGAGCCATGGTATTATTTTAGTGAATGGTTGAAGAAATGAATGAATGGAGAAATGCTACTTCTTAGGACGCTTAGTTCCATACTTGGAGCGGGACTGGGCACGCTTATCAACACCGAGGGTATCAAGAGCACCACGAACGATGTGATAACGAACACCTGGAAGGTCTTTTACTCGACCACCACGCACTAGCACGATGGAGTGCTCTTGGAGGTTGTGACCTTCACCACCGATGTAGGCGATCACTTCCTGACCATTGGTAAGGCGAACCTTAGCAACTTTACGGAGAGCGGAGTTAGGCTTCTTAGGTGTGCGGGTCATCACCTGAAGACAAACGCCACGGCGTTGAGGACAGTTATTAAGCGCACGTGACTTTGACTTAGTCACAGGGGTTTTACGGCCCTTACGGACGAGCTGGTTAATAGTAGGCATATTAGGAATGGATGATTGAATAATTGGAAGAATGAAGAAATGACTAGCAGATGGCTGTCATGCTGTGGCTGAAGATTCAAAACTGGTGGTATAACTAGAAAAACCACCGAGGTGCGCCCAAGAGGCACGAGGTATATTAAGTGACCTCGAAAACCGCCTCTTATCCGGAGCTACCCGATAGTTTAACTGCTGTCCTGCAGCTTTGATTTTGTATGATTCAGCCCATGTTTTACCCCGTGAGCTGGATCGGGGGGCGGCGAATATACAAATCAAACGAGGTCTGGCAAGCCGTATTTGAATTTTTTTTCGAGAAATTTACTACTCGCCCCCACTTTAACGATTTTACACCCAAAATCACGCCCAAAAGGCCACCCACATCAACGACGAAAACTTTTGGGATGTTAATTATCACCAAAATGCCAGACGGAGAGTTTTATTCAGAGCCGCTCTTAAAACGACACTGCACGAGAGGAAACCTCGCACCTTTGCTACTCGATCGGCTGTTCGTAACAAATAACCGCCATCATAGCACCTTGAGGGTCAGCAAAATGAGCAATCCGCCCGACCCCAGCAAGGTCTGTTGGTGGACAGTGAACGGTGCCTCCATTTTCCGTAACTATCTGGCAGGCGGCATCCACATCATTAACAGTAACATACATCCCCCAGTGTGGAGGCGTGCCCTCTGGAACACCCGGTGGCGGCAACAGAGCTCCAGCCACAGCCTTCCCCTCGCGATTGGTAAAACAAGTGTATTCTCCATGTCCAATATCCGCCGTTTCCGATGTCCACCCCAGCACCTTGCCGTAAAATTCAGCCGCAGCAGCAGTATCAGTGGTCATAAGTTCACCCCAAGAAATCGCTCCGTGTTGGTTTCTCATATCAGCCGTTGTTTCAGTGTCTTTGCTCATTGGTTGTTGTTTGGGTTAGGTTCTATCAGTCAAAACTAGATAGTGCTGCGCAAAACGCAAATAGAAACCGATATAACAGAACGCTCAACTGCAGCTACTGGAGTTGGAGATTTATGGGATGCAACAGACACCATCGGAGCCGCCAACGTGTGCCTGAGTCAGCTAGCACAGCATCACTCAGCCTCCGCGGAACACCTATCATGAGGCGCAGGAGAGCCTAGTTCCCTATCTCCAAATAAACCAGCACCATGCCCCATCGGCTAGGTGCTGGCAAAAAAATTACTTGCGACGGCGAAGGATGAAAGCCATCCCACCAAGCCCTACTAAGGCTGCGGACGAAGGCTCTGGCACGCTTACAGCAGAAGAAAAATCATCCGCAATTACCACGTTGCTCATGGTTGTGGAAGCGGGCGAGTTCCCTGCCCGGTGAGTAAGCTGCGTAAGATCATCGATCGTCCAGTCCGTGCGCTCAGCATCAGGTGAACCAAGATCTCCGGTGCTAGGATCAACCCACATGCGCCACGTATCGTTCCCCGAACCATCGTTGGTAGTTGTGAGTTCAGCAACAATACGCACTGTAGTGTTTAACGTATAGGCAATACCAGTATCCTCAATCGTTCCAGAGGCACCACCACTGTATGTCAACTGAGGCCAGCCGTTGCCGATGAGCAGTCGCTCTCCGGCTCCATTGTAAACACCTAGTCCGCCAAAGAATCCACCTGCGCCAGTCTCGCCAGCATTATTAGTAATAGTCCAATCAAAACCAACAAAAACAGTGGAACCAGCATTGAGGGTATCTATCCAATCACCAGTATCCGAACTAGTATCGACAATCACGTTTCCCACACCTCCTCCAGTTGCGGTATCTGGTCCAGCGATAGTCTGAAGCACGGCGGCATTGGAAGCAGAAGTTGCAGCCGACAAGGTAAATAAAGTGAGAAATAGAGGAGCTTTCATAGTTTTTTATTACGTTATTTTTTAATGCGTTATGTTGGTGATGATGGGCTGTGATAATTGCCCAATGTAAAAATGTAAAAAATCAGCGGTCGAGACATTGGGTGACATTTCCTGTAGCCACTCATCAGGAATACACTGTGCCAAGAGAATAGGTTACACAAGAAAAAGAATTTTTTAAGGCATCACGAAAGACCTGCTTGGCGGCAGGTTCGATGAAAAATTTTCAGTTCTCAGCGCATTTATCAAAAATGAGTTACTGAGAGCTGCTGATACCATCATCCCTCTCCGCGAAGGATCTTTTCCATCTTTCGACCTTTGGCTAGCTCATCTACGAGTTTGTCGAGATACCTTACTTGGCGGATCAGCGAATCTTCGATTTCTTCAATGCGATATCCGCAGATCACCCCTTTGATCAGTTCGGCGTTGGGGTTGAGTTTCGCTTTCTCGAAAAACTCGCCAAAGGTCATTTCCTCTTCGATGAGAACCATCTGTTTTTTACTGCCATATCCAGTCAGCCATTCGATCACTTCTTGAAGCTCCTTTTCAGAGCGACCCTTCTTTTCGATTTTATCAAGGTAAAGAGGGTAGATGGACGCAAATGTCATCTTGGCGATGCGCTCGGCTGTTCCTGGGGGAGGTTTTTTCATCGTGGATCAGGAAACCTATACTCTAATGCCTCATCCTCTACCATCACTATGATGACTATCATGACCTATCGTATAAGATGAGGGAAAAACTGGTAGCAGGACGGAGATTTGAACTCCGGACCTAAGGCTTATGAAT
>JBMYYO010000084.1:0-14081 GCA_049609505.1 Akkermansiaceae bacterium | reverse complement strand
TTAGATTAAATTGATATTGATGCTCTTTGAATAAGCTGGATTGTGGACTTACGCACGATACAAGAGCTGCTTGGGCATGGTGATGTTTTTAACTACGGAGATCTACACACATGTCGCGATGGGCGCAAGCGGCTGCGGAGTGAAGACCCCGCTTGATAACTTATAAGGGGCAGGGGTTTGGGCTGCGCCCGTTGATTGGTGCATTGGTCAATGGAGCATTGGGCTTGGGATCAGACCTGCAGCACTTGGCCGCGAATTTTGCGAATCTACTTGGGGTTTTGCTCCTTTGGTTGGGAGGCTTAGGGCTTTGCTCGATAGGCAGATAACGGGCTACAAGCCCGTGCTCCTTGAGTTCCTTGACTCCTTGAACAGTGGGGGTGGGTTATTGGTGGCTTTCCAGATTTTGCAACACGTACTTCGAGATTTGTGCTCATCTGTGTTAGAAAAATGCTTCAAACACAGATGACTCAGGTTTCCACAGATCAAGGCAGTCCGCTCACGAAGATGGAAAAAACTCAGTCATGTCTATCTAGTGGAGATAGAAAAAAATCTTCCCTCTGTGAGGGATTTTACCGTGCAGGATCGTTTGTCTTGATGAAACCACTTATCAACTATGACTACCCGCTTCCTCCCCTCCCGCGCCCTCATCGCCACCGTTTTCCTTGTTTCCTCGCTGACCGTTCATGCAGCTGGTACGTTACTAAAGATTGGCACCGCAGACATCACGCTGTTGTTTAAGAACTACCACAAAACAGAAAAACAACAGCAAGCATTCAGCGAAGACTTTGCTAAGGTGCAAAAGGAAAACAACCTCCGCCTAGAGGCTATACGCACTCTTGAGGCTGAAATAAAAAAGCTAAAACTCAAAATCGAAGATCCTCTGCTCGCCGCCAGCACCAAGCGTGAGAAGTCTCAAAAGTTCCGAGCAAAAATAGACGAAGCTAGAGCAATGAACCGCGAGAGGCAGGAATTCATTGGCAGGCGGAATCGAGCGCTTGAATTAAAAAAGCAGGCATCCATGCAGGGTATTTTGGAAGAGATTAGAAAGCATATCATTGAGTATGCCAAAACGGAAAACTACGATTACGTTTTTGATAAATCTGGTCTAACAGCCAACCAGGTGCCCCTCCTCCTCTACTGCAAAGATGTGGTGGACATTACCCCAAAACTCTTGGATATTATCAATAAGGACATTGCCAAGAAGTAAGTCAGATTTGATTACTCCGTGAATAAGCCGCTACACTCACCAACAAGCCAGAAAGAGCCATCGCTCTCGATGACTTGCGCACAGATGACGGCCGCCATGAAATCTGGTGATGAGGCCGCGTGGAGGGAGTTTCACAACGCACAATACAGCTGGCTTATCAGCGCGGCCACCCACCGTGCCACACCTACTCTGGATGCCTCGGAGATTGTCCAGCTCACCTATCTGCGTGCAGTGCGCCATATCAAAGCATTTGCGGATGAAGCCCAACTGCGCAATTGGCTACTTTGCTTGATGCGCTGCGTCATCATCGATCACGCGCGCCAGGTAAAACGCCGCTCCTTACTGATGGAAAAATTCCAGCACTGGCAGCAAACAACCGCCGAGCCTGCTGCTCCATCTAACGAGCACGACATCGATGATGTGCTACTAGATCTCCCTCAATCCGATTCTCGTTTACTGCAGCGCAAGTACATCGAAGGTTGGACGACCAGAGAACTAGCCCAAGAAGCCAACGCCACGCCTAAAGCCATCGAAAGCAAGCTGGCCCGTCTCCGCAAGCAGCTCCGCAGCCAGCTCACTATTCAACCGTAGCTTTATCTAACCACTTACAAACCTATGATCACTCCTGAAGAAACACTCGATCACACGCTGCAGGCTGTGCGCGAGCAGAAGCAGCGCCGTAAGGAGCGCAAGAAACTCACCGTGGGCGCGTCTTGCATTCTTATTGGTCTCTCATGCTTCGCTCACTTCCAGCCTTCCCCACCCAGCCAATCATCCACGCAGACCGAAAAGTTCCCTGCTGATACGAACAGCACGTTCCGGATAGAAATCTCCCATGCCACTGGTGACAGGCAGATGGATATTAGCCCAGAGGACTTGGCAAAAATCGTTTACCGCCCAGGCGTCACTTTTGAGCTTCAAGGGAATACTTGTATCTGGAAAAAGCCCGATCAATACGTCTGCCTGAGCATGCCCACCCCTGAGATGGAGCTGGAAGAGCAGAGCATTCTGCATTCCACACCTAGCATTTGGTAGCTTTACCCAAATAAGGGAACCTCTAAAAAAGCGAGAGTTTCCTGTGGCGATCTCTCTCAGGATTGCTAGAGTCTGAGTGTTGCATGAATTACCTCGCTCACCTCTTACTTGCTGATGACACGGATGCATCCCGTATTGGTAATTTGTTAGGTGATTTTGTCCGTGGATCGATAAGCCAATTGGCAGAAACGTACCCCACCGAAGTGGTGCGAGGCATCAAAATGCACCGTGCTGTGGACCGCTTCACAGACTCTCATGCATTATTCAAAGATGCCAAACTTCTCCTCGCTCCAGAGCGCAGGCGGTTTGCTGGTGTCATCGTGGATATCCTTTTTGATTACTACCTTTGCCAGCATTGGAAAACTTACTGCCGTCAACCTTTAGCGGAGTTCTGCCAGGAGGTCTATCGCGCTTTGGATAAGCACCCCGAGTGGCGCGCTGGACGATTAGCCAAGGCATTTCCAACTATGAAAATGCAAGATTGGCTCACTAATTACAGCCACAAGGAAGGTATCGCCTTGACGTTGCGCCGTGTTTCACAGCGCACACCACGCGTCGCCCCAATCGCCCAGAGCGTGGAAGACTTCCATCAACATCACGATGAGTTTGAGCAAATCTTCCTCGCCTATATGCCAGAGCTTATTGAGTTTGTTAGAGAGTGGAAAATTAGCAACGAGTAATGGAAAATCATTCCAGCAGCAAGGAGTTACAGAGACTTAAAAACACCAGTCACCCTCAGCCCTAAAGCTGTGAATAGCCTCCAGAAATCAATTCTCCTGCTTGCGATTTATCAGTCGAGTGTTCTAGCCGGCTCCGTGGCGGATATCCCTACCAACCGAGCGATCATCCAGACGATGCCATCGTTGTCGATCAATGGAGATACCCGTTTATTTTAGCACAGGAGTTCCAGACATTTGCTAATGAGCGGCAGTGTGGTGCAATTAAGCATCTAGTTCGAGAGCTGCTTTTTGGGCGGCGGTTTTTGCTTCTCCGTCGCCTTTCTTGCTGGCTTCCTCCTCTGTTGTTAGGCGCATTCCAACTGGCTTGGAAACACCGAAGTCCTCCATGGTGACACCATACATCACATCGGCTCGCGCCATGGTGCGTTTACTGTGGGTCACGATGATGAACTGGGAGTTATCGATGAACTTATCAAGCACCTTGAGGAAGCGATTAATATTAGCTTCATCCAATGGCGCATCCAGCTCATCAAGGACACAGAATGGGCTTGGCTTGATTTGGTAGATGGAGAAGAGCAGTGCGACGGCGGTCATTGAGCGCTCACCACCGGAGAGGAGGCTGATGGATTGCAGCTTCTTGCCCGGGGGCTTGGCGATGATATCGATACCGCACTCAAGTGGATCATCCTCATCCACTAGGATGAGGTTGGCTTGGGCTTTCTCACCGAAGAGCACCTTGAACATGCCTTTGAAGTTCTTAGCAACTTGCGTGAAGGTTTCAGTGAATCGCTTCTTGGTTTCGATGTTGATGCGTTCGATCACCTCTACCAGCTCAGTCTTGGAATTGACCAGATCATCATGCTGATTGCGGAGGTTATTGTGTAAGTCTTCAAGCTCCTCGAACTCCTCGATGGCATCCACGTTGACGGGGCCCATGGAGTCCACTTTACGTTTGAGATCTATCACGATGCTCTCGCAGAGGTCCCAATCTGGACCGCTTTCGCCGGGGAGTTCTCCATTGGCTGGCAGCACGGACTCAACCTCACGGCCTTCGTTTTCCGCACGGCGTTTCTGCTGGCGTTCATAGGACTTAGCGCGCTCTTGGAGGCAAGCAAGCAGAGCGTGGGAATCTGGGCGGAAGGAATCCAGCTCGATCTGGTGGCGCTCCATGACCATCTCATTCAAGTTTTCTAACCGCAGCCCGATCTTCGTGGCAGCTACTTCTTCTTTACCTTTTTGCTCAGTGATCTTAGTGCACTCACGGCGAAGTTCTGAAAGCTCCTTCTCGGAAACCTCAATCGCTTGGTGCAGCTCACCTCGGCTGGCAGCGGTGGACTCTAACAATTCTTCGAGATCACGGGCTTCCGCTGTGTGTGTCTCGATGGTTTCTACCAGCTCTGCATTCTCTTTACTGGAGGTCTCCATGCGCTCCTTGAAGGAGGCGATCTCCTCATCACGGCGTGCGCTTAGCTGGCGAAGCTCTTCTAGGCGTGCCGCCATCGGTGAGCGTTGTTGCTCGGCAGCCTCTAGGGCTTGGCGCTCAACGGCGAGGCGAGTGCGGAACTCTTGAAGCTGTGACACCGCCTCGTTTTCACGGCGGCTAGCCTCTTCTAACTCCCCGGAGAGTTTAACTTGATCTGCATCTAACTGCTCAAGACGAGCTCGGGCGGAAGTGAGATCATGCTCGATTTCCTCACGGCCATTGAGGGCATTTTCCTCGCGCTCACGGATATCGTTTCTCTCCCACTGCACACTCGCAATCTTACTGTCGAGTGACTCAACCTCACGGTTTGCCAGGGTGAGCTGGCCTTGTAGTGTGGACTCCTCAACGCGGGCTTTCTGGAGGCGCTCGCGTGCGGCTTCTGCAGCTTCACGCTGCTCGCTGACGCGGGCTTCTAGCTCGGCAAGGTGATTCCGCGCTTCCTCATCGGCTGTTTCCAGCTCGGCGACCTCGGTCTCCAGAGAGCGCACCTCGTTTTGGCGATCAAGCACAGAGTTTTGATCCCCACTGGCTACTCCACCACGGATGATTCCATCCATGGAAAGCACCTCACCGCGAAGGGTGACGAGGGTGGTTTCTGGAAGCTCCTTCCGCATGCTCATGGCAGTGGAGAGATCGCTAACGATGAGAACCTTGGCGAGCAGGCTCTCCACCACAGCGGCTACCTTGGAATCTGCTTTTACGCGATCCATTGCCCAAGTCTCCGCACCGTCTGGCACGGTCATCATCTGGCCAGCAGAATCAGGTGCTACAAAGTCCTCTGGGATGATGGCGGCCTCGCCGAGTTTCTTTTCGGTTAGGCGATCAATGATTGCTGTGGCGTAGTTCGAGTCCGTAACAAGAACCGCCTGAAGGTGAGAACCAAGAGCGGCCTCTACGGCTACGGTGTAATCCTTTTCCACCTCAATCAGACCGGCAAGAACGCCACGTACGCCGTTGTTAAAAAACTCCGGCTCATCTAGCCCTTTGAGCACGGATTGTGTGCCTTGCTGGAAACCTTCTCCACTATCGACGAGCTGGCGGAGCACATCCAGCCGGGATGACGCTCTGGCAAGTTCTTTGTGGCTAGTGGAGGCGGCTTCACGGGCAGCATCCAAGTCCCCCCGAGAGTGCTGGAAGGTGCGCTCAGCGGTTTCCTTTTCCTCCTCAAGGGCAGAAAGTTTCGCTCGGCGGGAGTCTAGGTCAGAGGAGAAACCTTCTTGTTCTAACAGCGCTTGTTCGTGCTCGGCTTGGAGGCGATCTTCTTCCTCGGCTAGCTTCCGGCCACGGTCACGAGAGTTCTCCATCTGAGAAAGCGCGCTTTCGATTTTTGCCTGGCTGGCTGCGATTACGGACTGTGTGGAATTGGCTTCTGAACGCAGACTGCGGAGAGTTTCCTCCTTTTGCTGACGCTCAGCGCGCTGTGCTGATGCACGGTCTTCGTGCTCGGCGAGCTGGGATTGCTGGGACTCAATACGGGTGCTTAGCTCCTCGAATTGTTTCTCCGCCTCAGCGAAGTCAAACTGCTGCTGCTCAAGCTTCGTTTGCGCGTCCTCGATGTCGGTTTGGTTCTGAGACACACGCCCTTCAAGCTCCGCACAGCGTTCCTTGTTAAAAGCGATGCGGCTTTCCGCAGCCGAAGCCGAATTCGTATGATGGTTGAGCTGTTGTCTGATTTCTGAGAGTTCTGACTCTAGGCTTTGGGCGGCGTCACGGGCTGTGACGACGGCTTCCTCCTTAGCAGGAAGGCCTACTTCCAGCTCGGTTTCGCGCACCTCGAGTGAGTGGATAGAGTTTTCCAGCTCACTGAGTTCGGCGCTGTATTCGGTGTATTTCCGGTGGCTCAAGTGGGTGTCTAACACGCGCACATCTTTTGCCAATTCTTGGTAACGGCGGGCTTTAGCGACTTGGCGCTTGAGGGAATTCATCCGGCGCTCTTGCTCGGCAAGCACATCGGAAACACGGAGGAGGTTTGCCTCGGTGTATTCGAGCTTACGCAGTGCCTCTCGCTTTTCTTTTTTGAACTTGGTGATACCAGCAGCCTCCTCGAAAACGGTGCGGCGGTCTTCGGGTTTGGAACTGAGGAGCATGTCGATTTTCCCCTGCTCCATTATGGAGTAAGATGTGCGGCCGATGCCTGTGTCCATGAAGAGTTCATGGATATCACGCAGTCTGCAGAGTGAGCCATTGATGCGATACTCTGATTTGCCATCGCGGAAAACACGGCGCGTAATCGCCACCTCATTGTAGTCCACCTTGAGTGTCTCCTCGCAGTCAGCAAGAGTCATGGTCACCTCTGCCATGCTGAGAGCGGCGCGTGCTTTTGAAGTGCCGCTTTTGTCCGTGCCATTAAAAATAACATCTGCCATTTCGCCTCCTCGGAGTGCTTTAGCTGATGTTTCCCCGAGAACCCAGCGGATGGCATCCACAACATTGGATTTGCCACAGCCGTTAGGGCCGACGATGCCAGTGACACCTTTTGGGTGAAATTCGAATTTAGTTTTATCGGCAAAAGATTTGAAGCCGTGAAGGTCTAGTGCTTTGAGATACATGATATTTTGTTAGCTATGTAAGAGTTAAAAGACAGGATGTAGGGATAAGGGGGATTCGGAGGCGGGGCGGCTTGGAGAGGTTCTGGCATGATATGTGTGGAATGTCCCCTTCCAAGACAATTTGCCAAAAAACGGCACATGTGGTGTTTTTTCAGCAAAACAACACCATATATTGTGCCCTCAGCTATTTAACAGACCTGAAACAAATAGCGGATTTGACCCTTGTGATCTGCTTGATCTCGGCATAATCAGCGGGTGTGCAATTAGTTTATCAATGGGTTGGCAGTGATGTAGAGTATAGCCGTGGGCTAGCGATGCAGGAGGAGCTGGTAGCGAAGGTGCTCAATGCCACCCTAGCCAATCAGGTATTGATGCTTGAGCATGAGCCGGTTTACACCATTGGTAGAACCCGTGATCAAAGCTCGCTAGGAAGCTCCATCGAAGAAGCTGCGGCGTTACTGCCCCACCCTGTGGTGGAAATTGGGCGCGGAGGTCAAGCGACTTACCACGGCCCTGGGCAGCTTACTGGATACCCGATTGTCAATCTCCGTCTGTTAGGGAAAGATTTACATGCATACATTCGCGCCTTAGAAGAAGCTCTCATTCTAACGTGTGCAGAGTTTGGCGTAGCTGCTGGCCGGAGAGATGGGCTGACAGGCGTGTGGGTAGAGAACCGAAAGCTAGCATCGATCGGCGTGGGTGTTAGAAAATGGATCTCGATGCATGGCTTTGCCATCAACGTCACCAAGCAAAGCCTTCCAGGGTTTCTATCCATCACCCCCTGCGGCATTGATGGAGTGAGCATGACATCCGTTGAAAGCGAATGTGGTGAGCCTGTTTCCACCCAAGAGTTTGCAGAGAAGTGCTTAGCTCATTTGGAGTCCGCACTGGAGAAACTTGTGGTTTCAGAAGAAAGTTAGACTCTGTGGACAAATCACTTCACATGGCTTAGGAATCGCCAGCGACCACTACCGGTTTGGAAGTGTCAGGAGAATCAGACTGTTCATTTTTCTCAGCGTCTTCTGCTTCTTGTTCCTTTTTCTTTTTGGCTTTTGCCGATTCTTTAATGATCCGGCGTTCTTGCTCGTGGTTGTGATTTTTCCCTTGGCTCATGGCGACGCCAAGCCAGCGGAGCTCCGCGCTATTATCGAGGGCTACTTTCACCATCATGGTTAGAGGAACAGCGAGCAACATCCCCACTGGGCCCCAGAGGTAACCCCAAAAGAGAACAGAAATAACCACTACCACCGTGGAAAGGCCAAATCGGCGCCCTAACAATGCAGGCTCCAAGAAGTTTCCAAGGAAACCGTTAATCAGTAGGTATCCGCCTGCGACAACGATGGCTTGGCGCACATCGTGCAACAACAGCGCCAGAATGATAGGCGGAATGCCAGCAATGATCGAGCCGACAGCTGGTATGTAGTTCAGAGCAAACGCCAAGATTCCCCACAGCAAAGGGAACTCAAGGTTCGCTGCCCAGCAGAGTAATCCTGCAAGGCCACCAGTGGCGATGCTGATCATGGTTTTGATACCGAGGTATTTCTGGATGTCACGTGTGGCACTCAGCATGCGCTGAAGGTTTGGCCCTTGAGCCTCCACGATTGACTCAAACCTCCTACTAAAGACCCGTGCTTCACTGAGCATGAAAACAAGAAGAATAAGCACGATGAAGGAGCTTTTCAGAGTATCTAACACACCACCGAGAAGAGATGTTACGTTATCTTGGAACCACTCTTGGATTTTTCCGACGGTGAGGTTTTTCTTCACCTCCTCCTCAGCACCTTCCACGCCCCATGCTTCTAGCTGCGTTCCTGCGTTGACTGCTACATCGTAAAGTTTCTTACCGTAGAGCTCTAGCTTGCCGCCTTGCAGGAGATCATTCACCAGAATATAACCTACGGTAATAATGCCTGAGAGGAAGGCAAACACCACAAGCACCGTTGTAATCACAGCAAGAAACCGTGGAATCTTATGTTCGCGCAACCAATTGGTGATGGGAAAGCTAACCGCCGCTATAAAAAAGGCCAAAATCACCGGAATGCAAAAAACGGCAGCCTGCTTCAACCCAGCGATCACCAAGATGGCGGACGCGAGGAGAAGCATCACGCGGTAGGCTTCTGCTGGTTTATTAGGCACGGCTGGACACGGGGGTTCGGTGAAAATTTATGCTAAGGGTGGAGTGCTAGGCAATGTAAGAAAAGCTCGAATCTGTTAGAAACCAAGAATCGTCTTGCCCCGCACGCCCCATCATACGCATAATAAGACGTTCAAGCAACGGAATCATTCGATAAATTAACAAAAAATGTCACAACACTCGGATTCCACAGCCACTGTCGCGATTGTTAGCGTCATCATCCCTGTTTACAACGACCACTTGGCACTGGATAATTGCTTGGCATCAATCCCATCGCGTGCGGATATTGAAGTCATTGTTGCCGATGCTAGCGAGGATTCTCAAACACTGGACTTAGCGAAGAAGCGTGATGCGGTTTACATTTCGTGCAGTAAAGGAAGAGCTAGGCAAATGAATGCCGCCGCTGGAATAGCCAAAGGCACCACCTTGCTATTTCTTCATGCGGATGCACATCTACCAGCCGCAGCCTACCTCTCCCTAATTGACTCTATCAAAAATGGCGTGCGTCTTGGCTGCTTCAGGCGTGAATTCATCACAGAAAATCGATTGCTCACATTGACATCTTCGCTAGCAGGCTGGCGGGCTAAAAAGCTATTTTGGGTTTATGGGGATCAAGGCATATTCATTTCTAGAACATTATTCAACCAGCTCGGTGGCTATCAGCTAATGGAAGCATTTGAGGATTTGGACTTGGCTGTGCGGGCAAAGCAGCTGAGCGACTGGGAAATACTAGACGGTCCACTCCGCACCAGCGCACGCAGGTTTGGCACCTCTCCCCTGCTACGTGTATTAAAAGACGCAGCCCTAACAACACGATGGCTGCTAGGGCTGCGGTAAAAAGTTTCTAGGACAACGGCTCCTATGAAAGAGACTCCTATGTGGTGCGGATTACCAGCCTTTATAGATCCAAACAGAAGCTCCCACCACGATGAGAATGGCGGCAAAGATCAGTAGGTAAAGCAGTGTGTTACTTGATACACGCTCACCTGTGTTCTGGAGTTTATCATAGCGGCCTTTGATTTTTCCTTTGCGGAGGAAACCATCATAGTTCCGCTGGAGAAGGTGCGTCTCAACTTGGCGCATGAAGTCCAAGAGCACACCAACGATAATCAGCAAGCTGGTTCCCCCAAAGAAGGTAGTCACCATGGGCGGTAGTTCTTTGCCAATGATTCCTATTGGCATTTTCTGCACAATGAATGGTAGGAAAAACAGAATCGCGAGGAAAATGGCACCCGCAAAGGTGAGGCGAGTCATCGTGTAATCCAAGAAATCTGCCGTGGGTTTTCCAGGACGCACACCAGGCACATATCCACCACTGCGCTTCAAGTTTTCCGCAATCTCGCTAGGCTGGAACATAGTTGCCACCCAGAAGTATGAGAAGAAGAAGATCATCAGACCAGCAATGAGATAGTAAACCCAGTTGTTAGGGACAAACCAGCGCTGCACATCAGCAGCCCACTCGGCATTCTTTGCCACCTGAGCGAGAATGAACGGCGGCAGTGAAAGAATCGCAGTGGCGAAAATGATCGGCATCACGTTGGCATAGTTCACCTTGAGAGGGAGATACTGAGTTTGGCCACCAAGTTGCTTACGGCCCATAACGCGCTTAGCATACTGAATCGCGATGCGGCGCTGAGCTTGAGTGATCGAGATAGTAGCGGCGATGACAAAGAGCAGGAATGCTACGAGGAAAACGAGGAAGACGGCTGAGCCAACTCCACCTTTTCCACCACTGATGAGTGTGTCCCAAGTCTCCACCAAGGAGCCGGGGAGGGCTGAGATGATGTTAACGGTAATGATGAGAGAAACACCATTTCCAATACCTCGATCCGTGATCTGGTCACCAATCCACATCAGCAACAAGGTGCCTGTGACGATGGTAAGCACAGTCATGAAGATAAACATAGGACCGTGGGACGGGACGAGGCGGCCAAACTTAGTGGCATCAAAATCCGTCAATCCTGGAATAACGCTTGGGTTATTCAAGTTCGATGCAAGTAAGTAGCCCTGCACTAAGGCAATGATAATGGTAGCAACACGTGTGTATTGTGTGATCTTCTGGCGGCCACCATCCTCGCGGGAAAGCTTGGAAAGCTTAGGCACAACGGCTGTCATCAGCTGCATTAAAATCGATGCCGAAATGTAAGGCATGATACCCAAGGCAAATAGACCTAACTTAGTAAGGCCACCACCTGAGAACATACTCAGCATCACGCCAACACCAGCACCAGGGCTGCTGTCAGATCCTCTGCTCTGTTGGAATTCCAAGAAACGGTCAATAGCCGTAGCATCCACACCCGGAAGGGTAACGTGAACGCCAAGACGGACGATGACAACCATCGCCAAGGTGAAGAGAATACGCTCCCGGAGTTCCGGGACCTTCCAAGTGCTCGCAAATGCGGAGATCATTGATTATTAGTTATCAGTTAAAAAGTTATCTGGTGCCAGTTTCCTGACGGGGTGCTACCCACCATCGCCAATTGGCTAGAGCGGGACGCAGGGGTTATACGCATGGAGAGGAAGCGCGCAAGCACTTCCCCTCCAAAATTGAAGATTATTTAATCTTTGAAGGGGCTAGTGTTACTCAAGCTAGAAACTTAAGCAACGGAACCGCCGGCCTTCTCGATTTTCTCTTTGGCAGAAGCACTGACTTTGCAGCCTTCTACGGTGAGTTTTTTGGCAAGGTCGCCGTTGCCGAGGATCTTAACACCGTCATAAGTTCCTTTGATCAGACGTGCTGAAC
The DNA here is from genome assembly GCA_049609505.1 of Akkermansiaceae bacterium. Taxonomy (GTDB): domain Bacteria; phylum Verrucomicrobiota; class Verrucomicrobiia; order Verrucomicrobiales; family Akkermansiaceae; genus Oceaniferula. The sequence continues at coordinate 2,250 of JBMYYO010000084.1, read as the reverse complement.
GGAGGGACTCTTCGTTGACAGTAGCACCATCTTCAAAGCGCTCTTCGAGAGAGGACACGTTGACGACAGCGATCTTGTCTTGGAAACGGGTGTTATTGAATCCACGCTTGGGGAGACGACGGTGAAGTGGCATCTGACCACCTTCGAAGCCTGGGCGAACGCCACCGCCTGAGCGGGACTTTTGACCCTTGTGGCCACGACCGGATGTCTTACCGAGACCGGAGCTTTCGCCACAGCCAAGACGCTTGATCCGGTGCTTAGCACCGGGGCGTGGTTTGAGATTATGCAAATTCATGGTTTGATTAGTTTGAAGTGTTTAATTTGAAGTTTGAAGAGTTCCGTTAGAGACTCTCCTTCACCTTTTTACCGCGGGATGCGAGGACCTCCTCACGAGTGCGGAGCTGAGAAAGAGCCTTGAGAGTAGCCTTTACAACGTTGGAGTGGTTGTTTGAGCCGAGGCTCTTTCCGAGAACGTCTGTGATGCCAACGGCTTCGCAAACGGCGCGGACACCACCACCAGCAATAATTCCGGTTCCGGGGCAGGCTGGCTTGAGGAGAACAACTCCACCACCGTGCTCGGCTTGCACCTCGTGCGGGATGGTTCCGTTAACAAGTTTCACACGCTGGAGGGAACGCTTAGCGTCTTCCCCACCCTTGCGGATGCACTCGATAACCTCTTGCGCTTTACCAAAGCCAACACCTACGCGGCCTTCCTTATCACCGGAGACCATGAGGGCGGAGAAGCTGAAACGGCGACCACCTTTGACAACTTTGGCGCAACGGTTAATGAAGACGACCTTCTCGTGAAGTTCCTTGCCATCATCGGTCATTGGCTTAGGGGGAGCTTGGCGCTGTGGGCGACCACGGCCGCCACGTCCACCACCTGAACCTCCACGACCACCGCCACCGCGTTGATTGCGGTCACCACCAGCAGGGGCAGCACCTTCGGTTGGTTGTTCACCAGCAGGACCAGCATTTGCTGTTTCTGCGGCCTTGGCTTCAGCAGCCGGGGTGTCGTTTTTATTTTCTTCAGACATGATATATTAAATGGGTAGGAAGTGATTAGAAGTCGAGGCCAGCTTCACGTGCTGCATCGGCAAAGGCTTTGATTTTTCCGTGGTAGAGGTGGCCACCACGATCGAAGACGACCTTGGAGATCTTTGCCTCTTTGGCACGGCCGGCGATGAGTTCGCCGACTTTTTGTGCCGTTGCTTGGTTCGATGCGGCCTTTTCTAGGCTTTTATCGAGGCTAGATGCGGCACAAAGAGTCTTACCAGCCACGTCATCGATGACCTGGCAGTAGATGTGCTGATTTGAGTAGCTGACGGCAAGACGTGGGCAAGCGGCAGAACCGATCACCTTTTTACGGATGCGGCGGTGAATGCGCTGGCGAACTTGTTTGCGATTGAGAGTGCTCATTTTTAAAAGTAGTTAGTAGATAGTAGTTAGTAGATAGAGCTATGACGATTACTGGACGCTCTTACCTGCTTTACGGCGGACACGCTCACCTACGTAACGGACACCTTTGCCTTTGAATGGCTCTGGTGGGTAGTAGCGGCGTACTTCTGCGGCGAACTGGCCAACGGCTTGTTTATCGATGCCCTCCACCTTAATGTTGGTGTTTTGGTCAACGGTAACGGTGATGCCCTCTGGGATTGGGTGAAGGATCGGGTGGCTCTTACCGAGGCTGAGGTCAAGTGCCTTGCCTTTAACAGCAGCACGGAAACCAACCCCTTGGATTTCAAGCTCCTTAACAAACCCGTTAGCTACGCCTTCAACCATATTGCTGATGAGGCTGCGGGATGTGCCGTGGAGTGCCTTGAAGCGGCGGTGCTCAGAAGCGCGCTTAACGGTTACATTACCGTCTTCTTGCTCCAGTGAGATGCCTTCTGGCATGGTCCACTCGAGTTTTCCTTTGGGTCCTTCTACAACGACGTTGCCGCTGTCATCAGCTTTGACGCTGACTTTTTCTGGAAGTGTGATGTCTTTAAGTCCTATACGTGACATGTTATGATTCTCCTTATGTTAGAGTTTTCAGATAATGCAGGTGATGGGATTACCAAACGAAAGCGAGAACTTCGCCGCCGAGCTTTTCCCTGCGGGCAGTTGCTCCTGTTTTCACTCCCTTGGAAGTGGAAACGATGGAGATGCCGAGGCCATTGAGGACACGCGGAATTTCTCCCGCACCGACGTAGTTACGGCGTCCAGGCTTGGACACACGCTTGAGGTCTGTAAGGACAGCATTGCCGC
>JBMYYO010000083.1:4585-14137 GCA_049609505.1 Akkermansiaceae bacterium | reverse complement strand
AGAGCGCCGCTGTGGCCGGTAGCTGCAGCAAGTGCGGAGGGGTTGCGAGCGATAACTAAATAACCTCCCGCTGGAATGGTTGTGCCGTTGGGAAACTGATAGTCCACAGCTCCGGCTAACGACCAGTTAGAGAGATCAACATCTACGCTAAACAGATTGTGCAGCTCGATGAATTCCTCCTCGTCATTATCTGCCGGGTGATAGTGGATTTCAGAAATAACCACCACTGAATCGCCCCCGTGGATGAGGCCAGGGAGGATCAAAAGGAGGCAAAGTAGCCAATGAGAAAATCGTTTCATTTTATCGAGCGTAGGTAAGCAATAAGTCCAACTATATCTTGATCATTTAAGCCGCTGGTCATGCCTTCTAACATAACTGACTTTCCTTCGATGTATCCTGCCTTCGCAATGTCTTTGATCGGCACGGTGATCTTCCCACCTCCCATGAACGAGAGTGTGATGTCAGTGGCTGTTAGGCTGGAGCGGAATCCCTCAATGCTACTTCCATCTTTCTTGATGATTTTATAGCTGTTGAAGCTTGGCTCTACCGCATCGCTCGGCTTCAAGATAGCGGTGAGCAGCTCTACGACAGAGCGGTTTTTACCGCCGCCAAGAGGTGGGGCAAACCCCTTGCTGCCGTGGCAAGATGCACAGCGCGTGGTGAAGTTTGCTTTTCCTTTTTCCAGGTCAGGATTGCTCGCGGCATTGACCAAATAACTTAACCTTGTGATCTGCTTGTTGAGTTTTTCATTTTCCTCGGCAGATTTCTTTGGGTGCTTGGCCAAGGTTCTGCCCCACTTGGCTTCGTCTGCAATGGGCGTATTTGATGTCGCCTTGCCAACGCTCCCTACTAGCTGGTTTAGGAAGCGTTTTTCGTATGAACCTCCAAGCGCGTAGTAGGAGTGCTTCCATCCGCTTACTTTTGCGATCGGTAATTCTGATTCTTTTGTGTGAAAAGATCTAACAAAGGCAACATGCTCTGCGCTGAGTGTTTGCGGGGTGTCGCGGAAAAAGCGAATGAGTTCGTTGATGACGTAGTAGGATTTTTCTGTGCGAAATTGTTGAAGTAAGGGGAAGACATCCGCAAGCGGCGGCTGAATGGTTGAGAGCGCGCGTAGTGCCTCGTGACGCACGTTTTGGTTCTTGCTGGCGAGGAGAAACTTCCACGCAGCGGCATCAAAATGATGTAGCCGTTCCATTGCCCACAGTGCATGAATACGGACGCTATCTGTGGCACGTGGTGCAGTGATAAGCTTTTTGATATCAGGGATGAGTTCCTTACATTGACGTTTGCCGATCTGATTGCAGGCGGCTCGCATTTCCCAGAGATTCTTGGAGTAGAGATGCAGGATGAGCTGTTTGTTAGACTTCTTTTCAAGATTGATCGGCTTGTAAGGTTTCTGAGATTTGTGCCGAACCCTCCAGATGCGTCCCGATGTGGTATCGTGTTTGGCGAGGTTTCTGGTGGTGGTGCCGTGGGAGATGGTGCGGTTATACCAATCGACGATGTAGAGGCAGCCATCGGGGCCGAAACCGACATTCACTGGGCGAAACATCGGGTCCTTGCAAGTGACCAGATCCTGCTCGCGCTTAAACGTGTGATTGCCTAACTCATCTACGGTGTGGGAGACGGTGTTGATCTCTCCAGTGATCGGGTTGGCAATGAAATTCAGATCACGCCACGGGGCTGGGAAATCGCGCGCTGATTCCCCAGCATTGGCGATGCCGCAGAAGCCTGTGCCATCAAGCCCTACGTCGGGCGCTGTTGGTGGGTGCTTGAGTGGATTGGCAGAGGCGGTTTGCAGGAAACTCGGATAGGTGGCATCACGCTCGAAGGCCGCCTGGCTGTAGCCGAGGTCGTTAGCTTCATGAATATAGGTGCGGCCTTCTTTGTTGATCGACCACGCCCAGATATTATTCATTCCTTCGGCGATGGACTCTAGCCCTGTGCCATCGGGGTGAAAACGCCCCACCATACCTTGATTGAACGGGATGGTTTTGCCGTCGATTGTTTTTACATTTCCTACCGAATGCACACCTTGGGAAAAGTAAACCCAATTACCGGGGCCGCGTGTTAGGCGGTGCAAACAAGTGTGACTATCTTTCACGCCGAAGCCGCTCATCAGCACGGTGCGTTTGTCCGCTTTTCCATCTTTGTTAGAGTCATGCAACTTGATGATTTTAGAGCCTAACACCATCAGCACACCATCATCGTGAGGAAGCACGGAGATCGGCATCACCAGTCCCTCTGCGTAAACGTGAGGCGTCTGAGGTTTGTTTTGATAGGGGCGGGGGAAGACCAGAATTTTATCTTTTCCCGGTTGATCAAATGCTGCCGGGTTACGGTCCTTGGGATACTCGCTAGCGGTTTGCGTCCAGAGCCGCCCTGCGTCATCAAAGTTGAGAGAGATCGGCTTGATTGTTCCGAGCCCCTCGTGGGAAACATTTTCAATTACAAACCCCTCTGGCACGGTGAATCCAGCAAGTTGTTGCTGCATGGTTTGTGCCTTGGCCTCGAGCGTGTTGCCCATGCCCTCGGTGAATTTTTTTTTTACTTTGGCGACGGGTTTGGGTCGGTGCTTTTGTAACTCTGCTTTATCGCCAGGATGAATGATCAGGTAATCGAGCGCAAACATGTAAGACTTGATCGCCTTAGGGTTAGCTCCGGTGATCTTCACGCCCAAACGGTGATTGCCTGACTTGATGGTGTGTTTTCCACCCAAGGGAATAGTCCCTGTGTGAATCACGCCATCGTTGTAGAGATCAATGTTGCCAGAGATTTTTTTACCATCGAGATAGAACTCCACCATGCCGTAGTCTCTGGCCTTGGTCATACCAACGCCAATCCGGTAACTACCCGTGGCTGGCACGTGGAAGCTCAGTTCAATTTGATCGTTCGGTTTAGAACCCGTCCACCAAAGATGGCTGTTGTTGCTCCACTTGCCGGCGCCATAGGTGTGCATTGGCTGTGGCCGCAGGTTGCCGGAACGTTTGCTGATTTCTAACGCTTCACCTTCGAGGAGGAGTGCTTTGGGTTGGAGCTTTTTTTTTCTAACAGACTTGGGGTTGATTTTAGTTTGGATGAAGGCAAAGACGCCCTTTTTGTTGCCAACCACGATGTCCATTTTGCCATCACCATTGATGTCTCCTGTGGTGATTTGGCGTCCCACTCCGGAGTTATCATCAATCTGGTAGGGGACTAGCTCGGTGCCGTTTTTACTTCTAACCGTGCGGAACCAATATAGCACTGCGGGTTGATGCGCACCGGGGTCACGGCCGTTGTGGGCGAAGTAACATTTGCCAGTGACGATGTCCTTAATGCCATCGCCATCAATGTCAGTGCAGGCCATGGCGTGAGGTTGTGAGAAACAGACACCGTAGGGGTTTCCCGTAGGCTTATCCGTCATCACGGTGTGCTTCTTGAAAGTGATTTTGCCGTTTTCTTTGATTTGCTCATACCAAGCAAGCCCCCATGAGTGTGCATTGAGCGCAGTGACTACATCGCTGTCGCCATCACCATCAATATCATAGGAAAACATCTGCGCTCCACCTTGTTTGGGTGCGAAGGGGTAGGGGTGAAATTTCCACGGTGTCTTGCGATCCCAATTTTTTGGTTGCTGCCACCAGCCGCGTTTTTCAAGGATGTCGGGAAGGTTGTCACCATTGATGTCACCCGCGCCGAGACCGTGGGTGTACATTTGCAGTCCACCGTCCTTGTGTGAAACGTTGTAAACTTTCCATGGCTTAGTAGGATCAGAATCGGGTTCTGATAGGGTGATGTGATTGCGGCTGTATGCGAGGAGTTGCTTGCCTTTTCCTAACACATTCACGTATTGAGGCGATTCATTGCAAATATGATCCTGCGCCTTGCAGTGGGTGCAGCTGTGCTGTGCGTTGTCGTGAGGGAATGGTTTTTCTCCAGGATTGATCGCAAGATGCGCTGGCTGCGCTGGCAGTCCCACCTTGAGGATATCTGTCCACTTGTCCTTGGTGATTTTGTCTGGAAAAGTGAAGAAGTTGTTCGAGTAGCCTGAGAGACCTGGCCCAGTGGTCGGGTAGATTTTGACCGGAGCGTAGGCAAAGGATTGTTTGAGATCTGGTCCCTGCCACCAGAGTGGACCAGCGACCACATCCGGCTTGCCGTCAGCATTGACATCACCGATCGATGCTCCTTCGGTGATGTATTTATCAAATAGCTGAATTTTCTTAAACCCAACACTAGTAGGAGGGAGTTCCTTAGCCATGAGTGTAGCCGGAACAACAAAACTCATACAGAGAAGCAGGAATAAAAGCGGCAACGGAAAAGGGCGATTCATAAAGGATAACAGCGCTCGTGCGGATCGTTAAATATAGCAGGAAAAAGGAAGTGGGCACCGAAAAACACTCCGGCGCCCACTGAAAGAAGTTTTCAAAATGGTGAAATTACTTGCGGCGGCGCAGCACCAGAGCGAGTCCACCAAGGCCGAGTAGGGCAGAGGATGATGGCTCAGGCACAGTGGCTCCAGTGAGTAAATCACTCGTGGCGAATTCACCAGAGTTGAAAGAGAAGGTGCGGACTTCATTGATCGATCCTGTAAAACCACCAGCTGCTCCATCGAAAGGGTTAGCTCCGATGTGAAGAGTGTCTAGGTCAGCACCTCCTGGGGCATTACCATTGGTGGAAACAAGCACTCCATTGACGTAGAAATTATTGGTTCCGTCAGCACGAACAAATGCCAAGCGTGTTTCGACTCCTGTTGAGGAAGCTGCTGCTGGGGTGATTACAATTTGCCCTTGAACAATGCCTTTCCAGCCAGACTCTTCCAAAATTCCAAGCCCAACATTGTCGGAAGAGCCTTCGTTCACTGCGATGGGAAACTGAAAAGTCCCAAAAGTAGTGCCTGTTGCGATCACTTCAAATCCGATGTTGTCGGTAGTAGCCAATCCTGAGGGACCAGAAATATAGGAATCACCATCAAGGACAATTTGACCTCCAGAGTAGGAGGCACTACCGAGTGTGTTACTAAAGCCCGCTGGAGCGGCATTGTCATTGAAGGTAAGGTGCTGTTGCACGGTGATAGCTGCATTAGCAACGGAGCCAATGCTGAGAGCCGTTAAGGCCAGAGTAGGTATAAGTTTTAGTTTCATATTTTGTTGGGTTGTTGGGATGTTTAGTAATGCCTGCGGGTAAATGTAGTAAAAACGACGAGTTTTATCTTGGTGAAATAAGACAATGTTTATGCTAAATGAGACATCTCACATCAATCTACTGCCATCCAATCTATCGCACAGGCTATCATCTGTGAATAGAGCTTATCCACATTCGCATATGTAAAACGCACCCATGACTCACGCAGGCTAGTTTGTTTCTGCGTGGGCGCGTATGAACAATTTACCATTGGACGAGTTGGCGGGGTCGGCTTTGGCGTGGACCCACTCGAATGCGGTGCCAAGCACGGGGTGCGGCACGGCTGAGATCTCATTGGATGGAAGCGTCCATGTGCTGAGGTCATCGGAAACCTGAAGGCTGTAGGTCAGGTTATGGCTGTCCGATTTTCTCCGTGTGTATGAAATTTCTAACACATCATCGTTCGAGTTATAGGTCACCGTGGGTGTGAGTTGATTTCGATCGGAGATATGGGGATTCCCACCAAACGCGTACTCGGCGAGCAGTTCGCTGCCATCAAGATCATCGTCGCTGTTCCATGCAGGAGGATTATTGGCAAACTGACGGTAGAGCCACAGCGCTGAAGTTTGGTTGTCCAGATTGGCCAGCGATAACACCTCGGCATCGGTTAGGGCGCTGGAGTGGATCTGGAGTTCATCAATATCACCGGTGAAACTATAGTTAGCCGCGTGGGGAGAGCCACCGATCAAGGCACCGCCGCTGGCACTGGTATCGATGGCTCGGCTACCCGAGCTGCTTACAGTTTCCCGCTGACCATCAACGTAGAGTCGGGCCTCGTTGACGTTCGTTGTGCCGTTGCTGTTAAAATCATCCACGACCACGGCTATGTGGTGCCACTGGCCATCATTGATCTGAGTGGATCCAACGATAAACCCTCCTTGGACTTCGAGGCGGAGCCTCTGCGTGGCAGAGCCGTCGAGACGGATGCTGAATCGCTGACCATTGCTATTGATTCCGTATCCAAACACCACCTGTAATTCGGCAGGCGATGTCGATGATGTGCGCACCCATGCACTCACCGTGCGGGCGCTGTTTCCGGTGGGGAGAGTTACGCCTGTTAGGCTTACCTGATCGTCCACGCCATCGAAGCGGAGTGCGTGGCCGTATTTACCAACGATGTGTGCAGCATCCACATCAGCGAAGCCTGCCATGGTACCTACCGTGGCGCCTCCGGCTTCGCGGATGATCGCGCCATCGCATTCGTTGAGCGGTATCCAGATCCTATTCGTAATCGGCACGGTGACATCAACAATGACGTTTGCCGTAGCCGTGTGTGTCCCATCGGTGATGGTGTAAGTGAAGCTGTCTTGCCCGAACTTACCAGCCAAGGCGGTGTAGAGAATGTTGTTGCCGTTAATCGTCGCCGTGCCCAACGCCGGCTGTGACACGGATTGGATACTCAGGGGCTGCGGTTGGCCATCATCGCTATCGTTTGCCAATACGGAAATAGAAACGGGTGCCGTGCCAGAAGTAAACGCTTGGTCATCGTTGGCAATCGGCTCAGGAGGCGGAGTGCCATCGCGGCGAAATGAGGTGCTGGGGATGCTTTGTTTGGCAATTCCTGGGCCACTCCAGCTTAGGTTTAAGTTAGGTTGGCTGCTGGCGGTGCGGTAGTAGAGGCGGAATGGATGTAGCCCAGCCTTGAGCTTGATGCTGGCGGAGGTTTCCGAGCCGTTGTGATTAAAATCATCATCAATCACCAAGCAATCATGGATGCGCAAGACCGTGCCCGCATCTGAACTGGTATAAAACGTCCAATCACCATCCGTTGGCACGTTGATGTAGCCAGTGTAAAGCAAACCCGCATCGTTATTGCGACTTAGGTGAGTGGTTGAAATGTCTGCCGCATCGCTTCCACCAACGGCTGTCATGGCGGAAAACTCAGGCACCCATTGCCAGTTGCCCTCGTAGCTCTGATACTCCAGCCCGTTTTCTACGGGAGGGGAAACGCTTGGGACAAACTCGTTGTCATAGGCGCGAGAAGCAGAGCTGTTAGGGCGGCGTAGTTGTAAAACTCGATCCTTCATCCGCTGCTGCAACTGAGTGAAATAGGGAGATGTTCCAGCGAGATTGTTAGATTCCTTGAGATCGGTGAGGGTGTCGTAAATCCGAAAGTTCACGCTGTGGCTGGTGGTGTTGTTTCTGATCCCCTTATAACCATCCAGATAGACCACTTGGAGTTCATTGCGCGATGTTCCTCCGTGGTTAGAGAAATCGCCATAGTTAGGGGTGCTGCCACCAGTATCATACTCAACATACACCGTGCCAGTTTCCTGATTGCCTGTGCCAGTGAGCGTGGGCGCAAGCGAAACACCATCGCTGCGAGCAGGTGACGGAATATCGGCGAGGTCACAGAAAGTTGTCAGCCAATCATGGAACTGCGATGGATGATTACTCGTGGCGCCCGCCTGCACATTGCCGGGTCCCCAGGCTAGGGTAGGAACGCGGATGCCGCCCTCATGGCCATCCCGCTTCATGCCCTCGAACGGACCGTAGGACTTAAATGATGTAGGCGCGTAGTTGCCGCTCGACATGTAGCTCTCCGAGTGGGGGCCGTTGTCTGAACTGAAAACGACGATGGTATTGTCATCGATGTTGAGGTCCTTGAGAGTTTGCAAAAGATCTCCCACACAATTGTCAATCCGCGTGACCATGGTGGCAAAACGTTTCTCACGATCATTCCACGACTGCCCAGCGTAAAGCGGGTGGTAGAATGAATCGATGGTGCCTGCTGCGGTATTGATCATGTTGCCGCTGGTGCCTACCCATTGGAGACCGCCTGTGAGGCCACTTCCGCTCGGGTATGCCATCGTTGGTAGCTGCAAGGCTGCGTGAGGTGTGTCATAGGCAAGGTAGATGAAAAACGGCTGCGTGGGGGAGCTGTTAGTGTGATCGACGATGAGTTTTTTCGCCCGAGCTGTGAAAAGATCCGTCGTGTAACACTTATCGAGCTGCGATGAGATTTCGGTGTTATTCTCGTAGAGCAACTGCGGCGAGCGGTGCCCGCTGGAGTTTCCTAACGGCCAGGAGTTGGCGGGGTAATGTTGGTGTCCAGCAACGTGAGTGACGTATCCATAGAAATAATCAAAGCCTCGCTTAGTGGGGTAAGATGGCCAAGCGGCGGGTGTGCTGCCACTGCCTTGAAGCCCCCATTTGCCGATGGCTGCGGTGTAGTATCCGGCGGTCTTTAGTGTGTTAGCGAGGGTGTGGTTGTTTTCGAGTTCTTTATCGAACTGATTGTTACGGACATTGGCGTGCCCCTGATGCACACCTGCTAGCAACGATGCCCTCGATGGCGCACAGACTGGAGCAGGGCAGTAATGGCGATTCAATATCATCCCTTCACCCGCCATGGCATCGAGCTTGGGAGTACTCAGTTTTTTGCTGCCAGCCTTCGCATTTTGAAACAACACCCCAAGGTCGCCATACCCAAGATCATCGGTGAGGATAAAAATAATGTTAGGTTTCTGCTGACCAAATGATGCCACTGCGGTGAGAAGAACAATAAGAAATGGTATGGCGGATTTCATAGATGAAAAATTTTATCGAATCTGCTGAGTGGTGGCAGAGTTGGAGGTAGAATGTGTGGGGCTTTTGACTAATAAAACACCCCACAGGAATCGCCTGTAGGGTGTTGCGTGAGTTTTGAAATGTGTTGTTGGAAAAACTTTAGCTTTTACTTACGGCGACGTAAAATAAGAGCCAGCCCTCCGAGGCCGAGCAGCGCAGTGGATGATGGCTCTGGGACAGCAATGACAGAGAGGGTGCGCTCTCCTCCGGTATTGTCACTCAGTTCAAGATACCTTCCGCCGATGGTGTAGTTTGCCTTGATAAAGGCATTGAGCGCGACCACATCCGCTTCGCTCGCTAGAGCTCCACCTGTTCCAGAACCAACGAAGCCTGTCCCATCAGGATCAACGTTAACTCCATCTAGGCTGAAGAACCCTGTGTAAAGTTTACCTGCGATGTCTCGGTTGACATAGCCACCAGTGAGATCGGTATGTGTGAGCGTGAAATCTCCTGCTCCCGCTGTGATGTTGAAGGAATTCGATGAAGAAACAACCCCACCTGTGCGGAAAGGGTTAACATCGTTCAGCGTAACCGAGCCACTGTCCCAAGTGGAAACTCCTGCTATGCGAATGCCGTCGGTTTCGACGGTTCCTCCATTGGTGACGTTCAATGCTGAGCCAGAAACATTGATTTCTCCCGTCGATGTGAGAGAACCGCCAGAAACATTAATGTTACCGCTGCCATTAAACCCAGAAATGGTGCCAGCAAGGCTTAGAACACCACCAGAATTAATGGTTAGAGCAGCTCCTGTAGTGCCGATAATGTCTGTTGTGGCAGCTACAGATCGGAGTGTTTTATTTGAAATAATAAGGTGGT
>JBMYYO010000083.1:0-4575 GCA_049609505.1 Akkermansiaceae bacterium | reverse complement strand
AGAAAATCTCCGCTGAAGTTACTAGGTGAGCCTGAACCCGTTTCGATGCGGATTTCTCCCCCTGTATCTGCTGCCACCAATGCATTGCCATTGATTTCATTTGCTTCTAGTGCTGAGCCATCGTCTTCCTGCCAGTTTGCTTCTTGGTAGAGTGAGATGCTATCGCCCCCACCAGTCCAAGAGAGAGCAGCGGAAGCATTAGTGGCTAAGAATGCAGTGATGAGGGAGGGGTAAATATGGCGATATTTCATGAGTTATTGCGTTTGTTGTCTTTCCGCCCAGAAATATGTGAAAATACGTGCAGGTGCGCAATCTAACTTTTTGAGAATTTAACTTTTTGAGAATTGTGCTGAAAAATTATGCCTGAGTTTTCAGCAAATCACTCACCGCTGTGCAGATTTGCTGATGGACGGCGCTGATGTCCTCGCGGGTATCAATAACATGGGAGAAACTTTCCGCCGATAGACTCAGGAAAAGGTCTCGGCAGAATTTCAGCGATTCGCGCTGCTCAAATTCATTGGCCTGCCCATCTCTCACCCCGATGCGTTCCAGTGCATCGTCCACGGGCAAGTCTAATATTAACAAGTAGTCCGGCTGTGGAGCAAACTTCTCATTCTCCTCACGGATCATTTGCGGATCAATTCCGCGCGCGCCCTGATACGCCATGCTGGAAAAGTAATACCGATCAAGAATTACGATCCCACCTCGTGCCACCGTTGGGCTAATCAGTTCATGCACGTGTTGGGCGCGGTCTTTTAGAAAATACTCCAGCTCCTCTTTGCTGCTGAGCCTACCAGTAGTAGCACTTTCGCGCAGTTTTTTCCCCCATGGACCATTGGTCGGCTCAAAACTCTGCACCACCTCGTGGCCAGCACGGCGTAACGCATCAGCAAGCAACTGGGCTTGGGTGGATTTTCCCGTGCCATCGATCCCCTCGATGACAATAAGCTTTCCACGTGATGATCCAGAAGGGCTGTCCGAAGGCATGAGCTAAGAAATTACATTTTCAACCACGCGTCAATCCCTCCCGCCACATTATGAGCATTGGTGAAGCCATCGTTGGTAAGAAACTCCACCGCACGCGCGCTCCGCATGCCAGATTTGCAGTGAATCAAAATCTCCGCATCACGCCCTGCCTCAATGAGCTCAGGGATGATGCTCGGGAACTCAGCAAGAGGCACTAGCCTTGCTTCTGGAATGTTGGCAACGTCGTGCTCCCAAGGCTCTCGGACATCGATCAAAATGCCCTCGTATCCAGCATCGAGTTTCTGTTTAAGCTGAGATACTGAGATGTTTCCTGAGTCGGAAACTTCGTCGGGGCGGGGGATGCCACAGAATTGATTGTAATCCACAAGTTCGGTAATGGTTCGGTGATCGCCACAAAGTGGGCACTCGGGGTCGCGGCGCAGCTTGAACTCACGGAAGCGCGTCTGCAAGGCATCATAATGAATTAATCTTCCCAATGGCGGATCACCTGTGCCTAACAACAGCTTGACGGTTTCCATCGCCTGCATGCTGCCGATGATGCCGGGAAGCACTCCAAGCACGCCCGCTTCCGCACAACTAGGCACTGAGCCAGGATCAGGTGGCTGCGGTAACATACAGCGGTAACACGGCCCACCGAGATGCGGGGCAAAAACACTAAGCTGACCTTCAAAACGGAAAATCGATCCGTAAATGTTCGGTTTTTTGAGTAAAAACGATACGTCGTTGCTCAGGTAGCGGGTCGGGAAATTATCAGTTCCGTCAAGAATCACATCGTAATCCGCGGCGATCTCCATGGCGTTTGCCGCAGTGAAATTACAGCCGTGTTTCTCAACAGCCACATGAGGGTTGATGTCTAACAACCTTTGCTGACCGCTTTCGAGTTTACTCATCCCCAGCGTGGATTCCCCATGCAGGATCTGCCTTTGCAGGTTAGAAACTTCTACTACATCAGAATCAACAATCCCGATCCGTCCCACACCTGCTGCCGCAAGATACATCGCAGCTGGAGAGCCCAATCCACCAGCGCCGATACACAGCACAGCAGAGTTTTTGAGTTTCTCCTGCCCCTCAAGCCCAACTTGCTCTAACGTAAAATGCCGCGCATACCGCGCTTTTTCATCCACAGACAACATGGCGCTAAGTTATCCCGAAGACGATAATTTCCAATTGAGAAAATAAATAATTTCTTAACACGCAGCAATCGTAGGACTGCGAACTATCGCTTGCTCTGATACTTAGGTTTGGGCGCTTGTTTTGCTCTGGTGGTATCTGCGATTAGTAGTTTGACCGCTTTTTCTAACTGCACGTCCTTGCCTCGGCTCAGTTCACCGGGTTGGTTCCAGATGGTGATGTGGGGTTTGGCTCCGTCTAGCTCCATGTCTTCTCCTGTTTCAGAGTTAAACCAGCCACGGAATGGGAGACGGAGTGAGGCTGTGCCCATGATGGTGGTGCTTCCGGTGGAGATGACGCCTCCTGCCGTGGTCACTCCTACTACCTTGCCACGGCCAAGAGTGCGAATGGCGTGGGCGAAGATCTCTGCATTGGAGAAGCTGTTCTGATTACAGAGCACGATGATCGGTTTATTCCAGGTGGCGTAAACGATGCGGTCCTGCGGGTAGCCGATGCCGCCGTTGCGGGGGATCGTGTAAGCATGGCGTGGCTGGCAGAGTGCCGTGAGGAGGTGATCAGTAGTGAAGCCGCCTCCATTATCGCGCACATCAATCACAAGACCTTCTTTGCCTGCACCTTGCTCGTAGAGGTGGTGCTCAAATTTCTCAAACTCATCCCACATCATGCGGGCGATGTGGATGTAGCCGAGCTTGCCGCCGGATAGTTCATCTGTGGCCTTGGCGGTGGCATTGATACCGGCCTTGGACGCGAGGCTACGTGCGGCAGAGTAGGAGATCGGCTGGATCTTTACTTTGCGTTCCTCGCCGTCTTTGTTAGAAACAGTTAGGTGCACAAGCTCTCCAGTGCGTAGTGTGAGCACAGAGGCTAGGGGTGTGGAGGAGGAAACCTCAGTGCCATTCACGGTGAGGATGGTTTCTCCAGCTTCCACGCGGGAGATTTCGCGGTCGGCTGGGCTGCGCGGAATGACCTGGCTGACCTTCCAGCCTTTGCCTTGGTGTGATGGATCAAACCGCAGTCCGAGGTGGACGGTGGACTCGGTCCAGCGGACTTGTTTTTTCCATGAAGCAGGCCAGGTCTTTGAGCGGCATCCCATGTGGGAGGCATTCAGCTCACCGAGCATCATGTTTGCTATGCGATCGAAGGTGGCGGAGTTAGGCGCGTAGGTGGCGGCTTCTTCGTATTTTTCTAACACGCTCTGCCAGTTGCGATTATTCATCGCTGGGTCATAGAAGGAGTCTCGCATGGTATTCCATGCTGTGCGGAACATCATGCGCTTCCACTCCTTGTGGTCGCGCTGGGTGTAGATGCTGAATGGATACTTAGTGTTGCGTCCGCCAGAGAGAACAGCGGGCACACCGCCAGAGAGCCAGAAGATTTTTCCTTTGCTGGTCATGCGGATCACGGAGCCTGAGGCATCGGCAAATTTCTTAGGCGCAGCACCCGGTTTGGCCTCGATAGAATAAGTAGTTTTCCCACCGCGTGATTGGAAGAGTAAGCGTTTGGAATCTGAATACCACATCAGCTGATATGCTGGGCCACCTTTCACTTGGATGCGCTGTACACGCTGCTGGATGTTGGTGAGGTTAAAGGTTTCTGGCTCCTTTTTCTTGTTCTCTCCGGTGATTTTTTTCACCACTTTTTTGACCGTTTTCTTAGCGCTGCCGCGGTAGTTGGGATCGCCCTTCATGGCTTTTTTTGCGCGCTCGCGAGTTTCACCATCTTTGTCTTTCACTTCGTCTTTGGCGTAGAGATCGACAAAAAAGATATCGTAGCTCTCTTTGTGGTGGCGGCCAATGAAGGCGAGCCTGCGGCCATCAGGGGACCATGCAGGGGAGAGGTCTGAGTCTGGGTGGCGGCTAATGTTTACTGGGGCGGAGGATCCATCAGCGGGGATGATGTAGATGTCTGAATTAAAGTCATCATCTTGCATTGAGTAGGTAAGCCATTTGCCATCGGGTGACCACTCTGCTCTCGGCGCGTTCCATGATTCCACCAAGCGTGTGGGCTCAGTGCCATCAGGGTTACTGACCCAGAGACTTCCGGGATAAGTGGTGTAGGCGATTTTTTTACCCTTGGGTCCGGGTAGAATGCCATCGGGGCGCTCGCTGGACTTCACCACCACGGTGTGAGTGCAGTTCTCCGCCTCCCACCAGAAGCCGGTTGCATCGGGTTTGGCGAGGCGGCGTATCTCGGTGTTCACTCCATCATCGTAGAGGTAGAGGATGGTTTTCCCATCGTGGGAGAACCACACATCCTTCTCGTGCCCAGGAGTGTTTGTTAGGCGGCGCGGCTTGCGCAAAATGGTATCCATTGCCCAGAGGTCATTCTCAGCGGTGAAGACGATTTCCAGTCCGCTCGGAGAGAAACTCGCATCACTGGTGGACTTGATCGCCAACTGTGGATTGAGTGTTTCTTCAAGGTCTTCTTTGTGGAATAGCTTGAGCTTCTGCGGCTGGA
>JBMYYO010000082.1:0-14152 GCA_049609505.1 Akkermansiaceae bacterium | reverse complement strand
GGGGAAATCTGGGTATTACTCACACCGGAAGTTTCTATCACCCATGTGTAGCCTTTTTCTTTGGCGTAGGCGTTAGTTACTTTGGTGATTTCATCAAGCAGGATACGAGTTTCTGTAGCCAGCTTGCTTTTGATAGCGGTTATTTTTTCGCGATCTTGCTCTTGGATATCTTTAGTCAGTGCACGGTGCTGGCTGACTAGATCATCGTACTCTTGCGCGAGGTTTTTTTGCTCTTCAGCAGTAGTTTCCTTTGACCGAATTTTAGCGATGCATGCGTTCACCTTAGCTTCAGTTTCCTTGATGGTTACCATCTGCTGCTCCCGTTCTTTGGCATAGGCGTCTCTATCAGCAACAAGCTTTGCTAGCTTTGTATCGGCACGGTGGTACTTTTTGATTAGAGTGTTCGCATCGACTGTGGCGCACTTGAAAGCCGCATTCTGCGCAGAAGATGGAGCGGCAGCAACGAGACAAAGTGATAATGCCAAGGAGATAATCGACAAAAATTTCATGTGAAAAATGCTATCGCGTGAAACGACTGATGTCTAGTCTGTCTTTTCTAGAATGCAGAGAACCGGACGGGAAATTGAGCCGCTGGTTGGAAAATTCACTAGCTTGGGCGATTACTTCTTCAGCTTGAGTTTGTCCAACTTTGGCGTGATGACGGCGCGGCAGTATGGGTTTTTGTTTTTATTCAAGCGGTAGTAATCTTGGTGGGACACTTTAGCTGGGAAAAACTTACTGGCTTTGGCGATTTCAGTGGCGATTGGTTTGGGGAACTTTTCCTGCGCCTTGGTGCGTGATTTAACGGCAGCTGTTTTCTGCGCGTCGCTATGGAAAAAAATGGCTGACCGATACTGTGTGCCTAGATCATTACCCTGACCATCGATCTGAGTGGGATCATGTAGCTTCCAGAACCACTCAAGAAGCTTTTCATAGCTGATTTTTTTTGGGTTGAAAACCACTTGCACAACCTCGGCGTGTCCTGTGGTTCCTTGGCAAACGGCATCGTATTTCGGGTTGTCAACGTGCCCGCCCATGAAGCCTGATGTGCAGGAGTGAACGCCGTCAAGCTGCTCTAAAACGGCCTCCACACACCAGTAGCAACCGGCACCGAGGGTGGCAGTTTGGTATCCTTCTGGAATGGCGGCGATTTTAGCGGGCTGGTTATTCTCCATGGAATCTTGAGATTGGCTAGATTGGCTGAACACCGCCCAGACGAGAACGGCACCCAAGCAGGCAAGTGGAATGGTAGTAGTGAGGAAGCGTTTCATGGTTTAATTATACACCTTACTCATGTGAGTCAACAACGGCTAAGTTATTCCCGCCCGATTATCTGTCATGCGTCTTGGACTTAGAATTACGCAAAGTGTTTTCATAATGATGCACGGCAACGGGCATGAAGTCTAACAGCGCATGAATCCGTTTGGCATCTGGAGGGTGGGTCCTCAGGAAGTGAGGTTTTCTCTTTCCGTGTTTGATGTGAAAATGTTCGAGTTTCCGCCAGAGTTTTAATGATTCACGTGGATCATAACCCGCACGCGCCATGAAGATGGCTCCCATGCGGTCGCTCTCAAACTCTTGGTGGCGAGATAAGGGGAGGGAATCACAGATGTAAACGGCGGCGGCGTAGGCAGCCAGGACCGTTTCTGGTGAGTGGTGATCGTTTTCATCGATCGCCTTCCAGAGCACGGCGCCTCCTATGATGGCGAGCAGCCCACGCATCAATCGCTCGTCCGCATGCGCGGAGGTGGCGTGGGAGATCTCATGCCCGAGCACGGCGGCGAGTAGGGCATCGCTGTCTATGATGCGAAACAGCCCCGTGTTAATACCTACTTTCCCGCCAGGCAGGACAAAGGCGTTCGGGCTGCGATCCTCGAAGACGACAAATTCCCAGTCCGCACTCGGCATATCGATAACCTTGCGAAGCCGGGCGGAAACTCTCGTGACTGGAGCGGTGTAGCGCGGATCGGTGCTGATTTTCTTCTTCTTTTTGATCGCCTCGAACTCGGCCTTGCCCTGTAACAACATCGCGCGAGTTGGCTTGCGCATTGTGACGTTTCCCTCCGCATCAATAGATGATTGATACCCGCATGAGCACACCAGAGCAGTTATCAGAAACAGAAAAAAATTATGTAAGGATCGATTGATGGCGGCAGACTAGGGTAAACCTCAGTGAATGGCAAGAGCGGGGCGTGGTTGCAAGCGCTACAGCTAAATTTATCATTGGCGTCCTGCGGCCTCGCCTACGGCTACTTCAAGGTGCGTAGGTAGCTAAAGAGATCTGCTACTTGTTGGGGTGTCATGTGATCGATCAGCCC
The DNA here is from genome assembly GCA_049609505.1 of Akkermansiaceae bacterium. Classification (GTDB taxonomy): domain Bacteria; phylum Verrucomicrobiota; class Verrucomicrobiia; order Verrucomicrobiales; family Akkermansiaceae; genus Oceaniferula. Next base: position 11,834 of record JBMYYO010000082.1, on the reverse strand, counting down.
CTCGGGCATAAGGGATGACTTGGAGATGTTGTGGTTTTTAATGTCTTTTTTATCCACCACCTTGATGGCACCTCCTACGGGTTGGATGCTGATGGTGGTTTTTGTTTCCTCCACCATGGAGCCGCTGATTTTGTTACCGTTTTTAAGGATAAGATCGTGGCGGTAGTAGCCGCTTTCCATTTTGGCATTTGGAGTAAGAATATTGTGTAGCAGCGCCTCGGTGGACATCGCACCTGCTCCAGAAAGCTCTGGGCCGATGGTGCCTCCACTCTCGCCGACTTTATGGCAAGCAGAGCAGGAGGCGAACAATGCCTTCCCCTTGGCTGCGTCACCTTTGCTTTCTGCCATTTTTAAGAATTTTTGGAACTTAGTCTGAGCTGCCTTAGCCGCGGCTGGCGTGATGAGCTTGGGGGTATTGCTACTGAATGCAGTGTGAGCACTTCCAGCATACTTGAGCCCAGATGTTCCGCCAGAGAGTCTGTGTGTTAGACCCTTGGGTGGGTTTGAGTTGATCTCTGTGAGGTGGTTTGCTCGGATCTCTTCAGCGCTGCGCTCATAGTTCCAAACTCGCAGCTCAAGCATTTCAAAGCTACTGCCGCCAGGGTGATTGCTGTTGCCAATTGTTAGGTTGGGGAAGCTTGCCTTGGTGGGGTTTCCTGCCGCGTTATCCAGCTCTCCATCGAGGTAGATTTTGAACTGTCCGTTGCCGTTGCGCGTGACGGCGCAGTGCGTCCAAAGGTTCGGCTGCATGGCGCGCTTGGCTATGATGCGGTCGCCGTGTTTTCTGCCACCGTAGAAACGGAATCGTCCACCGTAGAAGTTCAGATCGGCTCCACCGTTGCCGTTGGCGAGAATGGAATCCTCCGCACCAATACCGGGATCAAGTTTGATCCAAGCCTCGATGGTGAACGCTCCTTTCAGCTCGATAGGATGCTTCACCTGATCGGTAGGTTTTCCAGTGAGTTTGATCACAGGAACGATCAGGCCCGGGGTGTTCTTAAGAATGGTTTTCACACTCGGGTGATCGTTCCCCAGAGCAGCGATGATGTTTCCTAAGGAATCCGCAGTGAGTCCTTTGAAGTGGCCCGCGGCTGCGGCCTTGGCGAGGAGTTCGGCTTTGGGTTTGCTGGAAGTGAGCCCCGCAACGGCTAGCTGCCTGAGGTCGCTGGGAAGTTTCTCCCACGCATCAGCAAAGAACTTCACCACGGCGGTGTTACCGCTGGAGGCAAGAGCGATAGTGGCCTGACGTTTGATAGGTGCGTGTGCGTGGGTGAAAAACTTTTGGTAAACCTCACGGGAATCACTGCCCATCTCGCTGAGTGCGGTGAGGCCGGAGATGATTTCCGAATGAGTGCGCTCCTTGCCTGTTAGCCACTTCTTGATGGGGACTTCTAAAACCTTGAGTTTAAACTTGGCGGCGAGGCGAACTGTTAGAGCTTGATTCTCTTTGGACGGTTGATTTTTGAGTAAGGAAATACAGGCGTCTCCTACGATGTTAGAAAGGTCTTTATCGTTGGCTAGCTTGGCATCGATTTTTTCCATCGCCTTGAGCACGCTAAGTTGGCGAGTGGGGCTGGCGAGGAGATCGCGGAGGCCTTGCTTGACTTGTGGTTTGTTGATCTGGCTTCCTAACAAGGAGAGCTCATCCGCACTGAGGTCCCGCTTGAGCCGGGGGATGGCTTTGATGAGCTGGGTGCTTGCATTGGCGGGATCGAGCGATTGAATGGCTAGCAGAAATGCTTCAGGCTTGAGCGATTGTGCAGCGTCAGACTCCAGCATTTTTGCAGTGATGCTGCCGTGTTTCTCCATTGCCCAACGTGCTAGGTAGCGTTCGAAATTCCGATCATAGCTGCTGCGGGAGAGTCCTTTGAGTGGAGGCCTGCCAAGCTGGGCTGCCAGAGCTATGATAGCAGGTGTCGGCGAGCGGTGTGAGCGGATCGTGTTCGCTAGCTCGGCGCGGACACGGTAGTTTTTATCAGCGGGGAAGCTGGATGCCACGGCGAGGAAATCTTTCTCGCTGAGGTGCATGTTCGATAAGCTGCGAACAACCTCAAAGCGTAGATAAACCGAGCTGTCCTTAGCGAGTTGACTGAGTAAGGCGATGTCTGATTTTAAGGCGCCAAGATCCTCCAGTGACCAGAAGGCAAGCACGCGGGGATTTGCCGGTAATGATGTGTCCGTCACCATCTTGCGCAGTGCTTCTTTGATGCCTGAGATGGTTTCGTTTTTGCGATCGGCAATGGCGTGCCACGCGAGGCGGGCGGCTCGTTCGTTGGAACTCTTCAATCCCTTGATTAGACCTGCGGTATCTGCTTTGGCAAAGTTTGTAGGCGCGGTTGGTTTGAGGTTGTTAGGTCTGATTCGCCAAATGCGACCTCGTGTTTTATCCCGATCCGGGTGAGCGCGGGGGACTTCATTGTGTGAGATGATTTTATTATACCAATCGACGATGTAGAGGCAGCCATCAGGGCCGAAGTGGGCGGCGACGGGGCGGAACCACTTGTCGTCGGATGTGAGGAAGTCGGCTTGTTTTTTATAGCTGTGATGGCCGTTTTCATCACGCACTGTGGTGACAATTTGGATGCGATTGGTGATGGGGTTCACCACATAGAAAACATTCTCCGCCGCCTTGTGAAGCTGGTTGAAAGCGGATTGTTTATCTTCAGTGAGGGCTATGCCGCTGAGCCCGGTGCCGCCCATCTGAAAGCCTTGTAGCGAGCTTGGCACTTGCGGTGCGTAACTGCGGAGTTTTTCTTTGGAGCCAGTTTTGTAGTGCGTGCCACGGATGTATTCCGTTACTGGTATTCCAAGGTCGTTGGCCTCTTGGAGGAAGGTTTCTCCATTGTTTTTCTGAAGGAATCCCCAGATGTTGTTAGGGCCAGCGGTGACGTTTTCAAACTCCGAGCCATCGGGGCGGAATCGGGCAAGTTTGCACTGCCGGAAGCTGACGGACTTGCTGCCATCGGCAAAGAGTTTTCCGCCAGGGCGAACGACATTGGAGTAATTAAAAAGACCTTGCGCGAGGTAATACCAGCCGCCGGGGGCACGCTCGAATTGGTGAGGGAAAAGGTGGGAGTCCTGGATACCGAAGCCGTCTAACACGACATCGAAACCTTCTGCCTTTCCGTCTTTATTACGGTCATAGTAGTGGCGGACTTGAGTGCCGTATTGCACCAGTGCGCCGTCGGCTGTAGGCGTCATGCCGAGCGGGATCACAAGCCCATCGGCAAAGGTGCGTGGAGTGTGCGGACCGGGGCTGTATGGATTATCGAAGACCAAGACCTTATCACGGCCACCCTTGGCATACATGCTTTTGGCGTGCGCGTTGTTTTCATTGGCATCGATGGGATATTCGAACGCAGTCATCGTCCACATGCGGCCAGCGGTGTCCCACTGCACGGTGATAGGCTTGCCCACGCCTTGCGCTTCACTTGCTACTAATTCCGCAGTGAATCCATCCGGGAGGTGGAAGCCTTTCATCTCATCAGCGGGGGATTTGGGGCCAGTTTTGTTATTAAGTTGGGCGTTTTTCTCAGCGGCTTTGTTGCTTTTGCTGCGTGGGTCTTTCCAAGTTTTTGCGCCAGGTGTGGGCGCCAGCTCTTTGATGGTGACATTCTTAAACTGCACCTCAAACGCACCGCCGCCGTGGGCTTGGAAACCGATCAATCCATCAAGTGGAATGTTTTGATCTTGCTCAGTAAAATCGAGAGCTGGCACGCCGTTGATCCATGAGCGAATGCGCGGACCTTCACAGAGAATGCGGTAGTGGTTCCAGTCCCAATCTTTCACGGATTTTTTTAGCGCAGCGGGATTGATCGGGTTTGCGATGACTTTATTGCGCCGCGATTCATCATAGATTTTCCCCCACCAGCCGATACCCGCATCGACTTGGTAGCCTTTCATTTCATGGTTTTTAGGCAAACGGATACTGCGCACCTGAATGCCTGAGTTCATAAAGCCAGAGCCCTTGACGAGGCGGATATCAAATTCGAGTTCGAAGTTTTGGTAGCTTTTATCTGTCGCGAGAAAGGTATTATGCGGAACCTTCTTCTTGAGATCGCCGCCGACGATTACGCCATCGCGAACCGTCCAGTATTTTTCCTCACCCTTGCGGACGTTCCAGCCCTTGAGCGTTTTGCCATCAAAAATAGGAACCGCTTTCTGCGCCGCCAGAGGAAGAGACAGAGCGATGGTAAGAGTGATAAAGCGAATGGTTTTCATGTGTTAGATGAGGTGGAGGATTAGTGAGATTTTGCCACGAAGTCGATCACCAGCACTTTATCGAGAATTTTTTTCAGTTCCTTAACAAAGGCCTTATGCGCCGGGTGGGGGATGTAGGTTTTCAAACCTGCTTTATCTTTGAAACTAACAATAAAGCAGTGCGTAAACCCTTGATCTAAATTCTCAGGGCTGACATTGGTTCCCCACTCGTAGGCTGTGACAGTTGGGATCTTCTTACGCAGTGCAGAGAACTCCTTCTCAATATGCGAAATCTGTGCTTTGGTGGCTGAATCCTTAAACTTAAACAACACGACATGGCGATAAGGTGTGGTAGCGGCTGCGTCTTTCTTAGCCGCCTCATCAGCGGGGGTGTCAGCCAGAGCGGCGGAGCAAAAAAGGGTGGAGAGAAGGGGGATGGTTAGAATGAATTGAAGTGTTGTCATATCGGGTCAGTTCGTTACGAGTTCTATGCGATGATCTTACAGGGATAAAGGAGGATTAATCCACAAGAAGCTATGCAGAAAACACATGTGCGGCAAGATTCAGATGCTGAGAAATTGAAGAGGCTCGCAAAAAAAATTCCCTGTTAGGTGAAGGAATGAGCCCAAAAATCGCTGTTGGAGAGGGAAATCACCACATTGTTGATAAAAATATCATTTTGGTCTTGAACGATAGGGCATTTTTGTGGAGTTTCCGCGCGCCGCAGTAATGCGGATAGCGACGGGGAGTAGCTCAGCTTGGTAGAGCGCTGCGTTTGGGACGCAGATGTCGCAGGTTCGAATCCTGTCTCCCCGACCATTTTGTAAGTCGCACTAAAGGTTATCGGCAGGGGACTGTGATAGGAAGAAAGCAAATTAGCCCAGTATTTCTCGTATTTCTTTGAGGGTATGACGTTTCCCTTTGAGCTGCTGAATTTTTTTGATTTGAGCAAGCATGTCTGGCGAATAGAGGGCGTAGTTTGAGGGGGTGGTTTCTGTTATGTGAAGCAAGCCTTCTTTGGTCCAGTAGCGAATTGTTGCTACGGTTTCTTTGGCTTGTTTGGCCAATTCTCCGATCTTGAGTAGTTTGTCCTCATCAAGTGATTGTTCTTCGTTTTCTCCTTTGATTGCCTTGAGGTAGATGTCGAGCGAGCGGTTTACGGCACTAGATATGATTTTGAGATAATCATCTTTTGTTCCTCCAAGCTGAGCTTTTTCTAATGAACCGATGTAGGCCAGTCTATCTCGCTTACGAATGATCGCGGGAGGGTAGCCATACATCATTAGGATGAGGTTCATCAAAAGGCGTGCTGTTCTTCCGTTGCCATCAACGAATGGATGGATTGTTACCAATCTGTAGTGAGCTTCTGCGGCTAGCTCAATGGGATGTAATTCTCCTGGTTTTTTGAGCCATTTGCCAAACTCTTCCATCAAGTAGGGGACTTTGACGGGGTTGGGTAACACGACCATGGAACCAGAGATTCTGACTGATACGCTACGGTAATGCCCCGCATTGGCATCATCGATTCCTTTGAGAATCAGATTGTGGATATCAAGGATTTCACTTTCTGAAACTATCTTACTTTTGCGTGTGGCAAGAGGTTTGATCCAATCGAGAGCTTCCGCGTGATTCGTTGCCTCTAGGTGTTCTCTGAGGCTTTTTCCTCCAACAGTGAGGCCTTTCTCAACAACAAGAGCTGTTTCACGTCGGGTAAGAGTATTGCCTTCAATTGCATTACTCGTGTAGGTCAGCTCCACTCTGAACCAGTCATCGAGGTTCTTGACGAGAGCGGGCGGAAGGCCGTTTCCCGCAGATCGAAAACTATCGAGTTCGTTTTTTTTCTGTGCTGGTCTTGAATAATCCATCAGTTCTTTATGATGGGTTAAAGTATAAAGTGTTACGTTATGCTTTTCAAGTCTTTTGAGGGGCAAGCTCAACACAAACTACCATGCGCCGAGGATGGCGCTTAGGGTGAGGATATTTTTTTCGCCCGATTTGATAAATTTTTTTCCGACGGAGGCGGTTGGGAAATCGGCTTGAACGAATGGGCAATTGCTAAAAGCGCCAGTGTCAGTGCGGATGGTTCCTTGCCTTTTGAACCCGCCAAAGGGATCAATGTATTTCACAGTGAATGAGGTGGCATCGCGAGGGATTTTTGCGGGGATTTCTGTGATGACTACAAAGTGGGCGCGGATTGGCCACCAAGATTTCTGACCCACCTGGGGGTGGTAGCGGTAGGCGTAGCGGCGAATGCTGATGGTGGGAGGGAGACCTTTTTTGAATGATTTCGCAAAGCGCGCGTGGATGCGATTGAGCAGGGCAGATCGCGATTCCTTGGGTCTCTGGGTCATCACGTCATACTTGAGCGTTGGTAGGAAATACGGCGAGCGCATTTCGTTTCCAATGTCAGTTAGATCCAGTAGATTGATGCCTTGCTGCACGTTCCAGCGTTGCTGTCCCTTTGTGTGTTTGGAGGGAACTTTACCCCATTTGGCAACGACGTAGCGGATACGGGTGCGGCTGTCTTTGCCTGGGATGGCGTTGAAAACTTTGCGCCACTTGTCACTCCCGGACTGGAAGGCATTGAGTAGAGACGCTGGCCCACAACCATTTCCATAAGCCCGGCGTTGGTTGATCGGGCTGGCGGCAATGTGGGGGGCTTGAATAACCTGCGCAGTAAGGGGAGAGATCGTTAGCGAAACGATTAGTAGGGTATAAACAATCAGCAGAGCACGCATCCTGATGTTAGGGTGGGGATACAGTCGGAGGGAATCAAGTTTCAAATATAGAACATGGGTGTCTGAGTGGTGAGGCTCTCCAAGGTGATGCTCTTGAGTTTTGCCTCAAGCACTTGCGAGACGTCTTCCCATGTTTGCTGCACCCGTGGGCCTGATTCGCCGGGCTGGATGTTGTTTTTCTCTAGTAAAGCTGGCTCGGTGGAGTGAACTATTTCGAGTAGAGTTATCTCTGAAGGATGGCGAGAAAGTAAATAACCACCGTCCTTGCCGCGCTTGCTGATGATGAGTCCGCCGCGGCGGAGGTCGTTGAGGATTTGCACCAAAAAGTTTGCAGACACAGCTTCGCGTTGCGCTAAGTCATCAAGTCGGGTAAGAGTTTGTCCGTCGTGATGCCGAGCGAGCTGGGTCATGGCTCTGGAAGCGTATTCAAGTTTCTGGGAAATTCGCACGAAGAACAATGGAGCATACAAATCAAAATCACGCCAGCGCCAAGACTGTCAGTTTATGCCAGAAGCAGGGGAATTCCAGAGCTGTCTGGGATCAATTGCGGGTGGATGCTGCTCAGATGGCGGCTGCCGAGCCTCAGTTAGAAAAAATGTTAGAAGACGTGGTGCTGAGCCGGGGGAGTCTCGCGGAGAGTTTGTCTGCTCGGCTAGCGCGGAAGTTATCACGTGAGGATATGCAGCGCGGGGAGCTTGAACCACTTCTAACGGATGTGCTGGGGGGTAATCAGCGCATTGTTGATAGTGCCTCGCGGGATATGCAGGCGATTGTGGATCGTGACCCGGCGTGCCAATCGGCGCTTGAGCCGTTGCTGTTTTTCAAAGGATTCTTAGCGATCACTTCTTACCGCATGTCACACCAGCTATGGCATGATGGCAGGAAATTGTTAGCGCTCTATTTCCAAAGCTTGGGGAGTGAGGTGTTCGGGGTGGATATCCATCCTGCGGCGCGTATTGGTTGTGGCATTTTGTTAGACCACGCCACCAGTGTCGTGATCGGTGAGACATCGATTGTGGAAGATGATGTGTCCATTCTTCATGAAGTGACTCTTGGTGGAACGGGTAAGCAAACGGGAAACCGTCACCCAATTGTGCGCTCTGGGGTGCTGATCGGTGCGGGGTCTAAAATACTTGGTCGAGTCACCATTGGCGAGTGTGCCAAGATTGGTGCTGGTAGCGTGGTGTTGGAGGACGTGCCGCCGCATCAGACTGTGGCAGGTGTTCCCGCCGTTATCGTTGGTGAGAGTAGCGAAGAGAATCCAGCACTCGATATGAACCAACAGATTGGCGGGGGGATTTAGTTAATCTGTTTGAGCACAAGCACGCCCATTGGCTTCGTCGGCTGGATGGACTTCCACGATGCGTGCCTTTTCAAAGTCAAAGGGGGTCATTTCCAGAGATACGCGGGCGCCTTCCACAATCTCCTCATGCAAGTGTACCATTGCTTTGGCAATGTGCCCTGTGACCACCTTGCCATTGGGTAGTTTCACGCGGTAGATTCCTTGCTTGGGGGCATCAATGACAGTGCCGATGGTGGTGACGGGAGGATCAAACATGCGGTTGGTTTACTCTATATCTTGCCATTTGACCAGCCCAGTGAGTGGCGCAAATCCATCGTGATGCCAGAATAGTGATGGTTGCTGAGACTGTCCCATTGGGCAGAACCGATGAGCAGGTAGCTCTGTGAAGGGGGTGGCAGTTTGTTGGGAAAACGGGTGCACGGCGACGGTGGAGAGGTGTTCGGCCTCGGCTCCGAGCTGTGATAAATCCGCTGGTAGAGGTTTCACATACACGCAACGTCCAAGACATGACGGGCGCAGTGTGGGGTCTTCTTCATACACCACTGTCCATGCCAGTGAGTCATGACTTTGCCTCAGCTCGGTTGGTTTTCCGTTAGCTTGGAAGAAACGAGCAAGCTCACGGACATTACGGATTGCGCCAGCAAGCGAGAGTGATGGGTCTGGTGGTGGATTTTGCTCGGAGTATTGAGCCATTGCTACTGAGAGGGCTTCGGCAAAATCACGACCACTTCCCGCTGTGGACTCCTTTATATAGATGGTATGCAAAGAGAGGCAACCCTTCTGCTCGTGCAGGGAAACGTCCTGAGCTGCAAGAGCCGCCGCAGTTTCTGGTTCGGCCACAACGATGCCGATGGATAGCTTATGTCCGTGTGGAACAAATGTTTGATGAGGCCGGATGCGTGACTGAATGGCGTCCATGGTTTTATCTGAGCCAATAGCAATCACAACTTGCGCACATTTCATCTCAGCGTCATCTAGCTGATCTCGGAGAGTGATAAGAGTTTGTAATTCCTCCGGTAGAGCACGAACTAAATCAACCAGCTCAGGTAGGCCGGAGGAGGGGAGTTTTACGATGTTGTTAGATCCCAACAGGAGGCCACGGAAAATACTTTGCACGGCCGCGTGTGGGGTGTTCCCACTCATAATGTGTAGAATAGTTGATGGGGCAATAGCGCGCGAATAAACGTTCCCACGAGGGTGAAAGCTATCGAGCGCATCCTGATGGCCTAGCTGCTCGGTGAGCCATGCCGCTAGGGTAGCTTCACCGAAGTTTGCAACATAAGGGGTAAACAAATCACGGCACGGCGTGGTGCTTAGTAGTTGGATACGATCCTGAGTGGTCATGGTGTGAGTAATGGAAAAATTAAGAGGTTAGCTGTTCTTCCGCAGCTCTGGAGCAGCCACGGGGCAGGGCAGTGGGATCTCTACCGATCAGTGAGAAACTTCCATCGGTGTGAGCAATAGCGAGGTCTTGGGTCTGGATCGCCATGACCGAGTGAAGGTTGGCTAAATCATAAACAGCTAGGTGCCCGATCTGCCCCGAGGGCGCATCATTTCCCGTTCGAGGATTGATCACTCGCACGCGCGCCCACGGCGGGCCATAGTGGGGGGGATCCAAGCCTTGGGTGTAAAATTGACTGCTCAGCTCAGTCATTGAGTATTCATTGATAATGGAGGCTGGGGAGATGCCTAGCTTATCTTGGAAAAGTGAGTAAAGCTCTGCTTTTTCTAGAGTTTTGTTTGATCCCTTGTAGCCGCCGGTTTCCATCGCCCAGCTCCCTTCTGGCAGGGCGAGTTGCGAAGGTAGGTTTTCAAAGAGATGAATGAAAGACAGTGCCGTGCCTAACAAAGCAAGGGGGAGTGTTTCACGTTGTAAACTCAGTATGGCATCGGCATTAAGCTTCCCATCAGGTGATATCATCCAGATGGCGTCCTGATCGCCCACACTAAAATGTTTCACCATAGTGCCCATCATGTGCGAGAGCGATGAGGAGGGTGCGTGATCTGGGTGCGGGCAGAGGATAAACGGGCGGGTAGGGGGTGGAAGCTTGAGGTGCTGCCATGCGGCAATGATTGATTTCTCGTAGATGGCTGTGGTTGGGAAATAGTGGCTTCCTCGCACATCTTGCGTGGTGCCAGATGTGAGGAATGTTTTCACAGCACGATCTGTGGGAAAGGTGGCCAGTGGGAAGTGCTTGAAAACATCCGTTGGCACAGCCGGGATATCGCGCCATGATTCTGAATGATCGGGTGAGGCACCAAGAAACTCGCAATAGCGGCGGTAAGGCAGGTTGTTTTCAAATTGGTAGCCGAATTGCTCAAGAGCAATAGCCGTGAATTGCCCCTCAAACGAGTCAGGCTCATCAAGGTGCTCCAACAGTTTAGTTTCCAAACGAATCGAGGTGGACATGAACAGACCCACAACGTCGGTGAAATAAGTGTGACTTTCAAGCTGAGAATCCCGTCGAAGAACATGAAACGATGCAGGAGGCACGTTCTTTTCTCGCTTTGAGTATGTTTTTAATACATAAGAGTAGCTGAAATCGTGCAATCGGTATCACCCCCCTGAACAACAAAAAATAACATGACACTAGAAACGCAATTATTAACAGTCGCCGCTATCGGCGACAGTATGCACACATGGCTGGAAACAGCCAAAGGTGCACTCGATATCTTCGGTCCCGCTGGTAAATACATACTGGCAGTGATCGTCTTCATCATAGGACGCTACATCGCCAAATCAATCCGTGCAGCCATCACCGCAGGCCTCAGCAAGACTGACCTTGATGATAAATTAGCCAAATACATGGGCCACAACAGTGGTGCCGGTAAGGGAATAGCTAATTTCATCTACTACATTCTGCTTCTCTTCCTTGCTATCTTAGCCTTGGACTTTGCAGAGCTAAACCACGTGAGCCAACCGCTCGAAGACTTGCTCGCCAAGTTTCTAAACTTCATCCCTAACCTCATCGGGGCAGGTGTGTTGTTATACTTCGTGATCATTGTCGCAACCGTAGTGAAGAATCTCGCCTCGAACGTCCTCAGTGCAGCCAAGGTGGATGAAAAATTAGGCTCCATCACAGGTGCCTCTCCTATTTCAAAGGCACTTGCCACGGCTCTCTACAGTTTTATCATTCTGCTATTCATCCCATCGGTGCTAGCACTGCTCAAGCTCGATAGCATTTCTGAGCCAGTAGGCGACGTAGTAGCACAGATTCTCAGCGCAGTCCCTGAGATTATCATCGCAAGCGTGCTTGTGGGTATTGGTATCATCATTGGCCGTATCGCAAGCCGGTTGGTTGTTAACCTCCTTGATGCCGCAGGAGCAAACTCTTGGCCTTCCAAAGTTGGCTTGAGTTTTCCTAGTGAAGGAAAAGGCTCTGTCAGTGGCATCGTTGGCCTCATCGTTATGATCAGCATCACAGTGCTCATGGTAGGTGCTGCAATCAATCAACTGAGCATTAAGATGTTGGAAGGTGCCTCTGAGGTATTTGTAAACGGCTACTTCAACGTGCTCATCGCAGTGATTATTCTCGGTGCCGGTATCCTGCTTGCTAACATGGCTTACCGCAATCTTGCAGATAAAAACGTCA
>JBMYYO010000081.1:0-14296 GCA_049609505.1 Akkermansiaceae bacterium | reverse complement strand
TGGCCTTGCTAGATGACCAACAGGCTGCCTCCTCTGATACCATCCTCCACCAGCAAGCACGGAAGCTTGTTTCTAACGGCAAAGCCAAAATCATCAACACCGAGCTAATCACATCCAGCAATGGAGAAAAAGTAACGGCAGGCGCGGGCAGAGAATACATCTACCCCACCGAATACGAACCTGCAGAAATCCCCAACGACATCCACATTCACAAAACCAACGGGCACACCACTAAAGGGAAACCTCAGAATTACGCCACTGGACCAACCCCCACGGCATTTGAAACCCAAACTCTCGGCTCAAGCTACGAGCTACTCGCCAATATCTCCGATGACGCCAAGGCAATTGACCTTAAGATCAACATAGACATCGTCACCCATGTTGAAAACTTCGTATGGACATCATGGAAAGACGAGCGAGGCAAAGCAGACATCCAAATGCCTATTTTTTACCGCTCATCAGTAAATTCTAACATCACGCTGTCCGATAACAAACCCTCCCTCATCGGATCATTCAGCCCTAAAAAGGATAACGGCAAGACAGACTACTCACGTAAAATTCTAGTGTTTGCCAAACCCACCATCATCAAGAGCAAATGAAAACCCTCATCCTAACAACACTCCTCCTCTGCGCTGCCATTCTAACAAGCCAAGCACAAGAGCGCGCTAGAAATGTGCGTATCAAAATCACTCACTACCAAATCAGCCTGACCGAACTCAATAAATTGTTAGATAACCAGAACCCCCTACAAGACTCACTTTACCAGCAAGTCCGGCGGCTTCAGAAAGACGCCAAAGCAAAGCTGATTAACTGCAATGTGATCAGCACCATGAACCAGGAACAATGCCTTCTACAATCAGGCTCTGAGTTTATATTCCCATCCGATTACAACCCTCCAGGAAGCCTCCAATTCAACTCCCCGCCAAACGGAGCAGGAGGGCTAGGTAACATCCCATTCCGCATTCCCCTACGCCCCAGCGGCTCCACGCCTACCGCCTTTGAAACGCAGACTCTTGGTGAATTGCTCCAGTGCGTTGCTACCATTGGCAAACAGACGGTTGACATCGATATGGCGACCAAAGACATCCAGCTCCACAAACACTCCATCTGGTATCACCACAAAGATCGATGGGGCAATGCCAACATCACCATGCCCGAATTCCTCTATCACAACATTCAGCAAAATGTTTCCGTAAAATACGGAAAAACCCGCTACCTAACGGCACTTTCATCCTTTACCAAAGACGGCAAAACAAACCCTAACCAAAAAATACTCGTCTTCATCCACGCTACCCTCGTCAGCCCTTAGGACATAGAAATCCTAGCAGAAAAAAACCGAGACACTCACGCTTGAGCACCTCGGTTTAGTAGGGGGATGTTGTAACTTGGGGGGTTATTTGGGGAGAATTTTCTCAAGCGCCTTTTTCTTGGCGTCTTCGATGGCTTTATCAGCCTTTTCTTTTGCGCCATCAACCGTGCCTTCCACTGCTTTTTTAGTGGTGTCTTTCACCGTCTCCACAGCGTCCTTGCCAGTTTCCTTGGCTTTTTCTACTGCTTCTTTAGCGGTTTCCTTGGCTGTGGTGGCTTTTTCCTTGGCGGCTTCTTTGGTTTCTTCAGCCTTTTTCTTCGCAGCCTCGGCTGTTTCTTGAGCTTTCTTCTTTGCTGCTTCCGTTGTTTCCTCAGCTTTTTTCTTGGCAGCCGCAGCAGTTTCCTTGGCCTTTTCTTTAGCCGTTTCAGTAGTTTCAGCAATGGATTCACCTGCTTTCTCTACTTGTTTTTTAGATTCTTTAACGGCTTTGCCAGTTGTTTCAGCGGCAACATCGGCAGTTTGGTCGGCTTTATCAGCGGCAACAGCAGTGGTTTCTTTTGCTTTATTACAAGCAGTAAAAATCGCGACACTGCCGATTAGGGCAAGAATGTATTTTAATTTCATAATGATATTAGTAGATGGGATCTTTGTGTAAAATCTTTCACCTCAATAGATTGATAAAACCAACATGCTGTCACATTTTTCTGCAGGCTCTTGTATTAGCCTCCCAGACCGTATGGGTAAATTACTTCACACGTCCTAAGATCTACAGCAACCAGACGTTTCTAAATTGAAATAACAGTTAAAAACTCACATCCTATTCCCGATGAAAACCTCACGCCTCTGCCTACTTTACTGCCTGTTTGCCGTCATACTCAGCCCCGTAGCTTCAGCCAAGGACACCAAGCTCATCGAGATGGCTCGCGCATTTTTCACCAAAGCCAATTACGCACAGGCGCTAGAGCTCGCCCAAGCCAGCAATTACAAACAAGGCACACACGGGCACGATACCAGTCTGTTTATCAAAGCAGGAAGCCATTTTTACTTGGGCAACTTCGCCAAAGCCCAACCTTTGTTAGATAAGCATCATGATCTTTATCCGCAGAGCAAGCTGGCTATGCACTCCATGTATTTCCAAGGTTCAAACCTAACTCGCCTGCAAAAATGGGATGATGCTGAAGTCCTCTTAAAAGATTTTCTCGATGAATACAAAGACCCTAAGACAAACATTTACTACGCCAACGCCCTGTATGACTTAGCCAACTGCTCCTACACGAACAACAAACTCCAGAGTGGCATTGCCTACACAAAACAAATTGAAAAAATGGCCCCCAATTCCGTAGTCATCGATATGGCCTACGCGCTGCGAGGCAACCTTGAGGAGAGTTTAGGCAATCGAGACACAGCAGAAATTTACTATAAAAAAGCTCTCAAAATTGCAGAGAACGGAGGTAACCCGGCCGTAGCAGGCGAGAGCCTCAGCTACCTGATCGGCATGTTAGGAGCCAAGCGCGTCAACCGCAAAACCAATCCACGCATCCTCGATGCCATCCCCTATCTCGATAAAATGTGGAAGCACCACCAGAACTCCCCCTATCTACCCCAAGCCGTTGTTTTTGGTAGGGATGCGATGAAAAAAGCGGGTCGCGGTGACGAGCAGCTCAAAATGCTCCGCGCAGTGATTGCTAAGATCTCACAGAAACAAGACCCCATCTTTCTGGAAGAATGCATCAATGCCTACACGGATGCCTTTATCAACGACGGAGGAAATCTAACTGATTTAGAAAAGCTCTACACCCAATTCCCTGGCCTTAATAAAGAAGACCAACGCACCCGATCCCTCCTCAAGCTCTCCCTGATCGGGGAAATGGAATCACAGCTCCAATCACTAGACGGTGATAAAAAGACCAAGCTACAAGCCACAATCAATAGAAACTTTAATCAGCTCGCCAAACTCTCCCCCAATGACCTCAGTAACTTTGCTCTACTCCGCGTAGGGGATCACCTCAAAAACAACGCCAAAGACATGGAAGCGGCACTCCCGTTTTATATGGAAGTCATCAGCCGTGCCGATAACTTTGGCAGAAACCGCGCACGCCAAGAAGTTGGTGAAATCCTATCCCAATCAACTGATCCGAACAAACGTACCCGTGGCCTCGCCATTCTGGAGAAAATCTGCACGGAGGCCCTCGATGACTCCCGCGCAAGAGCAAAAGCCCGCTACACAATCATCCAAGCTCACGCCAAGGCAGAACAGTGGGATTTGTTAGAAAAACAAGCGCGTAAATTTCTCGATGAAAAACACACACGCCACGCAGCAGAAGTTCCCTACCTCTTTGCCCTTTCATTCGATAAACGGGAGATGCGCAACGATGCATTATTCTACTACAGCATGGTTTACTCTCGCTACATGGGCTACCTCAAAATCTCCACACCATCTGTGCACCGCGTGTGCGAAATCCTTTGGCAAAGAAACAAACAAAAAGGCGATACCGTAACTGCTGGCGAAGAGAAAAAATTAGTCCTCCAGCAGTCAGACCGTAAAAGTGCTATTTCTATCGGCAAACGATTCCTACGAACCACCAAAAGAATCCGCACGACCAACAAAAAAATATCAGACAAAGAAAAATCCAACTGGGACAAGTTAGAAAAGCTGATTCAAGAATACGAGAAGCTATCTGAGTGATTCTTATACCAATGAAGAAAACCACAGCCCCCGTGGCCGCCTACTCTTCCCCAAGGAACCGCAGTGTGTTTTCCACCTCCTCCACGAATTGATTATTCATTAGGCTCAGGCACAGTGCCTCGGCTTGTTTCTCTCCTGCGTTGGTCTGATTAGCCACCCACTTCACAAGAGCTGATTTAGAGCGCGGGCGGCTTCGCTCCTGGTGTTTCATGAGCATTTTATGAATATCCGCAGCGACGTAGCCTTTCTTTGCCGTTTTTTTGGCAGCCTTTTTAGCTGCTTTCTTTGCCACTTTTTTCGCCGTCTTCTTCGCTGTCTTTTTCACAGCCTTTTTGGCAGCTTTCTTTTTTGGATTTCCAGGTCGCCCAATCGCCTTGCAGCCGCGCCCAATTTTAACAAGATGCGCAATCAGGCCATGGAACCCCGTATCATTAGAAACAACGTGAAACTCCACATTCCTCGGCGCCACTTGATGCTGAATACCCATGTAAAACGTCAGATGAAAATCCAGATTATTTTTCCCCGTTGTATCCATCCTGATAATCTCAAGGTGGCTAAACGTATCGGTTGGAATTTCTCCTAAGCTTAAACGTTTATGACGTGGCCCGCAAAAAACAAACAAGCGCTCGTAGTCATTAAAGTCCAAAGACTCCAAAGTTCCTACGTTTTCGTAATCAACAAAAGCCCAGTTCTTCATAGGTAAAAAACCTAACACATACCTGCATCCTGACAATTACATTTCAATTCCCCACTAAACTGGGTGCTTATTTTTTCCAGATCCTCCTACTTCTTCGCGCCCACAGCCACAGCTCCACTCAATCCTAACAAGCCGATAAATATCCAACCGAGGCTAACCTTGTTGGATTTTTTTACATCGAGCTCTAGGGCGAGAGTTTTACTACCATCGACGGTGATGCCTCGGGTGAAACGCAGAACCTCACCCCGGCCCTGCACGATGGTGCTGATGGTTTGCGGTGCTGGCTCAGTGGCTAGCTGCTGGGTGATGATTCGCTTGGCGATCCCTTTGAGCGCTTTCTTTTCCTCAGCACTATTACCGCGCAGGAAGTCATCCACCTTGCGCACGTCAAACTCTTGCTGGCCTTTGAACAGCGGGTTGTTATAGGCGGAGTCTTCTAACAGACTGTTCCCGGTCGCTGTTTTTCCAGCGGCTTTGTTATCGAGATAAATCCTCTGCTTACGGGTATTCAATCCCCAAAGTGCTTGCTGAGTTTGGAGCTGGCGGAGCTGCACGCGGGCGTCCTCATTGGAGGCAGCATCAACGGAGCGGTTCTTCGTCACCTTGCTCAATTCCTTTGCCGCTTCCTTACGTTTTCCCTGGCGCATGTAGTCGCTGGCTTTCTGCAATGACTCCACTCCCTTGGCTGCATCCACACTACGCTGGCTACGCAGTGCAGCGAGGTAATCTTTATGTGTGTATTCCTTGAATCCCTGGCTGCCGCGCATTTCAAAGCCTCCACTGTGCCCATCTAACCGATACCCCGCCGGCACCAGCACATCCCAGACCAGCTTCTCAATCGGCACATTAAAACCAGGCGCGGTGAGCTTGATATCGCCACCTGTGGCTGGAGTAGAGTAGGTCAGGATCACATCCGCAGGCTCAGTTTCCACGGGTGGAGGTGATACATGGAACATGTGAGCATCACCCTCTCTAACAACATGCACCGGCTCATCATTCACCAGCACATTGTAGAGTGCTGCGCCCTTGGGAAGAGTGATGCGAAGGTTGCTTTTCTCCTCGACGGGTGCCTTGAGATGAATTGATGTTAGAGTGTCACCTGCGGGTGAAAAGATGGTCATCATTTCACCACCCGTGACGCGGAGTTTGAGTGTCTTTGCCATCTCGTGTCTTTTCAGCGCCACCTTGAGTGTTCCTTCGGGATCATTGAGCCTGTAGCAAAGATCAGGCACGCTGGTATCCGCTGGGTTGCGGAGGTTTTTAGGCACAGCTGACCAGTCAGAAACTCTCCATCCGCTTGCCAGTTTACCCGGTGTCATATCAAGCCGCCCAGTGGTTCTAACCGATAAGAAATAATGCACACGCTTGGTGCCGGGGAAGGTAGCGGGCTTGATCTCCTCGCTTCCTCCTTTACCGCGATCTGTGCCACGTTGATACTCGATCTGCGCATAGACGCTGCCAAGTACGCCACGGCGGAACCGCAGCTCCCACACGCCAGGTTCACCGTCGATTTTTACGATCTCCTGCACGCTGCTGCCATTGGCACGCACGGTGCGCGCCTCTTCCTCACTGATGCCTGGTAGGTTCACGCGCAGAGATTTTACTGCGGCATGCTCTATCTGATAGAGCGAGGAGAGGCGGGTGCGAGTTTGCCCTTCACGCAGGGTCACCTCATGCAGAACGCGTGCAGTCACCCAGGGATCAAGCTTTTCAATGCCGAGCTTGAGCATCCAATCAGACTGCAACAAACGAAAAGCAAGGCCTCCTTTTTGCCTGAGAGATTCTCTATTTAGCTGCTGAGATCGCTTGTCTTTCATCGTGGAAACCTCCTTCACTTGTAGGGTGGAAACGTTTTTACGATCCACCGCACGAATGCGTATTCCCTTTTCTGGAACTACTAACAATTGACCACTCTGGCGGATGGCCTCATTCAGTAAAATCTTAGGAACCACCCAGCCAGCTGACGAGGCCTTGCTTGGCGGCCCACTCAATGTGAGCGAGAACCTTTGAGCACCCAGTGTTCTTCCTGTTAGATGCAGTGTGACCAACCGCTCTTTTCCCTCGCCAGATTCTGTCCAGTGGCTCAGCGAGCTACCGCTGACCGATTCCACCTCCATTCCAGCGGGCACAGGGAAGCTAAGTTTGAAAATACCCGCCCGGGTGATGCTGGCATCCAGAATGCTTGATAGCAAAATCCGCTCGCTGCCAAGAGTCAGCTCCTGACGAGAAACCACACGCACTTCTGGCTTCACGGGTGCTACCTGAAGTGTTAGATCTCCATTACCACTCGTGCTGCGATACACCTTATGCAGAATCCCTCGTGGGTGTGGTTTTTTATTAATGACCACACTTGGGATAAGCACACGATCAAAGTCATCCACATTTACTACAGAGAGGTTATTGGTGGTGATCTTACCTGGCTGCGCCTCGCTACCGAATGCGAGGCCAATCATATTCGTCTCACCAGCATCCGCAGCAACGGTGAGGGATGAGAGTTTCACCGATGCGGGAAGAGTTGTTAGACCTCGTTGAGTTTCCACGTAGAAGGAAAACGCACGAGACTGCGCAGGCTGCACACCCACGGTGAGTTTTCTACTTGTGGGATCAAACCTCCAATTCCCAACTTCCTTACCAATCACCTCGGTAAACCCAGCGGGCACGGTCAGCTCTAACTGATCCACCTTACCACTCGATGGTCTCACCGTAATGCGGTGATTCCCATCCACCACACCGGGTGACGGTAGGTAGAGATTGGCTACTTCCACGTAGAACTTTGTCTCCTCAGAATCCACATCACGGCCTCGCGCGCGAATGCCGATGATGATCTGGGCATCGGGTGCCAGCACCAGTTCCTCGCTATCACCGCGCTTCACTTTGCGCACCGCAGATGCGGAGAAAAGCTCCAACCCTGGCTGATCAAACTCTGCGGTGATTTTCTGCACAGCGGCAAGCCCAGTGGGCAAAACAAACCTCGCTTGGTTCGCCGGCAGAGCCATCTCATAACTCGCCATCGCGGTGAGTGGTCCATCACGCTCAGCGACGAGCATCCAGACATCAGCGCCGTTGCGTTTCACCTTGGTGGAGCGTAAGCCATCACCTTGGAAGGAAGTGAGAACGGCGTGATCTCGGAGTAACGGATAGCTTTCGTTTGCCTTACCTTGTAGCTTGATCGAGACGGTGGCGAAGAGTCTGTTTTCTTTAATCTGCCAGCTCTGTGAGAGGGAATCTATCACCTTGGTTGACTCCGCGGCTTGCACATTGTTAGGCGCAGCAAAAACCATCGCGCCAATCATCGCGCCAATCACTAACAAACGAGAAACCCCCTCGGCTTGGTCTGGAGAAGAGCCTAGGGCGATAACTTCTTCCTCCTCCTCGCGCTCAGCGGTAATACGCTCCCAACGCTCCCTGCTCCAGCGGCTGCCATCGCGAATGAAACGGTAGATCACGAGGATGAGAAGCAGCAGTGCCAGAGCTGCGATCATGGTGTAGAAGAAGGCACCACCACCATGCTGCGCTAGCACACCAGCAGCGATCAATGCCGCACCTACGCCACAGAGTAGATTGAGCCCAAGAGGTTTGAAGTTTTTCATCACCAATGAAGCTAGAAGTGCTACGCCACCTACAATGGCAACTACCACACCCAGCCATGATACCATTGCTTGCCATGGGGAAACGTTTTCCACCACCACATTCACCGGAGTATCTGGTGCCACCACGGGCGCGGTGATATTGATAAATCTCTCATTTACGCGGCGCCCTTCCCATATATCAATTGCTTGGGAAATGGACAGCGCGGCGACCATGACTAAGCAGAGAACAGCCGCGATGTAGAGCCACACCCTGCGAGGTTTTCTGCGCAGGAAAAACACACCTGCCAGCATCAGCACTGTGATCAAGCACAGCTTCCCTGCCCTACCCTGCATGCTCTCGAAACCTGTTTCCGTTAGAGGAGGATCACTCACCCCGACACTACCGCCAGCGGGGACTAATAACCTGCCTTTTCCTCCACTGACTTTCCAGCCAGCGATGACAAGTGGTGCCGTAAGCGCGGGTGCTCCCAGAGTAACTTCACTGCCACTCGCTGCATCCCCACCGTAGCGTACGGTAACCTTCACCGGCTTGTTAGGATCATCTCCTGCTGGCAACGGTAATAGGTGCTGTGCGCCATCGCGCCTAGCGGTGATGGTGTGGCTATTGGCGCGAGCTTCCCAGAGTTTTGCGCCCTCGGGGAGAGTCATGCGCAGAGCTTGCCTACCACGCGTGCGCACATAGAAAGTGGCCTCAGTCATCACCTGACCATCGCGTGAGACGGTGCTTTTGAGATCGGCAAAATCTACTACTTGCGCAAGAGTTTCACCGGGGTCATACCATGCGATCTCTACACCTAGCTCAAATGGTCTGGCAGCATATTGCCAAGCTGCCTTAGCAGGTGCGGTGGCTAACAAACGAAACTCAGCAGGCAGCTCCTGCGCACTGATCGGCAGCAGGCCTGGGGTGGTCTTCTCCACATCCAAGCTCACCTGCACTGGGCTGACGACCTCGATGAATCCGCTCTCGCCCTGCACGTTAAGCGGGTGCACATCGCCAAGTGAAAGCTTCCCGCCACGGGCACTCATGGCATTTTCAAATGTCACTAACAGAACGGCGGCACCACTGACAGGCTGCTCAAGCTCAACGATAACTTTATCGCCGCCAGCACGCCTCCACTGGCGCACATTTTGCCCCTCGATGGTGACGTTACCAAAGCTCTCTGGAATGGAGAGTTCCCATTGATTCACGGGTGCTCCCACCACGAAGTAATTTAACAACACCGAGCCGTAAGCCATGCCTTCCTTGAGTGAGTAAAGGTGGAAAACATCCGCCTGCACACTCTGCTCACGCGCTGCAACTTTCATCTCCGCCGTCCAGCCTTGCTCGCGTAATCGAAAGCTCTGCTGCAAGCCAGGGTCCTTCATAGGGAAATAAGAAAGAGGCGTTTCTGTTAGGCCAGAAACCTTACCCGCACTGACCCGCCAACCCGCTGCGGCAACAATACCGACATGCCCCCGCAGTGCCTTGATGCCGGGGAACTCAAGCGGCACGATCCGCCACGCTCCAGCTTTTGCAGGGGCGTTTTTCTCTAACCGAAATGTCACGAGCTGCCTGCCGATAACGGATTTTTTGAACAGCACCTTTACATCACGCATTCCTTTTTCTGCGGCAGGTGCTACCACGTAATCGGCGATTTCTGCGCCTTGCAGATCAGCAACCGCAAAGCCATCAGGAATACGTAACTCCCACTCACGTAGCGGAGCTTCACGGATATCCAGCTCCACGGTGCTACGGATCACGCGATCGCTCTCTGATTGCTGATAGATGATCACTTGATTAAGAGAAACCTCCGGCAATATCTGATCCGCGCGCACTTGCCATGCGTAGTCCGCGGATGGGTAACGGTAAACAAATGTCTGCCGCGCCTTCATCGCCCCACCAGGGAACTGCTCGGGGGAAAGCTGCATCATCCCTCGCACACCAGCGGTTTCCAGGCGGACTGCGCCTGCGTTTGTTAGACGCACATAGCCCGAATGACGCAGCGCACCTTCTGGGGTAAGCCTCAGTGGCGTGGCGGTGACGGGGAAAGCTTCTAGTGCTTGCTGGCTGAGCACTTTGATGGCTGCCGTGTTTTCTAACGGAAGGCTCAAGGTAAGCTGCAAAGTGCGCACATCTCCCGCGCCAGGAATTACTTTCCACGCTGCAATGTGAGTGCCGGAAACATCCAACACCTCACCGGGACCGTTCATGCGTAGATTGAGGGATGTGATTTTCCCCTGAAGCACTTTGAGCTGAATGTCATTCACTTGGCGGATGGTGCCAGCGGCCACTGCGACGTCCGTTAAACCTTTACTAGTGAACGCCAGCTTACCCTCACCCGCCTTGCGATTTTTTTTCCATGCTAGGAAACATTGCCCGTTGGCAGGCAAGAAACCACGCCATTTCCCGAGATGCGGGAGAGGGAGAAGAGAGGTGTTTTTGGCGAACTCAATGTGACCGACCATACCATCTAGCTCTACTGGAACCACTGAGCCTTGCGGTGCTGTGAAATCAATGGTTTTCCACCCTTCCCAGCCTTTATGGGCGTCGCTAATTTGAGCAACGATCTGGAGGTTAACGGGAAACTCTCCGGCAGTTGGAAAATCTAACCGGTAACTATTTTTACTTCCATTTTTGACGAGGCTCAGGCTGTAAGATGCCGCATCTTGTGCACTACTGAGAGCTACGCGGCCACTCAGGAAATCAACACCTCCAGCCTCCCGCACATGCGCTGTGGCAGTGTAGGTGAGCAGTGCGCTACCGGTTGTTTCATCAATACTGCCGCTAAGCTTAGCACCACGAAGCTCTATCTTACCTCGGGCTGCGCCAGCGGGGAACACCTGAATACCTAAAGTGTGATCACCTGAGGCGAAGAAGCTGAGGATTTTTTTGGATGCAATTAGCCCCGTGGCAATGTGTGGTCGCACATCGTATCCGCTAGATTTAATATGGATTTCATTAAAAAAACCAGCCGCCTTTCCTGGGATGATTGTTGTTAACGTCACCTTGGCGGGTAATACCTTTACCTCTTGGTGGATGGCCACGTTTAGCTGTAGCTTCTTGGGAGCGGGTTTCCCCTTGATGAGAGTTGGCTTGAGGTCAAGAAAGCGCTTTTTCCCATCGGCGGATGTTCTCACCGCCCAACTGGCGAGCCCTGATCCTGTGACGGATTTCACCTCTCCCCAACCGCGGATGCCGAGTGTGATGAGCTCGGGTTTCCCTTGGAGGATATCGATATGAAGCGTGACAGCGTGGGCGATGGATTGCTCTGAGACCGTCACAGATGTTTGAGCGTTTGCCTTAAAAAACAAGGGAGGCTTTGGCAGCACACCCTTAGCTGTTAGAGTGACAGAGCCCGCACCGTTTTCATCAACTGCAGCTTGCACGCCTGCACCTGATTGCGCATTGGCAGTATTAATGCACAGGAGGAGCATGAGGAGTAAATGTTTGATCATGGAGATACTTTGCATGGTTTTGTAGGGTGTTGTGTAAAGAGTGGGTAAAATGGTGAATTGTTAATGGTTATTTGTTATTCGTTATTCGTTAATGGGAAGTGTGGCTCTGGGGAGCCAATTAAAAATCGCCGCCCCAGCGGCGCAAACTCCCTATTAACAATTACCGATTAACTATTACCGATTAACTATTTCACACATTCGGATTAGGTTTTGGACTTGGGGGGAGGAGTGGTAATGGGCGCGGAGTTTGTTCAGAGTGTTTGAGATCATGGGTATGCGGACGGAGCCTGCATCTGTGCCGTGGAGCTTCTCTCCTAACATAGCGGCGGTTCCGGCTAGCTGCATGGAAGGGGCTGCGTTCTCGAAGGGTTTGGCCTGTGGCTCATACGGCAGAGGCCAAGAGCGCTCGACCATTTTCCCTGTGCTCACATCCAAAAACCTAACAAAAACATCGCCAAGCTCACCTTCACCGGCGGGGTTGACTTGGATTTGATAGACGGCGTTACCAGCTTCCTCAGCTGCCATTTCGGCGGCATCTACTTTATCGTTACGGAAGTCTTCTTTGTTGAGTCTGTGTTTTTCAAATCCAAGGAGTCGGTATCTGGAAACTCGTTTAGGGTTAAAGACAACTTGGATTTTGACGTTTTTAGCGGCGGGGCTGAGTGCTCCGGCTAGCTGTTTGGCGAAGCCTGTATCAGCATCTTCGGGTCGATTTAGGAAGTAGTAGCGGCCATCTCCCTTGCGGGTGAGTGCCTCTAGGATATCATCGTTTAATCCCTCTGCGCCCACGCCGCAGGCATCAAACGAGATCCCTTGCTGACGCATGGTCTCGATCTGTTTGGAGAGTTCTTCTGGCACGGTGTTGCCTAGGTTGGCCACGCCATCGGTGATGAGAACGATGCGGCTTTGTGCGCCGGCTTGGTGTTGGCGTTTTGCTAGTTTGTGTGAAAGGCGGAGAGCCTCCTCTAGGTTCGTGCCTCCCTCACTGGGAGTGCGCTCTACGAGTTTGACAAGCTGCATGGCTTTATCCCCACTTAGGCGATCAGCTAGGAGGCGGGGGGTGCGGGCGAAGCTGACTAGCGTAACAACATCCTGTGGTCCTAACTGAGACGCCAGCACCTTCATGGCGGCGACCACGGAGGCCTCGCGATCGTCTCGCTCCATCGAGCCAGAGTTATCTAACAAAACCGTTAACCTAAGCGGCTGACTGCGCCCCATGGCGGCGGTTTTCATGCCGATGCGCAGGAGGTTTCTCTGCTGTAGGAATGGGTGCGCGGATTGCTCCACGGCGCAGGCTACGGGATCACCCCGGCGCGGTGTAGGGTCTCCATAATCGAAGGCGTTTACAAATTCCTCAGTCCGCACTTTGGAAGCTTCAGGCCACTTACCTTTTTCTAACAATGATACTTTGGCGAGCTTGAATGAGACATCAGAAACGTTTAGTGAAAAAGTGGAAAACGGCTGAGTGCGGGTGGAAGTTTCCTCCGGGAGAGCTTGGGCGGGAGTGGCTCTGGGAGTAGGTAGTTTTATGGTGGGGACTTTTTCACCTCGCTTGTGGGCTTGTATTTTCTCGTGGTCGTAGCGCGCAGCAAGCTGTTCTTTTTGAGCGAGCAGTTGTTGGTATTTTTTGCGGGCGTTGTTGAAGTCTGACATTTCACGAGTCTTGCTGGTGCCTTGCTCTGCAATAACTTCTTTCATTTTAGCGACTCGCCCATCGAGGGTTTTAAGCCGGTGTCTAAGTGATGCTTTAGCGCTTTCGGTTCTGCGTTCGAGGGACTCTTCTAATTCGTTAACACGTTTTTTTTGCGCTACGACCTCTGGGTGACTTGTGCTAAGTCCCGAGGCTAGTTTTACGGCTAAATCACGCTTAGCAGTCTGATACTGATCATAGGATCTCTTAAATCCAACATTCGGAAGAGCTGAGGCCTTAGCAATGAGCTCCTCTGTGTTTTTTAATTCTGAAAGCTTCTTTATTTGGAATCGGATTTCTTCGGTCTCGCGCTCTGTCTCATAGAGTTTTTTTGCCGCAAGCTCTGCGAGCTCCACCCTATTTCCTGTTGCTCGTCCGCCTTTTTCGTCTTCGACAAAAATCACACCTGTCTTCTCAGCAATGTCCATGAGTTTACGGCGAGCGACGGCTAGTTCGTCTGATTTTTTCTGCAAGCTCTGCCTCATGCGCCCCAGCTTTGAGTTCGCAGCGGGTGGCGCTGGCGTTGGGAGAATGGAGGGTTTACCTTCGGCTTGCTTAGCCTCTGGCGCAGGTGGGATGGTCGTCTCCCAGGCGGCATCGACTTCAGATAAGAGCTTGGATCGTGTTTCATCGTAAGCGGCCTTGTAGTAGTCTGATTTCGCAACAGCGACTTTTTCTAACATGCGACGGGCGGCTTTGTTATAGCGGTCAATTTCTAAAACTTTTTGGGCTTCGGCTTCGGCCTCATCGTAGCGACCTAAATCCATCAAGCCTTGTGTACGGTGAAGGTTCTTGCGGACTTCTTCAACCTGCTTGGTGTGCTCGTAGGTGAGAGCTGGGCTAGTGCGGATGGGATCGTTGAGGTCCTCTTCTCCAAGCGCACCGCCGC
>JBMYYO010000080.1:12399-14330 GCA_049609505.1 Akkermansiaceae bacterium | reverse complement strand
CTTTTACAGACAAATATTTACACTACCTACTCATCGCCTATGGGCGTTGTGTGGCGGATCAATTTGGTGCATTGAGTGGGTTAGATACAGCCTGCTGCGGCAAACAAAATGCAGCACAAAGCATCTGTGCTGATACTCATGGAGGATTTGATTTTATCACTGATCACCATCACTCCACTCAATCGAACGAGCCGGCAAATCCGCTGAACAATACGCCTTCCGATCATCCATCAGATGAGCATGAGGACGAAGCTCCGTGCCAGCTTTGTTTGATTTTGAGCACAGACAGTATGCAGTCTGTAGCGCCCATAGATATTCCCGCACCTGTCGTTTCTGACTACCTCCCCCTACATCATGAGCTTTCTCTTCGATTGAAGGTTCTAACCGATCTTAATTTTGAGATTACTCCCCGCTCCACGGATCGGGTTGACCATGCGGATTCATCCATTGGGAGAATTCTTTGTGGTTGCGTCACTGTACGTGGCCCCAACACGCTTTAAAGCAGGGCACTTTGTTTCCCCTGCTCTTATCACACCGCCCCTAATCTCGTGTGGGCGCGTCATTGTTTCCCGACCCCTTCCGGTCACGTTTCTCTTATTTACATCTAACAATTTATTATTTCTATGAAAATTTTCACTCAACTCTTTGTGGTTTTGATTTTTCTTCAGGGAGGCAGTCTATTGGCTGCTGATACCCTTGTTGTTTCACTCCATTCCATTCCCGACCGCATCCGCAAACAAAACCCAGACCTCGCAGCAGCGCGATACCGCATTAAAGAAGCTCTTGGCCGAATGCACCAGTCTGGCAGAAAATCTAATCCCGAACTCGAGATCGGAGCCAAACAAGGCAGCGATTTCCGCGAGCGTGGAATCAGTGTAGGGATCTCTCAGAAATTTCCAATCACAGCCAGGCTTCAACTCGAAAAA
The DNA here is from genome assembly GCA_049609505.1 of Akkermansiaceae bacterium. Lineage (GTDB taxonomy): Bacteria > Verrucomicrobiota > Verrucomicrobiia > Verrucomicrobiales > Akkermansiaceae > Oceaniferula. The sequence goes on along the minus strand of JBMYYO010000080.1, from coordinate 13,404 downwards.
CAACTATCGCTCACCCAAGTGAAAGCGGCCGAGCAGGAAATACGGGACGTCGAGCGCAGGCTCGTCGCTGATGCCCGTGAACTGTTGATACGAATCCTTGCCAGCCGGCAGCAACGCAAACTCATCACCCAACAAAAAACCATTTCCATGCAGCTTGCTGACTTCATCGGCAAGGCTGCTGAAAAAGGAGAAAGCTCTGTGCTCGATGCTGGTCAGGCGAAGCTAGAGGCTATTCAGTTAGAAAACGAAATCCGCCAACTCAAGGCAGAAGAAGTAGCCCTCACTGGAAAGCTCAAGCCATTGCTCGGCATGTCCACATCAGCACTGCTTCATGCAGGAGGGAAACTTCCCACCTTGGGAACCATTAAGGCAGCTAATCTCAACCCTAACAATCGCCCTGATCTTAAGGCGGCAAAGTTACGCACCAAGGCAGCTAACAAAGCCGCAGAACTCGAACGGGCCAAACGCTACGATGACATCGAAGTAGGAATATCTGCCGAGCTAGAGCGCAGTGAAGACGCCCCAGATGGCTATGAGAACCAAGGAAGCATTGGTTTCCGCGTGAAAATCCCCCTGCCCCTGCACAACAAAAACGAGGGCGCCATCGAAGAGGCTGATGCTAAGAAGGCCCGCCGTGAGAAAGAGTCCCAAGCTCTTGCTCAAAACATCCGCCATGAAGCATCCACCGCACATAAGGAAATGAAAGAGTGGATCAAGCTCTCACACGAAATCACTACCAATCTACTTCCGCTAGCAGAGAAACAATCCAAGCTAACAGAACAAGCATACCGCAATGGTCAGGGAGATCTACAAAGCACCCTACGCTCTCGCGAGCAACTTCTCAAACTTCACTCTGCGAAACTCAAGGCACAGTTGAATTACCACCTTGCCAAGAACCGCTACCACGCTGCTCTGGCTTATTAATTTGTAATACTTACCCCATTTTATCTATGAAAACTATCGTCACACTCAGTGCTCTTACCGCACTGATCACTAACGTTTTTG
>JBMYYO010000080.1:5591-12389 GCA_049609505.1 Akkermansiaceae bacterium | reverse complement strand
TTTGCAGCATCATCTGCTGATGAAAACTTCATCGGACTCAAGCCGGAAGGTGTCAAAAATTTAGACATCAAGTATGCTGTGGTCGAAAAACAAGATTTTGAAACCACCCTCTTCGCCATCGGCCATGTACGGGAAATCCCCCAAAACCACTCCGTGCTCTCTAGCCGCATTGCAGGGCGTATTATTGAGGTGAAGGCATTTGAAGGCGATATGGTAAAAAAAGGAGACGTTCTTGTGCGTGTAGAAAGCCGCCAGCCGGGTAGCCCCCCGCCCGTCATCGAGCTGAAAGCACCACGTGATGGACTTGTCGTTTCCAGCCACATCAGGCTTGGCGAGCCCGTCCAACCAGACAAAGAGTTGCTAGACATTATGGAGCTCAATGAAGTTTGGGCCACCGCGCAGGTTCCAGAAGATACCATCAGCAAGATCAAGCTCGGCACCAAGGCTCACATACGCATTCCCGCATTAGGAGGAGCCGTCATTGATGGTGAGCTAATGCGCTTTGATCCTAAGGCGAACAAAGAAGGTGGCACTATTGGCGCCATTTTCCGAGTCCCTAACAAAAAACTCCTACTCCGCCCAGGAATGCGCGCAGAGTTCTCCATTGTTACCTCTTCACGTAAAGGAGTGATGGCCGTACCTCGTGAAGCACTACAGGGTGATGCCGCGAACCGTATTGTGTTTGTGAAACATGAAGAAATAGAAAATGGATTCACCCGCTTACCTGTGCAAACTGGTGAGAAAAATGACCGCTACATCGAGATTGTTAGAGGACTATTCCCCGGAGACGAAGTAGTGACAAAAGGATCCTATTCATTGAGCTTCTCAAGCGGCGGAGGCATTTCTCTCAAAGAGGCATTAGATGCGGCACACGGGCATGAGCACAACGAGGATGGGAGCGAAATCACTCCCGAGCAGAAAGCAGCACGGCAAGACACCTCTGCAAGTGTTGATAAAGAGCTCCCAGCATCGACATTATTTTTCGCTGCCACCACGGGACTGCTCATGGTGCTACTGGTCATTAGCAGCATCCGCCATCAACGCCAGATGAAGCAGATAGAAGTCACCGAGCAATAACCTCACATAGGAGAATCAATCATGCTCAATAAACTCATCAAGTTTTCCCTCACCTATCGCTGGCTGATCCTAGCAATCGCCATCGCGTTGTTAGGCACGGGATACTACCGCAGCACGCAGCTACCCGTCGAGGTGCTGCCAGACCTCACCAAGCCCACAGTCACTATTCTAACAGAAGCACCAGGTTTAGCTCCTGAAGAAGTAGAAACTCTCGTCACTGTGCCTCTGGAGAATAGCCTGATGGGCGTCACAGGGGTCACAAGACTGCGCGCCACTAATGATGTGGGGCTCTCTCTCATTTTTGTCGAATTTGACTGGGGAACGGATATCTATCAAGCTCGGCAGTTCGTGCAAGAGCGGCTGCTAGGTGTCACGGAAGATCTCCCCAAAGACACAACGCCCTACATGACGCCTGTTGCCTCTTTGATGGGAAACATCATGCTGTTAGGCGTTACTGATCCATCTGGGGAAATGGAGCCGCGCGACCTCCGAACCTTGGCGGACTGGACTATATCACGCCGACTGAAAAGCATCCGGGGCATCGCCGAAGTCTTGTCAATGGGTGGTGGAATCAAACAACTCCACATCCAACCAGACCCCGAACGAATGCTTTCTCATGGTGTCAGCTTTGAAGAACTTCGCAAAGCATCCTCAGAAGTAGTCAGTAACACCACGGGAGGATTCCTAACCGAAGGCACGCAGGAGATCATGGTCAGAAACCTCGCCATGACAACGGATCTTGAAGCAATTGGTAACACAGAGGTTCGCCGCGTGCATGATCGATCCATTCGCATCAAGGACGTAGCTACCGTTGCTTGGGACACTGAGCCGATGCGTGGAGATGCCTCAGCAAATGGTCACCGCGGCGTAGTTATCAGCATCACCAAGTCCCCTGGTTTTGACACCCTCTCCCTCACCGATGAAGTGGATGCAGCATTAGCGGATATTGAGAAAATCCTTCCGCAAGGCGTGGTTCTCACCCCCATCTACAAGCAGTCCGAGTTCATCGATCTCTCATTTCACAACCTCGTGGAGGCACTCTGGCTAGGGGGGGTGATGGTTTGCCTGATTCTATTTCTTTTCCTGATGAATTTCCGCGTCACATTCATCACCCTCACATCCATTCCGCTTTCGTTAGGGATTGCTATTTTGGTGTTTGATCTCTTTGACCTCAGTGTGAACTCAATGACACTAGGCGGTCTCGCCGTAGCCATCGGCATGGTGGTTGATGATGCCATTGTGGATGTGGAAAATGTTTTCCGCAGACTCAAAGAAAACGCCTGTCTGCCCGAGCCAAGGCCTAGGCTTGATGTCATAGCTAGTGCCTCATCAGAAGTGCGCAGCTCTATTCTCTACGCAACTATTTTGATCATCCTAGTATTTGTCCCCCTGCTGGCGCTAAGTGGCGTCGAGGGACGTTTATTTACCCCCATCGCCATTGCGACTATTGTTAGTATGGCCGCTTCTTTTGTAGTCTCTCTAACAGTGATTCCCGTGCTGTCATCATTTCTACTTCGGCCGAAAGAAAACAAACAACACAAGGATAGCATCATGGTGCAAGGAATGAAAATCATCTTGCAGAATAGCTGGCTACGCCTCGCTCTGTCCCAGCCGTTTGCCGTATTGGCCATAGCTGGCATGGCATTGCTTGCCGCTGCGATGCTTTACCCCAAGATGGGAAACAATTTCCTGCCTGCCTTCAGAGAGCCGACCGCGGTCATTGCCACCGCAACAGCACCAGGAACATCCCTGAAACAAACCACCGAAATTGCAGACACAGCCAGTCATGCTCTCATGCGGATTGATGGTGTGAAAACCGTTGGCTACCGAGCTGGCCGAGCCGAACGGGGCGATCACGTCGTCCCCGTATCCACCGTCGAGTTCGAGGTTGATTTTGATCCAGACACCACGCGCTCACGCAGTGCTATCATGGCGGATGTGCGTGAGGCAATGAGCCCACAAAATCTACCCGGTACGTTCTCCGCCATGAGCAGTCCGCTAGCCGACCGCATCGGCCACATGCTCAGTGGCGTATCAGCCAAGATTGCTATCAAGGTAAAAGGTGACGATCTCGATGAACTACGCCGCATAGGCACAGACATCCAGAACATCGCACGAGGCATCCCAGGGCTGGAAGAGGCGCGGGTAGAGCAGCAGGCACCCATCCCCCAACTGCGCATCGAGTGCGATCGCGAACGGGCCCAAGCCTACGGAATCACCCCAGGAGAACTTAACGCCCAGCTAGCTACCCTGCTGGGTGGCGAAGCGGTCACTCAGATCTATCAGAACCAACGAATTTTTGATGTTGTTGTTAGGCTACCACTTGAGTGGAGAGAATCACCAGAGCGCTTGGCTAACCTATACGTTGAGACATCCAGCGGGCAGCGTGTTCCGTTGAAAAACTTAGCGGATATTCGCCAAGCCACTGGACCGAATACCATCATGCGTGAGAACACTCATCGCCGATTTGTTGTTAGCATAAATCCAACTTCCAGTGATCTCGTTTCTCTTGTGGAAGAGCTAGATAGGCGAATCAAAACGGATCTCTCCAATCCGCACAATTACACCATAAAAATTGAGGGGGAATATCTCGCACAGAAAGCCGCTTCTGAGAGAATTGCCATCATGTCTGTGATAGTGCTGCTGATTATCTCATTTCTACTCTACAGCTATTTCGGGACACCTGTGTTCACGCTGCAAGTGCTAGCGGATATCCCCATCGCACTCATAGGCGGCATTGTGCTAACTTTTTTTACTCTGAAAAACATTAGCATCGCCACCTTGGTCGGCTTTATCGCCGTCGCTGGTATCGCCGCACGGAATAGCATTATGATGATCTCACACTACCTCCACCTTATGCGACACGAGGGTGAAGGTTTCACCCGCAAAATGATCGAACGCGGAACCTTAGAGCGGCTCATTCCTGTGCTTATGACGGCACTCTCCGCAGGCATTGCCTTGTTACCTCTTGTGGTTAACATGGGCGCCCTCCCTTTCCTCACTGACGAAAACCCAGCAGAGGCGCCGGGCAAGGAAATCTTAAACCCTGTCGCCATCGTCATCGTCGGCGGACTCATCACCTCCACCTTCTTAGGGCTGGGAGTGACACCGGCAATGTTCTGGCTATTCGGGAAGAAGGCTGCCCTCAAAGCTGTGAAAAATAAAGTTCCTGCATCACAATAGCCGCACGATAAAAATATAAGCGGTCCTCACTAGCATCACGCCAAAATAGGAAGGTGGTTAGTTGGCAGCCTTCACTAGCCATCTAGCCCTTGCCTTCTTCTGGTGGCTCATTTCCATGTAGCCATTTTGACCGGGCTTCAGAACGATAAATACTGCGCTTGTATAGCTAGCAAAACGCGGCATCTCTACCGTATTTGCAGTGATTGTATTTCCCTTTGCATCAACAATGGGTCTCGCAAAATCGTCCGTTATTTTAGTAAATCCGAGGAAAGTTGTGTAAATAATTTCACCTTGCAAAACGATGTAGTGCCCGCGGCGAGTTGCCGTTATGTTTGCAACATACCCTATTTCTTTTTTTGCAAATGCTGTAGGTGTAACAGGCGTAACAGACTGCAAGCTATCGACCTGAGCTGCACGATAGGCGATGGGATAAATAAATTCTCGGGTGGACTTCATTTGGAAAGGTTTGCCGATTTTGCAGATCTTAGTCAGAAACCGAGGTTTGCTCATTGTTTGCCGAATTGTTAGAGAAACTTTTAAGTCTCGGCCCATCGATTTTTCAATATCACGATCCTTGCTACTTGTCTGAGACCGATAAGTGCTCATGGAAACGCTATCCTGCTGCGCGCATGATGTGAACAATGATAATATAGTTAGGGGTAGTGAGATGCGGAGTAGTGTTTGTTTCATAACGTTTTTTGTCTCTTCCCATAAGGGGTAAATGAGTCCCTATTTGACAGCAAGGGGAAAAAAATTCTAAAAGCTTCAAAACAAAAGCCACAAAACCAACTATGAAAATTCTCTACTCTATCTGTTCCCTCTGGCTATGCACGGCAAGCTTCCTAACAGCTGACGTGTGCCTCAGCTATAACATCCGCTATGACGCGGGCGGAGATCGCGGGGAGAGAGATTGGAAGCAACGGCGCGGCAAAGTAACGGATTTTATACTTTCGCAGAAGCCTAGTGTCATCGGGCTACAAGAAGTTCTCTACAAACAGCTCCTTGATGTTGAGAAAAAACTCACAGAGTATGGTCGTGTAGGTGTCGGCAGAGACGATGCCAAGAAACGTGGCGAGTTCTCTCCGATTTTCTACCGGAAGTCAGACTGGAAACTGGATAGCAATGGCACTTTTTGGCTATCGGACACACCTAAGAAGCCCGGCAGCAAATCTTGGGGTAACGGCATTCCACGCATCTGCACATGGGCGAGGTTGTTAGACCCGAAGGGACAAGGTGTTTACATCTTTAACACCCACTGGGATCACCGCAGTCAGGCTAGCCGGGAAAAAGCTGCTGCCTTGTTGCTGAGCCGAATCAAAACGCGCAAGCACTCTAACGAACCTTATATTTTAATGGGCGATTTCAATGCAACGCCTGATAACCCAGCTATTAAAAAGCTCCTAACATCCAAGCTACTCATCGATCACGGTAAGCTGGCCCACCGCACATTCAATGGTTGGAAAAAAGGACTCATCGCAGGCAAACCCATCGATCACATCTTTTGCTCGCCGCACTTTGAAAACGTGCAAGTAGAGGCACGGGATAACGCCGCCGCATCAGACCACCATCCAGTGGTTATGCGGTGGACAGATATTAACCGTTTGGGCAAAGCCCCCCTCCCCGATTCGGGTTAAGCAGCATCTATGTCTTCGCGAAGGTTTTCGATGATGAATTCTTGGCGTTTGGGTGTGTTTTTCCCCATGTAAAAGGCGAGCATTTCCTTGATCCCCTTACCCTCTTCCATGAGCACGGGATCGAGCCGCATATCGGGACCGATCATAAACTTAAACTCGTCTGGAGAGATTTCACCGAGACCTTTGAAGCGAGTGATCTCTGCTGATTTCCCTAGCTCATTCATAGCGGCGATGCGTTCATCATCATCATAGCAGTAACGGGTGACTTTTTTGTTCCGCACGCGGAAAAGTGGCGTTTGCAGAATGTAGAGATGCCCGTCCCTAACAAGTTCTGGAAAAAATTGCAGGAAAAATGTTAGAAGCAACAACCGGATGTGCATGCCGTCAACATCAGCATCCGTGGCAATAACCACTTTATTATACCTTAATGACTCTAAGCCTTCCTCGATATCTAGTGCGTGTTGCAGGAGGTTAAACTCCTCGTTTTCATAAACGACATTGCGTTTTAAGCCGAAGGAATTCAGTGGTTTACCACGGAGGGAAAAGACCGCCTGAGTCTCCACATCACGGCTCTTGGTGATGGAGCCACTCGCGGAGTCTCCCTCGGTAATAAAGACGGTGGATTCCTTTGCACGCTTGTGTTTGCTAGCAAAGTGGGCCCGACAATCGCGGAGTTTTTTATTATGCACCTTCGCCTTACGAGCACGCTCGCGGGCCATTTTCTTCACCCCAGAGAGCTCTTTACGCTCGCGCTCTGCGGAGAGGATGCGTTTCTGCAGTGCCTCTGCGTCTTTGGGGTTCTTGTGCAGATAGTTATCAAGGTGTTCCTTGAGGAAGTTAGCAACGAATGTGCGGATGGTTTCCCCATCGGGAGAAACGGTCATGCTGCCGAGCTTAGTCTTAG
>JBMYYO010000080.1:0-5581 GCA_049609505.1 Akkermansiaceae bacterium | reverse complement strand
CTCAAATACTGGCTCCTCAATCCTAACAAGAACAGCAGCCTCAAGACCATTGCGGATATCGGAAGGATGGTATTGCTTCTTGTAAAACCCTCTAACAACTTGGACGATTGCTTCGCGAAATGCTGCCAAGTGGGTGCCGCCCTGAGTGGTGTTTTGCCCGTTGACAAAGGAGTAATATTGCTCGCTACCCTCAGCGGTGTGAGAGAACGCGATTTCGATGTCCTTGGCTCGCAGATGGATGGGACCATAGAGTGCCTCGCTGTCCATCTCCTCACGGAGAAGATCTAACAAACCGTCCTTTGATTTGAATTTCTTACCGTTGAAAACAACAGCCAGACCAGGATTCAGATAGGAGTAGTAGCGGCACATGCGCTCGACGTATCCCGCACGGAATCGGGTTTTTTTAGGGAAAATTTCACGATCAACGTCGAAGGCGAGTCGGGTGCCATTATCGCCCGTGTCCTTGCGAGGTTTTTTCATCTCCTCAATGACTTCGCCCTTGCTGAACTCGATGGCTTTGGTTTCCCCCTCGCGCCATGCTTGGATTTCAAAAAAGCCAGACAAGGCGTTAACAGCCTTGATACCCACGCCGTTTAGTCCAACGGATTTTTTGAATGCTTCCGAGTCATACTTAGCACCAGTGTTGATCTTGGCTGCGCAGTCCATGAGTTTTCCGAGAGGAATCCCCCGCCCGTAGTCGCGCACTTCTACGCGGCTCTCTTCATCAATATCCACGCGTATTTCAGAACCATGCCCCATGACAAACTCGTCAATCGAGTTATCCATAGCTTCTTTGAGTAGGATGTAGATGCCATCGTCAGCACTTGAGCCATCGCCCAGCTTACCAATGTACATGCCTGGGCGCATGCGGATGTGTTCTTTCCAATCGAGGGATTTGATGTCTGCTTCTGTGTATTCTGCCATGGGACGAAAAAGGGAGGGTCGTTTGACTTTGTTAAGATGTCCTAAATGACGAGCCAATGCAACCGTGATTTTATCAAACTAGGATCACGCGTTGACATGTGCCCTTTGCCGAGTAAAGTGCCGCCAGCGTTCGCGAAAAAAGGAGAGTGTAACTTGGCTGGTGCTGGTCGCGGTTTTCAAAACCGTTGTTGGGCTGTTATGGTCCAAGGTTGGTTCAATTCCTTCCCTCTCCGCTTTTTTCATTGGCTATGGGGTTGCAATTGGTTTGAGCATGGCTATGTAAGTGCCCATGTCCGATGCGATTATAGCTGAAAAATATCCGAATGCAGAAACCACTGAGTCTGGTTTGAAATATGTTGTTACCGAGGCTGGTGACGGTGGAGCTAAACCTGAGAAGGGACAGTCGGTGACAGCGCACTACACGGGCTATTTGTTAGACGGATCAAAGTTTGACAGCTCTGTTGATCGTAACCAACCGTTTGTTTTCCCTGTGGGGATGAGCATGGTGATTAAGGGATGGGACGAGGCGTTTCAAGACATGACCAAAGGTGAGAAACGCACGTTGATCATTCCTCCAGCGCTGGGATATGGGGACGGGGGCTACCCGCCAGTGATCCCACCTAGCGCCACGTTGATCTTTGATGTTGAGCTGCTTGACTTTTAGTTAGCCAATTAGCTGAAATCGAGCTCTGTCTGAGCAACGGGGGCGAAGCTTCTGCGGTGAATCGGGCACGGCCCATGCTCACGGAGAGCTTTGAGGTGGATTTTAGTGCCGTAGCCTTTGTGTTTTTCGAACCCGTATTCGGGGTGTTGTTCTGCGTAGGCAATCATTCGTCTGTCACGTGAGACTTTGGCTATGATACTTGCGGCGGCGATGGATAGACTTTTGCCATCGCCTTTGACGATGCCTTCTGATGGAAACGGAAAGTTTGGCACTGGCAAGCCATCAATGAGGCAGTAGTCGGGCGTTTGTTTCAGCCCTGCTGCAGCTCTGCTCATGGCGGCGTGGGTGGCTTTGAGGATATTTATTTCGTCAATTTCCTCTGGCTCAGCATAGGCAAGCGACCAGAGAACGTCCCCCGCTCTGGTGAGCTCCTCATAGAGCAATTCGCGTTTTTTCTCTGAGAGTTTTTTTGAGTCGTCTAGGAGATTGTGGCAGAAACCCTTGGGGAGGATAACAGCACAAGCAGAAACGGGACCAGCCAATGGGCCGCGTCCCGCTTCATCAATACCCGCGATACGGGCATATCCAGATTTTTGTTGAGTTGTTTCGTATGAAAGATCGGGCACGGAGGGAAAAGCCAGAAAATTAATTGTCGATAGCCTACCACCCGATGGGCTGGATAGAGCGAGGCACGCCCACAAGCTGAGCACCGACTGCCTGCACGATATAGTACTTTCCATCGGAGCCACGGCTTACCCCAACTCCTGTGACGTCCCAACTTTGCAGGATGTGCTTACGGTGGTCAGCGCTATTTTTCCATTGGCTAACGGCTGTCCCACTAGGATTAGCACCCGATACGGAGGTGGCAATTTCCGTGACGTTTTCAATGTCATGCTTGAGGTAGGCGTACTGTGCCCGGTTGTGAGCACCATGGTGAGCAACGTGCGTTGATGTATCGCCCCTGCTGGCTAGGTAATCACTCTGTTTCTGAGCAAGTTTGTTGAGTGCTGGGTGTCCGCGGAGCGCTTTTTTGCCATTGCGAGCTCGCTCTGCATTGATTCCATTAAACACCTGCTGAGCTATATTACGCTCAGATGAGCTAAGCCCGCTTGGAGCCGAGCCAGATGTAGTAACTGGGCTGTGATTAGATGCACAGGATGATGCAAATAGAGCCAGCCCAGCGCATGTAAGGATGTTTTGAGTAAATGTCATAGCCCGATAAGCATACAGCACATAATCAATATGTCCAGAATATAATATCACCCTTATTTTTGTTAGGTATTTCAAAGAGTTCTCCTTGGCAAGCTGCCAGGTTGCCACTAGCATCCCGCCATGCGCAGAAAACATTTTCTAGTAGTATCGGCTTCGGGGGCATTATTGGCAGGATTATTTGTCTCTTGTGGACCAGGAGATGATGTCATACCTCTCAGTTCCCAAACCGTTCAAGGTGGCAGTCCTCAAGCCAATGCTCTCTATGCTACTGCCCAACAGTATGAAAGTGCTGGTAAAACGGGTAGAGCTATCTCCACTTACCAAAAAATCGTCAAAAAATATCCGCACACAACTGTTGGGGCGGACGCCCGTTTTGCTCATGCGCGTTTGCTTGATAAACAAGGTGATCTATTTAAAGCCTTCGAGTCCTACCAAGAGTTGATCAGCCGCTATCCTGGCAGCAAGCATTATGCTGCCGCCGTTAAGAGGCAAGAAACCGTCGCCCACTCGGCAGCTAATGGCGTGATAAAAAATAATTTTCTCGGCATGAAGACTCGTATTAGCCCGCAGAAAATCGAAAAAATGCTCTCTAATGTGCGCGACAATGCACCGCGTGCGGCCAGTGCATCAAAGGCGCAGTTGGCCATTGGTCAGGTTTGGCAGAAAGAAGGAAACGCAGCAAAGGCTATCGCTGCATACGAGCAATTAGGCCGAGATTACGGTGACAGCCCACAAGCGCACGAAGCTTTATTCCAGACCGGAGAAATTCTTGTTCTAAAATCCAAACGAGGCAACCAGAATAAGGCACACGTTCACAGAGCACGGAACATTTATACCGATCTCATCCACCGCTACCCAGGTAGTAATCGCGTTGCAGACGCAAAACGGCGCCTAACGTTGCTAGGTGGGCAAGACATCCAACGCAGCTTTGAAATTGCTGAATTCTACCGCGGCAAGGGGCAAAACAAATCGGCCCTTTTCTACTATCGTGAAGTTGTCAGAAAGTCATCGTCTGGTGCTCTGCATGATAAAGCCAAACGTCGTATTGCCGAGCTTGGCGGATAGTTTAGTAACTTAATCAACACTCATTGGTATGTTAAAATATCTGTTACTTCTACTCGTTACTTTTTTATGTGCTTCATGCACTGGCTACCATCTGGGTGGGCAGCGGCCATCACACTTGCAAGCGGTAAAAACTCTACACGTCCCTTTGTTTGCAAATGATACTCTTCAAGTGCGCGCGGGAAGCCATTCTACAAACGCGACCGTTGACGCTATTGTTAGAGATGGCACCTACAAGATAGGATCAGCGAGTAACTCTGATGCAATGCTGGTAGGCAGAGTTAAAAACATCAGCTACAAGCAGGCTCGTTCCTCCAGTAGAGATTCATTGAGATCTGAGGAATTACTCATGGAAATCACCTTGGAATGGGAGCTTTGCAGCCTAACTAATCCTGGACAAATCCTTGAGCGTGGGAGGTCCACAGGACACACCCGTTTCTTTGCAGGTGGGAATCTTCAAGTTGCACGGACGAACGCTGTGGCAGATGCGGCCAAGCGCGCCAGTGAGTCGCTGGTGGCTCGTATTGCCGATGGCTTCTAACTCTTGTATTCACCTTAAGCAACCGATCACGGGCTATGATTTCCTTTGTCCCTACTCCGATTGGAAACCGGGAGGATATCACTCTGCGCGCTCTGGAGACGTTAAAAGATGCGGACTTCATTGCTTGTGAAGACACTCGCCATTCTAAGCGGCTGCTTCTGCACCACGGGATTGATCGGCCTCTTATCTCCTTACACGATCACAATGAGGCGCAACGAATTCCAGAGCTGATCGATAAAGTGTCTGCTGGGCATAACATCGCTGTCATTTCTGATGCAGGCACCCCTCTTGTTTCAGATCCTGGGTATCGCCTCATGCAGGCATGCCTAGAAAACGGTATTGATTACACTGTCTTACCTGGTCCATCTGCTGTCATTACAGCCTTAGCTGGGTCAGGCATGCCTTGCCACGCGTTCCAATTTGATGGATTTCTCCCAGTGAAAAAGGGCAAGCGAAAGAAATTACTCCTGCAAGGGCTCCTCTCTGCAAAAACCGTCATGTATTTTGAGTCTCCACACAGACTGCTTTCTACTTTGAAAATTCTATCCGAAATTGCTCCAGCAGCGGCAGTGTGTGTTGCCCGTGAGCTAAGTAAAAAATTTGAGACCTACCATCGAGGCTCAGCTCTCGAGGTTTACGATGAATTTTCTAACAAGCAGGCAAAAGGAGAAATTGTTTTACTGATCAATGGCACTTCTGCGGAAATTAAAGAGGATTAAACACACCTATGCATAGAGGTTTTCAGATAGGTTACTGAGATCGCTCCTTACTCAAATACATCTGCTTTGCCGTATCCAAGCTGAGGGACTGCAAGCGGCCAATCAGCGGAACATTAACCCAAATTCTATTTGATTTCTCATCGAGTGGGTAGATTTTTTTTAGCGCGGGTGACTTATCAAAAACATCCGGCTGCAGACCCATTCTAAGAGTTCCTCCGAAGCGTTTTTCGCTCTTCTCAGCACGGATAGACATAACCATTGTCTTCCTTCTCTCCTCCTCCTTTTTTTCTTGTGGAGACATTTTTTTCTCTACATTTTTTTTGCTGGCACCGTCTAACGACAACTCCTTGTTTTTAAGTGCTTCTGGTTCATCGTTGAACTTCCATGCAGTTTCCAGAAGCTCTTCAACAACTTCTTCCTCCAAACCAAGAGCTACACCGATTTCCTTATTAGAAGGAG
>JBMYYO010000079.1:0-14335 GCA_049609505.1 Akkermansiaceae bacterium | reverse complement strand
GACACGATTGGATGGATTTACAGGATTATTAGAATCTTCATGGAATACCTTCTACTGAAGGAATCCCAAAAAAATCCTGAAAATCTTGTATAAATCCCGTCAATCCTGTCCAGCGCCGCAGGCAACAGCCGAGTTCCAAAATAGAAAGGACCAGCTGGTTACTATCTGAGCAATCCTGCGAATTTTTTCCTCTCGCACCAGAGTAGGAAGGCCGAGAGAACGGCAATGGCGATCACGGGTGGTTGGAACACAGCGCCACCACCGATGATGAAGATGTTCACCGCCAAGATGTTGATAACAATGGGGCCAAGCACCAGTAAACCGATGTTACGCGTGCGTGGAAGCACCACAAGAATTCCTCCAATGATTTCTAGAGCCTTTACATAATGCATAAAACCAGACGGCCCTACGGAACCAAAGAATAGGGCCGCAAACGAATCAGGCGCTGGTTTCGGCGGAGGTGGCAGAAGGGCAATGAAGTGATTCAATCCAAAAATAACAAAGGCAAGACCAAGCAGAGATGCCGCGATCGTGGTAGGTGTTTCATGTTGTCGTGTGTTAGGTTGCTAGGAGACGAGGGTTGAGCGGAATGCTTCAACCGCCTCACTCAACTGAGAGGCGAGAGTTGGGTCACTTATTCCATCGGAATTTCATCCAATGCCAAACTTTGCTATGAACACGTCTGCTAACTTTATTTTGTAGCCTGTTTGCGAAAGTACCAATACACGATCAAAACAATAACACAACAGCCCGCTGCGAGGGAGATGAATGTCGTTTGGCGAGAGCCAGATTTTTCTTCTGTAGCTGCTACATGATTCTTTGCTGCAGGTTCTGGCGAACTCGGAGTTTCTTCGTGGGTCGAAGTTTTAGACGAGGTATCATCTTTTTCTGTAGGTTGATTTGTGTCCTTTGTGTAATCTTTCAAACTCAGCCCGCTTCTCTCGAAAATGGCTTCTAGAGTTTTTTCAGGAAAGCGGTAGAGCAAAACATCACCTTCTTTGTTATAGGCATAAACATATCTTCCTGGAGTATATTTGCCTTCAGCTCCTTTTATGGCACCCTCATTGCGGGAGTCATTGGCAATAACGAAAAAACGAACCCGCCGCCCCTGCATGTTTACCAGAGGCCGTTCTTTGATAAACACATACCTGTCCCTTACATTAAAATGCTCATCTGCGCGCTCGATGTATGGCATCAAGCGTTTTTCAATGCCTTGCTCAAACTCACTCCACGAGCTTGGGTAGACTTGATTGTTGTTTGCGTAATAGTGCTTGAAAATTTGCTTTAAGTGGCGCAACGGTATTCTATTCACGTGTTGATGTATATCGTGAGATTTTGAGTAACTGTAACCGCTAGACAGAAAAATTAGGAAAATGATGATTTTATACATGACAATTAGCGCTGTTTCCAATTGTGAGTTTTACGAAAACGCTTTATCGAAGCCGCTGAAAACTCATCTGTTTCATTATGCGCTCCTCCTTCTTGCAGGAGTCCCAATTCGGCATGATGAATACTTTCGTTGCCTCCACCAGGCATATGAGCTAATTCGTGGGCTGCGGTGAGCGTCATAAATACGTAAATTTGATCAAGATATTCCGGCACAGTTAGGTATGGTGGATTGCGAAAGAAAGCATCATTGACTTCTCTAATAGCCTCTACAAACACTGCTGAGTATTCTCTATTGCCTGGTGTAGCTCCCTCAAGCGGCGCATCCTCATACACAGGATCTGCACATCGAGAGCGCTCAGCTTGGTATGCAATAATTAGGTAGCCAACCCAGAGTCCTTGAGTGCTATATAGATTTTTAGAGTCATCCAAAATATGAGCGTTACCAAGTATTATGTCGAAGTCTATATGTCGTTCAAAATCTATGGTAGTGTCAGTGTTGTATGGCGCAGCATCTACAACTTCTATAAAAGATTTTACAAAAAGCTGTTTGAAGTGATTGTTCACAAAGTCATGCCTAGGTAGTGGCGCATTTTGAAGAGCGTAGTCATCGTCATCATATAAACGGTATTTTTTCCCTATTACATTATTAGTTAAGTTCTCGCTAATAGTGACGTAACCCTGCCCTGACGCTGAAAACGTTTGGATGGCATATCGAGTGTTTTCTATTTGAATCGATCCATTTTCGATGGGGAAGTTTGTCGTGCTATATTCGTTAGGGTGAATCCCAATTTTGGTGCCACCACCACTTAGACTCTCAATTGAATAGAGTGTGCTCTGAATGTCGGTGCCTAGGTGATTTTCTTTGAACCCACCCGCATCGGTAGCAATAGCTTGCATGGAGTCGTTTTCTATCCATAATTTCCTCCATACGGTTAGAGCTGGACTTACTGCTCCTATTCCATTATAATCGCTTATGCTCAAATAATTAGCAGCGGTAGGGTCCTGCGTCTGAGGTATGCCATAAATGTTGGGGTCTGGAATCGCTCCCACAAAAACAACAACTCGGTAGTTGTTGCCTGGTTGCATGCCGACACGAAAGTCGTTTTCTAATTTTCCGTTGGCGTTTAGTTGCCCTACTAGTTCGTCATTGCCCCATTGAGAGGCATCCCAAAACTGCCCATTTTGTGGGATGTTGTACGGATCTGCTAGGTTATCGGAACCGTTAGAACCATTTACATCAATAACCGGTGCTAAAGTGGTTAGTGTAAAATCCCATTTTTCGGAAGTACTGTCATCAATGTCATACGCCACTCCGTAAACCGACATGCCAGGAAGTCCACCACTTATTTTAAGGGTGACTTTATGCTGTATTTCTTGCGTGCTTCCAGGGTTTTTGTAGCCGGGGAAAATACGCTTCCCTCGCTTGACCTTAAACCAAGGATCTACATGATCGTCAATATTATCGTAGCCGGGAATGGCTACCCATTCGACTTGAATCGGCAGCAAAATTCCATGTTTTGTTACACCCTGCTTACTGCCGCGCATGAGTATCGCGCCTTTTTCGTTCATATCGATGACGCTCACATTATCAAATTCTTCCCGTGAGAGCGTCGGGAGGTTTTTGATGGATTGATATACTCCATTTTGCCATATTTCAGGATCAGACCCTTGTGTGATGGCTGTGCCTGATTTGCTAAGAATCCATGCTTGTGGCAAGAAGCTACTTCTCAGCCATTGCCCTGAACTGCTTTGCAGGTGGATTCCTCCGATTCCAGCTAGTGCTTGCCTGCCGCCAGCAGTTTCATACAGACCAGTGTCTGCGTGGGGAACTGTACCTAGACCGCTGATTAGTGAGCTATCATTAACATAATTGGGAGTAACAATGTGGTCTTGTTCTCCAATTCCTTCTGTTCCAGCAATCGTGGGGGTGGGAGGATTCCCGTCTGTTAGCCAGATACCAGGCCCTTGTAATTGGTCTGGTGTATTTGGTATTGTCGCTTGTGTGAAAATATCAGCAATAATTTTGCCATTGCTATTAAGGATCACCCCAGGCTGAGTATGATCTGCAATGTAAAATTGACGAAGGAAGGCATATTGAGAGTTCGATGTAAGTCCAGCGGGGGATGCCACAGGTGAGTTCCAATAAATCGCTTGGCTTCTGTATTTCGCGGGTTCCAATGGCGGTACCGCTTCCTGCCACTTTACACTACCCATGCCGACGATTAAGCCGTTGTTGTTGAATGTGTATGCCTGCGCCATTTTAACGGCTTCTCCGTCTGCGCCTAAATCTAAGGGCTGATAGCTGCCCTGATACCAAGTGCCTTTTTGAAACAATACTCTTCCTGAATTATTGATTTTCCTAGCAGAACCACTGTTTTGTGGAATGTTGTTTAGAGGGTGCCACACGTATTGAATAGTTGTTTTTTCCCAGTTGATAAGTGGATCTCCTGGACAAGCATCATCTTCGTCCATAATTCCGTCAGTATCACTGTCTGTTGTTGCAGCATGGCCGAATGGGTCTGTGGCAAGCCTACTTTCATCGCCATTACTAATGCCGTCCTCATCAGGATCGTAAGTTGGGTCGGCTGTGCCTAATTGACCAAAATGATCTAACTCCCACCCGTCAGCTAAGAGGTTTGAGTCTGTATCTGAGAAATAATCACTCTGTCCATTCCCGTTACTATCCCATGACAACGGGGATGATTCAGTGCCCCCAGCAGCGATTTCGTTGAGATTGCTAATGCCATCACCATCGAGGTCATCGATTGTGCCTCCTGGCATTGGACCATCTGCATAATGTAGGCGGAGAAAAAATGCGGAGTTTTGAACGTTAAAACCGTAGCTTATCAGTCCCGTTTGATCGTGTTCGATTACAGGCATATAATGCCAATTTTCGAGATCAGAAGAGTATTGGATGAAATAGCTTCTCCCCGGAATTGCTTGCCAATTTAAGCTATAGGCTCCTGCACCCTGAGGTGTGAGGGTGGGCATAGGCTGGGGTGCTAATTGCCCGAACACATTTACTGTAAGCCAGAAGATGGCTAACAGATTTAATGAAATACACGAAGTTGTCATTACTGCGTTACTCCTTTCTTCGTGTTTTGTTTTTCTGAATCCCCATTAATCTGTTCTTTGTCAGGAGCAGGAGGGTGGTTTTTCCAAAACTGAATAGTGAAATCAGTCGGGGTAACACTTCCTTTCTTTGGTTTGTTAGGCTTTTGTTGGTTTCTGAGAGTGGTGGCTCTAGTTAATGTTGTATGATGTTCGCGGATTAATGTGTGAATATCATGAAGTATTTTGCGAGAAGTGCTGTCCTGAGAGTCGATTTTGATGATTGAAAATGCTGGCTTATGACTGGGAAATAAATGAGGATTTAAAATTGCTGCTTTCTTGTTAGTTTGATCAATTACGGTTGCTAATTGGAAATATCCAGTGCCGTTGGAATGAAACGCGGTGTAGGATTCTAGTAAGCGTGCGTCAATGTTGCTCCAGGCTGTGCATCTCCATGATCGATTGCCGTGTTGGTGCCAGAGTGTTAGCTTGCATCGGCGATGCTGCTTGTTGTTTACGTAAATCTGCGCACTTATGGCTATATGCGTGCTGATAAGTGGAATTGCGGGTTGTGCTAACTGTTTTTCACGATCTATGGTAGAACTGGCAGATTCTTTTTCTGAAGCTCTTAGTGTATTTCCAGTTTTATGATCTAGCATCTTGGCAACAGACACGGGAGGCTTGAGCTGTTTGAGGGTCACTGTTCTTCCTTGGTTCCTCTGGTAAGTTGTGCGGAGAAGATCGTTTTTCTTTGGAAGACGATTTTGTTTCTGTGGAGGAGTGCTGGCATGACTACCATCATGAATAGCTCCTATTATTCCAGAGTTCTGACTAAGAGGAGGATTGTCAGAGTTACCGGCATCACAGGAAGCCGCAGTTACAATTGTCGTTGATACAACGAGCAAGGTTTTGAATACACACATAATTCGTTAATGGTTATTAAGCCCATAACCAGTGGACGGGGAGTTAACAAAGCCGCCAAGAGACAGCCGCGACGATCTTTGGCTCTCCAAAAGGTCGGCTTGGACATACATCGCCGCCTCCCCGACCTTTGTCGGTTTGGCGGCAAGTTTCACGGTACTTGCTACCGCTCTTGGTTAGGCTTGTTAAAACCCGTTCAACTGTTTGCTGAACTTATGCAAAAGTATTGACAGTCTAACGAAGGTCAATTGAAAAGTGAAAAAAACTAAAGTTCCTCAACGGCGATGCTACGGGTGGTGGATCGGCCAGTGGCATCGGTGAGGTGGATTTCGTGGTTTCCTGGTGTGAGTGTGGCGGTATTGCCTTTGATGGTTAGGCTTGGGGAACTCCAAGTATGCGCGCCTTGAAAGTCAGTGCTCAAGTCCAGTTTTCTCCCCTGGCTGGGGATATCTGGATCCAGAAAATATTGAGCCTGCTGCGCTGGAGAGAGAATGCGCAGTGGGGCATTTGCTTGGGCTTGAGAGATGTTTTTTTTGCGCAGGGCAAAGGCCGAGTGGTCGGCTTGCGTGGATTCGTTTTCAATCCATCCTGCATACTGAGAATCGAGTAAAACTCGTCCGTCTGCATCGTAGTCAGACTCAGCGGCGGGCATGGGCAAGCGGTCTACAGGTAGGCAGAGTGAGAGTATATTTTCTCCATTGTTAGAGTGTCTTTTTCCAGTGAGCCGATTCACCAAGCAATCGATCATTCTAGGAGGGCGTTGATACCAGGTGGCGGGGCGGTCACGGTGCAGCCTCATCATGGTAGCGTGGAAGATAGGGCCAGCTCCAGTGACTCCGCTGATGCCACGCATCGGTGTGTTATCCAAGTTCCCGCACCAAACTCCCACGGTGTATTCGGGGGTGAACCCCAAGCACCAGTTATCACGAAAGTCTGTGGATGTGCCTGTTTTTACAGCGCAGGGGAACGGTAGGCGTAAGTGTGAGTTTGGGCCGAATGCGCTGGATCGAGCTAAGTTGTTAGACATGGTTTGTGCCAACATCCAGCAAGACCGATAACTTGCGATGTGCTTTTTGGATTCTTCCTCGCCGTGGCTAGTAGGGTTGGCGAGAAAACGAACGGGGCGATGCACCCCCATGCGTGCTAGGGAGGCGTAAGCATTAGTGAGCTCAAGCAAGGTCACGGGGCCGGAGCCTAAGGTTAGCCCTAGCCCGTAGTGGACGGGTTGCTCAGTGAGTGTAGTGATGCCAAAGCCAGCGAGAGATTTTTGTAGTGCTGCCGCCCCTCCGCAATGATTCAAGGTGCGGATCGCGGGCACATTGAGCGAGCTGGCTAGTGCGTGATGCACGGTGACTGGGCCTCGGTAGTGCCGATCATAGTTTACAAAATCAGTCACGCCATGGTTGTCAGCAAACTGGGTGGGCACGTCTGGAATAATGGTCGCTGGCGTCATGCCGCCGTTTTCAAAGGCAAGCAAGTAGGTAAACGGCTTGAGTGCAGAACCTGGAGAGCGGGCAGTCCGTGTGGCATCAATCTGCCCACTCTGACCAGATTGGAAATCGGGAGAGCCAACCAGTGCCAGTACCTCACCCGTGGCGTTATCGATGACAACCACGGCGGCATGCTGGATATGTTTCTCTGAAAGGGTTGCTATTTGTTGGCGTACGATGTGGGTAACGTCTGACTGCAGGGCGGCGGAAAGAGTGGTGCGGATGTTTCCACGTAGCTGGCCTTGCTGGTGTCTCATAAGTTGTGCCAAGTGCGGCGCTAGCTGGTGCTGCTCAGGTCGGCGCAGCAATAATGGCTCATTCTTAGCCGTCTGAATACGCTCTGCTGGAATATCAAAAACGATTTCCATGCGATCAAGTATCCAGTTCCGGCGTTTTACCGCCGCCTCTGGATTGCGGCGTGGGTTCAACCTAGACGGCGCTTGTGGTAGTCCAGCGAGCAGTGCGCATTCGGCAAGTGAGAGGTGATGGAGTGGTTTGCCAAAGTAGTGCCGCGCCGCTTGCAAGGGGCCTTGAGATAGATTCCCATAGTCTAGGTGATTGAAGTATGTTGTTAGAATGGTTCCCTTATCGTGCACCATCTCCACATGACGAGCCGTTAGAGTCTCACGGATTTTAGTAGGAAACGTGCGAGCAGCCTTGCCGGAAGTGAGCTTAACGGTCTGCTGGGTGATGGTAGATGCGCCGGAGACAAAGCGCTCCTCCTCCCATGCATCCTTGAGAGCACGCGCCGTGGCACGCACATCCACGCCGCCGTGGGACATGAATCTCTTGTCCTCCGCAGCGAGTGTGGCTTGGATTAAATCTTGCGGCAGGCTTTCTAACGAAGTGGCTTGGTGGCGGTAGTAATCCTCCCTGACGAGATGGGCTAGCTCCTGACCATTGCGGTCTAACAGAACGGCGGAGGATTCTGTTTCTGATGAGATGGCATCGGGGATGGGAAAGGCGAACGGCAGTAGGTAATAGCCGCCTAGCCCTAGGCAGATCACGCTCACGACCGCTACGCGAAACCTTTTGTGCAGCAGGCATCGCACCGACCAATGGGGGATTGATGCAATGAGCTTTGGCAGTGAGCGGATGAAGCGCATAGCGGTGAGGCTTTAGAGTGGGACCTTACTCAGCAGGCATTACGGTGAGGTTGTTGCTGCCTGTTAGAGCGACTTGTTGAGGGTCATACATGGCTTCCACTTTTGCAGCTGGGGCGATGACCTTTCCTGCCGATGTGATACGGGCTAGATAACTAATCGTTTGAGAGCCAGACCTCCATGATCGATTGAGGAAGAATGATGCGCGGTCCGAGCGGAGCTCCTTATGGCTCACGCTCCATGATTTTGTAGCGTGTGACGTGTGGCGTGAACTTTGGCTCTTAAACGCCTCATTGACGGTTTCAAAAGTAGCAGGCAAACGATCCTCGATCACAAGGTATTGGAGGCTGTAAGGCAGTGTAACCTCCAGGTTGACTTTGATTAAATCGCCCACGCGTGGATCCACCATGTCTTCCAAGGTGCCATCTGCGAGCACGCGTTGGTAACGGCGGACGATTGATAGCCCGTTCTTGCCCCGTGGTCCCTGTGGAGCGAGAGCAGGCTTGGCAGAAACATTGACCCTAGCGTAGAGTGGGCCCTCGGTGTTGACGATGAGTTTCATATCTTTCTCAAGAGGGATACGTACATGTTGGGTAGGAGAGTTTGCGTCCAGAGTTATGGTTTTGCTAACACCATTGGTGATCAGCTGAAGAGACGTCGCCTTGCGGCCTTTTTCTACGTAGCGTGCGTAAGATGCCATTGCTTGTAGTGACCATGAGTTACACCAAGTGGTGCGCCAGTGGCCCCGTTCATTACGGGTGGTCAGCATTTTTTGCATCGAGTGATCAACGGCTTCGTTGGATGGATCTATCTGTGACCATGCCAGCACGTTCATGGCATCATCGGCATGGTATCTCATCCATGAATTGGGATCGATGACGCGTTTGTTCATGTTGTTTAGTAAAGAAACCGCCGTGGAGCGATCCCCGCCAGAGTGGTGAATGGCGAGTGCGAGATAGCACGTGGCTGTGGGTGAGAGCTTGGCTGCGTCATCTAACATTTTGTTCTGCATCGCCACTTGAGGGTGCTTGGCGAGTGCTAGGATGTAGAGTGCCCGTGCCCGAGTTTCCGCGTGCCAGGAATTACGATATCCAGTATCGGCTGAGCCACTGGTGAGTGACTTTGTGATCCACTTGGTAAGCTCATCAATGGCGTGCTGGGGCACTCTGGCACCGTGGCGTTTGGCAAGGATAAGCCCCATGCCACCATACGCGGAGGCCCAGATTTCTGGATCTCTACCACCGGGCCAGTAGGCCAAACCTCCATCCTTGGTCTGCATCGTGAGGAGCCTGTCCGCACCCTGCTGGATGGCACTTGATATGTCCGCTTCCTTTTTCTTGCGGAATCCTGGCACGATTTTTTTCAGATCTCGCACAGCAAACCAAGGCATGAGGGAAGAGGTGGTTTGCTCCACGCAGCCATAAGGGTAATGGAGGAGGAAATCAACCGCGCCTCCGGCTTCTAGTAGGAGGGAGTTAGATAGATCGAGGTCGAGATGCCCCCTGCCGCCTAACAGCTCGGGGTCGAGGTTGCGTAAGAAATCGCGCTGATTGTCCTTACGCATGGAAATAAACTCCACTTGGCGCAGCTTAGGCACAGGGTAAGTGACCTCGAAGGTGTTCTCTGCGAGGTCGCCAAGATCGCGCTTCATAGAGGCGTTCAAGCTGTTTTCACCTTTGATCGAGATTGGCTCAGCAGACCAAGTCCAGTGTGCTGTTCCAGTGTTGGTGAATTGCACATCGAAGGTGACGGCTGCTTGATCTCCTGGCTTGAGTGAGATTGTTTTGAAGGTAGGAGTGCCTGAGGTGATCTCGCTGACACCGGAGGTTTTCAGGCCAATCTTCCAACTTCCTTCAAACTCAGAATTATTCTGCACGAGAACCTTGGGCAAGAGCTGATCTCCCTCGCTTGCGTAGCGGGGTGGGGTAGGCTCTAACATCAATGGCTTGTTCACTGTGTAGTGAGTGTTTGCGGAGCCAAACTTACTAGCACCATGCAGTGCCACAGCCACCACCCGATAACGAGTGAGGGTGTCTGGATTGATGAACTCGACTTGGAAGGCTCCGTTCTCATCCGTCTTGATCGCTGGCTGCCAAACGGCACAGGGGTTGAAATCCGAGCGAGGTTTTGGACGGAGATTTCCGCCATCTGAGCCATCGCCACCACCGATGGCAAAGCCCTTGTTAGCAAACATTCTATCGTCTGGGTTCTCAGCAATAAATGTAGAAAAGGATGTTCCGCTGCGCACTAGCAGAGGGCGAGGCGCATGGAAGTGGCCCATGGGCTTCGGGTTTTTATAGCCAGCCACGGCGAGGGTTCCTTCATCCTCAGCGTAGAGCACTACCTCTGATCCTGCGGCGGGTTTTCCATCGGCTGTGCGAACGATCCCGCTGATGGTGGTGGACTCACCTGGGCGGTTTTGGGAGGTTTCTACCTTGAGAGCGACATCCAGGCGATCTTTCACATTGGCAACATTGAGTGTGCAGTAGCCGAGCTTGAGTGCAGGCTCCTTGTGCTTGCGCGGGCTGGCGCTGGCACCTCGGATCACGATGATGGAGACAAAAGCATTCGGTGCGTCCATATCTGTTAGGGGGAGCTCGATCACTGGGTTGTCTGCCTTTAGCTCGCGCCGATATTCGCGGTGCACACCGGCACGCTCTACGGTGACTAAGGCTGTGCCCTCGATAGGTGTCATCACTAACAGACGTGCTGTGTCTCCTGGGAGATAGCGTTTTTTCTCAGGCACAATCTTGATTTTTGAGCCATCTTCCACTGCCCATGGATATTCCTTGCTGCCGTAGATCCAAATTTTAGAAGCGGTGGCAAACGCATGTCCTTTGGCGTCTTTGCCGCTGAGGGTGATGACATGTCTGCCTGATTCTGTGGGGATAAACGGAAGGGTGGTTGGCTTGTCGGGCTCAATAGTGATGGTGGACTCTGATATCTTTGCTGTCTTTTTGGTGTTTTTGACACGCACGCGGCCATTGGTGTGTTTCACCTTCACTGCCTCATAATACTCGCGCTCAATCAGCACCTTGACCTCGGCGGACGAGGTGAGTTTTTCACCTTTGGAATCGACCGCGATTAGTTCTAGCTTTGAATCCTCTCCCACTCTCACCAAACGATCCACACGTGAGATGCCAATGTAGGTGTCTGCTGGATGAACGGTGGCGCGGGTGCGGCTTGTTAGTGTTTGGTTGCGGCTGTCTGTCACCTCGGAGTGCAAGTTTACCTGCAAGGTGCTGGGGAAGGTTTGCTTGGGGAGATCAAAGCTGAGTTCACCTTTGCCATTGCGGTCTAGCTTAGCCTCACCTTCGCGGTCCTTGCCGCTGCGGTGTGGGGTGTCCTCGCTGTAGCCGAAGTAGTGGCTCCAGTACCACGGATCATATTCACGGTGATCCCCGAAGAGGAAATCGCGGTATTTTTTAGGATAGAAGCCTGTTTGCTTAGCGGTGAAATACCACTGCACCTTGGCATCCTTTACCGGTTGCCCTTGATAGTAGCCTGCCGATAAATTCAATTTGACCGCAGGGTCTCCAGGCTGTGCTGGGAGGATGTTAGAAGTGATTTCAAATGCATTCCGGCGGAACTCCTGCACGTGAAAGCGGTGATGGAAGATGCGGTAGTTTTCTCTCACCCAGCTATCAGCCTCCTCGTGAGCGGGGTCTTCTGGTAGGGTGAGCTCTACTTCAAAACTTCCGACCGTTTCAGCGGGAAGATCGAGTGTGTGATCAAAGGTGCCGTTCTTTGATAGGGTGACTTCTTCATCGACAAGAACACGAGAAGCACTGTCCCGAATAATCAACTGGGCGGTGCCATCGGCGGGGAGTTCCACTTGGTTGTCCTGGAAACGGCGAACGATGCCCTTGAGCTGCACCGTCTCGCCTGGGCGGTAGAGGTTTCTATCCGTGAACATCATGGCATTACGCTTCCAGCCTGAGAGATGGTTCCAATCAATCTGCACGGGAAAACGCCACAGTGAAACGGTGCTGAGGGTGCGATCAAAGGGCACGATGTAGCGATCATTTCCATGCTTGGCTAACAAGTGGCGTGATTGCTCAGTGCGCGGGACTTTTGCCAGTCCGTTGGCATCCGTTTGTACGGTGGTAGCTAGCTGGGCGTCCTCGTTGAAAACCTCTAACTGCACGTTGGCGAGAGGTTTGCCAGTGTTGCATGAAAAGGCATAGATAAGAGCCTGCTTACTGGTGAGCTTCCAGCACAGCCCGATGTCTGTGAGCTGGACGAGAGACTGTGCAACACGGCGGTCACCGTTGCTCTTGTTCTTCGCTTCACCCTCCACGGAAACGAAGAGGGTGCCGGTGCCTTGTCGATTCCCTAACACCTCATTCCAATCGATCGTGATAGAGCGTGAGGTGTCTATTTTATTATCTAGGAAAACGGTGCGGTCATAGATGGTTTTACCGCTGAGCAGAGTATAGGGCACGGGGTGCTCCGGCGAGATGGCGTTATAGTTATGGCCATTGCCGGAGTAGTGGCGGTATCCTTGCGCGGCGCGTGCAATGCCATCGGAGCTGATTTGTTTTACACGGATACGAACGGAGGCGAGGTTCACTGTATCAATCTCATAGAGGCGATGCCCCTTGGCGTATTGGCCGGTATTATAAGAGGGCAGGGCGAGTCCGGTGGGTAAGCTCTCAAAGGTGATTTTTTTGTCAAAGGACTCGGTTAATGTTAGACCTGAGGTGGATGTGATGTCAGGTTTGACGCGGACGTTCCAGGTGTCAGTATCATCGAAGTTGCCTTTGATGATAACCGTTTTCCCAAGTGCCTGATAGCGAGCGTGCTTGGGCATGGGAGTCACAGAAATCCACTGCGCAAATTGCTCTTGGGTGAGTTTTTTCGGGATATAGCTATTGAAAACGACGTTGATTTGGCGTGGCTGATTAACATCCAATCGTGCGTAAATGTTCTGCACCTTGAAGGGCGCTATATTGCCAATCCAAATGTGGCGCTGGGTGGAGAGCGCTGCGTTTTTGGAAGTATTGGCGAGACCTTTTTTGATGTAGAGATACCATTTGTTTCCAATGGGAAGTGGACTGATCGGGCTGACAACCACGGCGGTAGGGATGGGTGTGTTACCAGCCTCTGGATGATGGATTTCCTTGCCCGTGGTGGCCACCTGATTGCGCTGCGCCCATGTTAGAGGGCGATAGTATTTTGCGGTGGAATCGGATTTGGTGGCACGGCGGACGGATGCTGCTACCTGCACGCCGTTTGCATTTTGGTAAACAAAAGAAGGCGCGGCGGCTTGAGGATCAATGGCATCATTAAAGTAGATGTAATGCTTTGGTTGGCGGTTGTGAAGCACTGAGCTTGAGCGGGAGCTTGTGCCCTGCACTTGGAGGGGTAAGCTGACTATTTGTTTGATGTTCCCCTGAGGGATGGGATTTCCATTGAGGTAGGTTTTCCCATCGGGCACGCTGAATGTATAAACGGTGCTCAATGCGAGTGGAGCGGTGAACTTCAGGGTGGCCACGTTGGCGGATTTCCAAGTGGCGGTCATTGCCGTCGCCGGAGAAACTGTAACTAGCTCGCTGGGGGAGGTTTTTCCGATCTGGGAGTCTGCAACTACGGCTCGATCAAAGATAACTTCAAGAGTAGATTCCGGAGTGAGATAGGATGAGGAGACTCGGAGTGTGGTTCCAGCCCAGCAGAGGCTGTGGATGATCAGGGTGAGTGCAGCGGCGGCACGGATGATGGTTTTCATGGCTGGCGGTGGGTTTGTTAGATTAGTTGAGTTTGTTAGGGGCGTTTGAAGTGGGCTATAAATGGAAAAACGGGATGGTCGCTTTTGTTTTGGAAATTGTTTCATCAAGATTAAAAAAAACGCCCCTCTGGCCTAAATAACCAGAAGGGCGAGGTTTGGGAGAGGTTTGCAGAGTTGTTAGTCTGCGAGATGGATGGTGATTTTGCCATGGTTCACATTGATGTTTTTTACTCCATCGGCAAAGCCGCTGTTGGAAAATTCTGAGCCGAGGTTTGCTAAGAGGTTTTGCCCTTTCATTTCTCCCAGCCATGCGTTGGGCAGTGAGATACCCCAGACGGTGAGGTCGTCTAAGATGATGGCGGGGTTGTTTGTCTCATCGGTTAGTTTGAATCGGGCTTTTGCTTTGAGGGTTTTCCCACCTAGGATGGGGAGATCTTCGTCGAGGTCGGTTTTAATGCGTGCGTGAACGGCATTGTTGGCGAGCTCGAAGCGCACTTGGTCGCCCAAGCCCGTGTTGCTATGGAAGAGGGCATTGATTTCACGCTCGGTGAGGGTGATGACTTTCGATCCTGGCTCGTAGGTGCGCTCCTGCACGGCCTCGATTTTATGGTTGAGAGCTTTTTGCTCACTATCGTTGAGGACGACGGGTTTGA
>JBMYYO010000078.1:9213-14392 GCA_049609505.1 Akkermansiaceae bacterium | reverse complement strand
ATGGCGGCATCACTGGAGAAAAGGCCATCCACCTGATGTATGATATGATTATCATCGCCCTGCAAACGGGCATGACCAACGTCGTCACCTACCGTCAACCTGTGTGTGACCTCCTCACTGGCATGGGCATGAAACTCAAAGCCCACTCGCTCTCGCACTACGGGTTCTCCAAACCCCGCATCCTCGCCTCGCGTGAACGGGATAAAAAATGCTCGGCGCTGTTCGCCCACTTTATTGATCGACTCAAAGAAGCGAAAGACATTGATGGCTCGCGCCTCTTCGATAACTGCATCGTTTCCTACGGCTCGAACCTCCGCAGCGGCCACGAGCTCAAAAACGTGCCCGCCATCGTCTCCGGCGGTGGAGCCAAGGACATCCAACACGGAAGCCACATCATCCTGCCAGAACAAGACACCCCGCTCGCGAACTACTGGCTCACCTTGATGC
The DNA here is from genome assembly GCA_049609505.1 of Akkermansiaceae bacterium. GTDB lineage: Bacteria > Verrucomicrobiota > Verrucomicrobiia > Verrucomicrobiales > Akkermansiaceae > Oceaniferula. Next base: position 13,945 of record JBMYYO010000078.1, on the reverse strand, counting down.
AACAAGCTGGCATCAAGACAGATCAATTCAGCCACAGCACCGGTGCCCTACCTGAGCTGATTGGTTAGATTTTTCACCCATCTATCATTTTCTTCTGGATGAAACTTTTTCCCCTGCTCGTTGTTCTTGGCATCGGCTCAATCGCCGCACAAGAGAAGCCCGTCACTCCCCAGCCTACGCATTTACCGAAGGCAAACCTCCAGCCGTTTCTGAAAAAATACTGCTACGAGTGCCACGGCGCCGATGAGCAGGAAGCCGACATCCGCTTTGATCAGATCGCGTGGAGCATCACTAACAACGACACCGCACAACGCTGGCAGGACGTGCTCGATCAACTTAACGGCGGCGACATGCCACCCTTCGATGCTGATCTCCACCCAAAAAACGAGGAACTTGCCGCTTTCCTCGAAACTCTAACAGGATCTGTCAACACAGCCCGCCAACGCCTCACCGACCACGGTGGCGAGATCAAGATGCGCAGGCTCAACAAACGCGAATACGCTCAGACGATTCGTGAATTGTTCGGCTTTGACATCGACCTCAATGACATCCCTGACGATGGCGAAATTGTCACCTTTGACACCGTGGGCGCAGAGCAGTTTTTCACCTCCGCGCATTTTGAAAAATACCTTGAGCTTGGCCACAAAATCACCCGCCAATCACTCAAGCTCAACACCACCCCGCACCGCAAAGCTGGCAAACAACGCGTCCAGCCCGAACGCAACGTTACCCAAAAAATGCGCCAGGACCTCGCAAAAAAAGACCGCCAAAAAGCGATGATCAAGGCTGGAAAAACTTGGAAACAGGCAGGGTTCAAAGACGAGGGAGAAATGAAAATCCTACTCCGCCAATGGGATGCACGCGCCACCCTGCCGCGTAACTACCTCAAGTATCCCAAGGTCAACCAAGGGGTCTATAATTGCGATGTTGCCAAGCGCATCACCATCGCCCAACACATCGATCACCGGGGCGAATACATCGTCCGCATTCACGGCGGCATTGTTGGGCAGCAGCCCGACATTCGCAAAGTGGTTCGACTCTTTGACCGCAATCAAATCCACGGCACACTCAAAATGGCGGGCACGCCTAACAAACCCGAAACCGTTTCCACCCGCCTGCGGCAAAACATCAGCGACGGCAGACTCATTGTGCAAGTCCGTGAGAATCAGCCAGACCACACTATCAACACGATGCGCAATTACCTCAACCAACTTGGGGTGAAGGGAAGACACCCGCAGCCGCGCGCCTCAATCTGGGTCGATTGGTTAGAAATCGAAGGCCCGTTTTACCCGAAGAAACGCCCACTCATCGAAGAACTCCTCTACCCCGGTCAACCCACCGGAGGCAAGAGCCCCTACCTGCACAACGAGGCCAAGGCACGCGAGTTTATCCTCAAGTTCGCCACCGCCGCCTTCCGCCGCAGAGCGCCTGAGCTAAGCTACATCGATGGCCTGCATAAACGCTACCAGCAGAACCGCACCGCCGGGCTCACCTACAAGCAATCCATGTCCGAGATCATGGCGATCATCCTTTCCTCACCCGGATTCCTATTCATCCACGAGGCTGTTCCTGCTCAGAAAAAACCTCACTCCCCACTCAGTAACCGCGAGCTAGCTGTTAGGCTTTCTTATTTCCTCTGGAGCAGCCCGCCCGATGCCCAACTCTATGCCGCTGATCTAACCGACCCGAAAATTTACCGTCAACAAGTCGCCCGACTCATGGCCGACCCTCGCGCGAAAAACTTCCGCGATGGATTCATCAGCCAGTGGGCGGAGTTCGATCGCTTTGATGCCATCACCGTGGACCGGCGCAAGCACATCCACTTCAACGAAGGACTCCAGCAAGATGCCAAACAGGAAGTGCTGGAATACTTCGGCACGCTCATCCAAGAGAACCTACCTGTTAGAAACCTGATCCACTCTGACTTCGTCACCATCAACGGCGCGCTCGCCGCCCACTACCGCATCCCCGGAGTCAATCCACGAGACGCCGCCTTCCAAAAAATTAAACTCCCAAAAACCGCTCACCACATCCACCGTGGCGGACTCATCACCCAAACACTTTTTCTAACAACAGGCTCCAACGGCGAGCGATCATCACCCGTGATTCGCGGCGCATTGGTGATGGAAAAACTCCTCAACGACAAACCCGCCCCACCACCTCCCAACGTGCCAGAGCTTGATGAAGCCTCGGACAAACCGATGAGTAACCGCCAGCTCGTGCTACTCCACCAGAAACGCGCCGCCTGCGCATCTTGCCACGTCAAAATGGATGCCATCGGTTTCGGGCTGGAAAACTTCAATCAAATTGGCCGTTGGCGAAACACAGAGCGTGTAGGCAAACGCCGCGTCCCCATCAAGCCCGGCGGCACCCTGCCCAGCGGCGAGAAGTTTCACAACGTCACCGAGCTCAAGCAGCTCCTCCTCAAAAACGACCACCACCTCGCCACCCAACTCACCCAATCCATCCTCTCCTACGCCTTGGGCAGGACCATCGAGTTCTCAGACCAAGATGACGTGCAAGCCATCGTGCAAAACCTCAAATCCAAAAACTACCCCACCCGCGACCTCATCCGCGAAGTGGCACTGAGCCCACTGTTTCGGCGGAGGTGACGGATGAGGGCTACGATTTGTCACCCATTTAACTTTGCCCCTTGACACCGCACCTTAGCTTCCTTGATATTATAGCCAAACGCACACAACACATTCCATGAACCTCGTTTCAAGCAAATCTATCTTCAGCTTTATACTCGTGGCTGCTAGCCCTCTGGCAGTTCAAGCTGCTACTGTCACACTAATCGACGGCTCTAGCACTGCCAATGTAAGAAATGGCGCATTTACAACCACCACGAACTGGGTGGAGACGGGAACAGCTGGTGATGGTGTCCAATACTTAACCAATAACAACAACAACCTCGCAGGCTCGTCCGCTGGAGACAACGTAGTCGTCGGAGTGGTAACTGGCACAGGGGCTACACGCTGGGTAGGGCAAGACACCGGACACACCATTGCTCTTGGAGACCAATTCACCTTGGATTTTGACTGGAGGAACGCCTCCGGTTGGGGAGCAGCTGAAACCATCGATGCCTTTCTCTTCTACACTAACGATGATACTATCGGCGGAACTCGCACCAATCTCTTCAGCTTCAACACAGGAGGAGAAACGGCAAACAACACATGGGAGAACGAATCCTTTGCCCAGACGGCAGGCGTTGCAGATGCAGGTGCCGTAGGAAAAACATTGTTCCTCAGCATTCAATCAGCGTCAGGCGTCAGTAGTGGTAGTTTCTCTCGTCTCGATGATGTCACCTTGGTTGTAGATACCGTTCCCGAGCCATCCAGCACTGCCTTGCTTGGTCTTGGTGGGCTGGCATTGGTGTTGCGCCGCAAGAAGTAACACGCCGTGCATAGGTTTACCCCTCAATTAGGCAGACTGATATTACCAGTCTTTGCGGCACTTTTATTTGCGAGCCTATCGCACGCAGGATTTTTGTATCCCAACTCAGCGACCACTTCTGGTGGGCAGTTCAGTGCGAATTTTGCCGTCGCCAATTTATTCAATGAGAATAGAACAAACGCTACCGACACCTTAGCGGCTGCCACTGCAAACTCTGGCCGAGGTTACGCCACCAGTGATCCCCCTGCTGGCTCCTACCCCGTGACCATTGTGTTTGAGTTTAACGACTCCGTGGATTTGAGCCGATTCTACCTCTGGAACAATGCAACAAATGCAACAGTCGCCAGCAAGGGAATCAAAGAATTTTCACTGAAATTTTTCGATGCACCAGGAGGCGCTGCCGGAAGTGGCAACCAGATTGGGGCAACCTACTCGGCTAGCGCCGCGCAAGGCCCTACCAGTGGCAACTACGCTGCAGAGCAATTCACATTCACTTCCTCGTATTCATCCGTCCGCTCTGTAGAATTGGTCATCGCAAACAACCACATCGGCAGTTCATGGGCAGGAATCAGGGAGCTGGCGTTCGAAGGAGAAACCAGCTCACCGCCATTTTCTGACCCAAGCATTAAGCGCGTTCTCGTATATTTGTTAGGCGGCCAATCCAATGCCGATGGCTATGGAGACACTGCTGATCTAACCACCCAAGAGCAACAACCCACGACCACTGTGCCATTTTATCACGGCAATGGAGGTGGGCAGAGTCCGCTTGCCGCCCATCAGTGGATCAATCTCCAACCAGGCAGCGGCAGCAAAAGTGGAAACGCCGGGAGGTTCGGCCCAGAGCTATCGTTTGGTCGTGATATGGATCAAACGTTAGGATCTGAAAAATCTCGGATCGCAATCATCAAACACACAGTCGGAGGAACCAATCTCTACGCCAATTGGAAGGCCGGCGGCGATGCAACAACAACGGGCGACGGCGCCATCTATCAAGGATTCCAGAGCACCGTAGCAGCAGCTCTTGCTGATCTAACAACGCACTACCCCAATGCCACCATCCAGTTAGAGGGAATGATCTGGCATCAGGGCGAAGGCGATGTCAATGGAGCGCAACACAACAACTATCAACAAAACCTCAACAACTTCATCGCAGACGTCAGATTGACTTATGGAGCGATGTTACGTTTTGTGATCGTCCAGCTATCTAACAACCAATGGCCCGCATCTGACAGCACCCTTCAATCACGCTGCGATGTCATACAGACCGCGCAGAAAGCAGTGGCTGATTCTTCCGTTTATAACGGCATGACCACCACTTCCGACCTTGCTGTGATCC
>JBMYYO010000078.1:0-9170 GCA_049609505.1 Akkermansiaceae bacterium | reverse complement strand
AGGTCATGGCTCGATTACCCATCGATGACAGCGATGGCAATGGTCTGGACGACACATGGGAAAACATTCACTACGGCTCAACGGGGCAGAGCGCTACCGCGGATACCGATCTCGACGGCTGGAGCAACTACGCGGAGAGTTTACTGAACACCTCTCCACACCAAGCCAACGTCCGAAGCATTGCCAGCATTTCTTCCGCTGGAAACACCCTCCAATGGCCCAGCCAAGCGGGGCTGCGGTATTACGTTGAGCAAAGTTTTGATCTGATAGCTTGGCAGCGAATCGAATCCTACCTACCGGCCACTCCGCCCACACAAAGCTGGTCGCTCCCTGCCACTCCACACCAAGAAAAAGTATTCTATCGCATTGGGTTTCAAAAGTAGAGGGGTATGATTTTTCGGAACACAGCCGACGGTTTCATACACAGCCTCCCCCATCTGAAATAATAATCGCTGAGCCCGTTATCTAGGTGAAGACAACAAAACATTTATGAAAATTCTATTCTACACATTAGCGATTACTCTGCTGGCAGGAACGCAGGGCATTGCAGACTCTAAAAAACCTAACATCATTTACCTCATGCTCGACGAGTGGGGCTATTTTGAATCGGGGCACATGGGCAGTAAAAGATTACTCACACCGAACATTGACCAATTTGCCAGCGAAGGGATGCGTTTCACCAATGCTTACGCAGGCGCACCTGTGTGTGGCCCCACCCGTTGTGTTTTGATGACAGGCCTTCACTCTGGTCATACATCGATGCGCAGTAACAGTGGGTTCTTACCCATCCGCGAAGAGGAAGCAACTTTGGCAAGCATGCTCAAGTCACAGGGATATACGACTGGAGGATTTGGCAAGTGGGGTATAGGCGGTCGAGGGACCACAGGCGTACCGGAGAAACACGGATTCGACGAGTTCTTCGGCTACTATGATCAAGTCCACGCTCATACGTTCTACCCCAGCTACCTCATCCGAAACAGCAAGGAAGTCCCTCTTGATGGCAACGATGGGGAAAGTTTTTACAAAGGAAAAACCCACGCCCATGATGAGATATTCAAGGAATCGCTCAAGTTCATCCGTAGGAATCACAAGTCCCCTTTCTTCTGCTACCTTCCATGGACGCCGCCTCATGGGCTATGGGGCATCGATCAAGACGAGCCATCGTGGCAACTCTTTAAGGACAAACCGTGGAAGGCAGGACAGCGCACTGATCAAGATGCCAAGGTTTACGCCGCCTTCATGCACATGGTAGATCGACAGTTAGGTGAAATAATTGCGTTATTAAAAGAAAAAAACATCGATGACAACACCGTCATTTTTCTCTGTGGTGACAACGGCGGGCAGGCGTATTTCAAAACGCCGAATGAACCTCACGGATTCTTCGCGCCGAATCTCCACCCCGTAACAGGAAAACGTTTTCGCGCCGGTAAAGGCTCACTGTATGAAGGAGGACTCAAGGTTCCTTTCCTTGTTCGCTGGCCTGGAAAAATCAAACCTGCGAGCGTTTCCAACCACCTCTGCTACTTCCCCGATATCATGCCAACCCTCGCCGATCTTACTGGCGCGGAATCACCCAAGACTGACGGCATTTCTATCGCCCCTACTTTGTTAGGTGTGAAAAAACAAAATCCACACAGCCATCTTTACTGGGAATATTCCGGACAAACCGCTGTTCGTCAAGGCAACTGGAAAGCCTACAAATCAAAAAAGAAAAGCTGGGAACTTTACGATCTTTCCAAGGACGTTGAGGAAAAAAACAATATCGCACTCGAGCACCCCGACCTTTTGAAAAAACTCACCGCCCTCGCCCAATCATCCCACCAGCCGGTCAAACCTGGAAAAATCCATACACGTGAACTCATCAACAAAGACCGCAAACAAGCGCCACACGCACGGAATAGAAAGTAATCAATGCCTGTCAGACATGATCGCCGCAGACCCCACTAACCTTTCTGATTCAATGCGGCTTCGATGACTTTTACGCACTGCTCGGCTAAGGCTTTTGAGCCTGCTGGAGTGTAGTGGACGTCGGCTTTTCGCTGGATCTTGGCTTGGTGTTTTTTGGCGTAGGTGTAGAGATCTTGGATTTGCACTCCGTGTTTTTTCATCACCTTGGCGGCGATGGCGTTGTATTTTTTGGAGTCGCCTACGACGCGGCCTTTGCATCCCTTGGGAACAGGCGTCGTGTTTCGCCAGATGAGTTTGGCTCCGGTTTTCTTGAGGCGGAGAACTAACTGATCGAGATTTTTTTCGTAGTCGGCTGGAGATACTTGCTGTTTGTTTTTCGGGTCCGTTGGGTCGGCTAGATTCTCGCCGTTGGGGCCGAGGTATTTGAGGTCGTGCAGCCCCCAGTTGAAATGAATGACATCCCATTTTTTGTCCTTCCCTCCGGTAGCTAGCCACTTATCTAACTGCGATAGCCCCTTGATCGTTGGCCCGCAGTTGGCGCGTGCTCGGTGCACGTTTGCTTTTCCTTTGAGTAGATTGCGGACAGGTATGGTGTATCCGATCGAGATGGAATCGCCGATGAGTAAGACACGGGGCAGTCCTTCTGTGTCGTTGACAGGAGCCATCGGGCCTTTTTTCTGCGCGAGTGCAGTTGATAAAGTCAATGCCATCACGATGACGCAGCGAGCTAAGTAGTGCATAGTTATAAGAGGTGATTGATGTAGGCTAGGTAAACAACAAAAAATCAAGGATGGTTAAAAATAGAACTCCCGGCTGCTATCACTCGATCACTTTGAAGCGGATAAACCTTTTGCCACTGGTAGAGTTAGGAGCATCACGTTCCACAGTCTGGCGAGTGGGGCCATGGTTTGTAACGGTGGCTGGGCCGCCAGCCCCGGTTGTCACTGAACCGTTAGTGATGGTGTAGAAATCAGACCAACCCACAAGATCGGTGCTAAGCTGAACGATGAGGGTGATGTCCTTGGCTGAAGGGTTCCACTCGAAGACAACTTTTCTGTCAGGTGCAATGGAGATCACGGGATGATTGTGAGTTGTGGGATCGAGTCCCAGTGCCCATTCGGTAATGGCGTTCATGCCGTCATTATCTGTGTCGCTGTCAGGCTGCCGATCAACGAGGGGCAAATTCTCCAGCGCCCACGTATCAAAGTCACAAAAGTAATCCGAGTGAGCTTCAACAGCACCGATGTCGATCCGCCCTCCTCGGACACGTTGGAAGCCGCGTGTATCGCCTAGCAAACAGAGAAATTCTCCTGCTCTGCCCGCGTCGATAGCGGCGCTACCCGCTGCGGGTAGGACGGTTTGCACACAGCCTCCGTAATAATCCAAGGAACTCAATGACACATCGGCATTGCTTATGTCATCTGCGCCGAAGAGGCTCGGGTTGTCGTCGCTAAGATTAAAGCCGCCGTTATGAGCTGTGGTAACGGTCAACGCGCCGTTGGCATTGCTTTGCCACAAGCAGTGGGTGAAATAAAGAGAGCTTGTGGCATAAACAGCCCCTTGAGTACTTAACCCAGTCGTGAAGTTTCCTGCGATGGTTGAATGAGATAAACTGGTGCGACCTGTAACATGAATCGCACTCCCCGTGGTGCCACCCGCAGAGTTCGATCTGAATGTTGAGTTTTCGATCAGCACTGTCGAGCCGACTGAGTAGAGTGCACCTGCCGAGTCGGCTTGGCCTGTCAAAAATGACGAACGGCGTATTTCCAATACAGACGATCCCCCATCGACCGCAATGCCGCCACCAGACGTGGCTCTGTTAGACGCAAACTGACAATCAATGATACTGACGAATTCCTCCGAATCTTCCCCAATGTAAATCGCGCCGCCTTGACCAACTGCTCCAGTTGTAGTTTGGATCGAATTTCCCCCAACGAAGATCAACTTGCGCAGTTGCGCATGCACTGACTCAATGCGTAGCAACCTTGAATTTGTCCCCGTAATTGTCACAGGTTCATCCAGGTGGGATGCGTCTAGGATTACACTTCCTGTGTCCATGAGTAGTTCAGTTTGGTTAGGAAGTGTAATCGTCTGCCCACTGCTAGCGGCGTTGAATTTGATACGAACCTCCGCACCAGCATTATCAATGGTATTTTGCAGAGCCGTGGCATCAGCTCCAATGCTCACTAATGGGAATGCTTCTACTGCACCGATGTCATAGAGCGCGTTTTGAAGCCGATTAAACCCGCGCTGATCAGTGCTCGTTGGGCTTGGGAAAGGCGAAGGGTTTGGAATAACATCTAACAACGGGCTACCTTCGGCTGGTGGCAGGGTGGGAGTTTTTCCTAAATGAAAGTCAAATGGTCTCAGAGAGGCAGGTGTGTTATCGATGTCACTGGGCTCAGTAAGGATTCCTTCGTCGCCTGTATCGATAAGATTATACCCCCCAGATACAATCGAGCCGCTACCTGCAGCATTGAATTGTGTTGCTCCATCATTACGAGAAAAGACGCAGCCCCGCAAGGTGGCAGTGCCAGCTTCCACTCCAACCGCAGCACCAGGTTGCGGAGTTCCGATGACGTTTGGAGGTCTCCGGTTTTGATGAAACGTACAGTGGGTGATCGCTAAGGAAGTTGCCGTGTAAATGGCTCCACCTCCAGCAAAACTCGTGCCCGAGTTGCGGTAAAAGGTGCTATTTGTCACCGTGCCTGGCGTACCAAAACACACCACAGCACCTCCTTGGGTATTCGTATTATCGCTAAACGTGCATCCGTTAACCACAAGCCCTCCTCTCGACCTGAGAGCCGGTCCTTCATTTCCAACAAACCAACAATTTTCCACCCGGACGCGCGATAAATTTGAAGTGAGAACAACGCCTCCACCTGAACCTCCGGTAATTTTTATTCCTTTGAGATCGAGGTCGGAGTTAAGCCCAGCAATGTTGTAAACGCGCGACTGTCCTGCCGCGTCAATAGTAACCAGGAACGGGTGCTCGGAAGCATCGATTGTTACCATTTTTCCACTGTGGCTCAGAGGTCCTAAAGTTAACCGGATAGGCACCATGGAGATGTTTTTGCTGAAACGAATTGTCCCCCCGTCGTCGACGTCAGCAATCGCTTCACGCAGCGATCTACCTCCTGTTGCACCATTATTTTGGTCTTCGGCCGTGGTAACCATTTCAGTCAACGCGGCATTGAGCATGGGAGACGATAAAGCGATCGCGCCGCAGCAAAAACGGGTTATATACTTAGGCATCTTTCGTAGCAATGAAGAGGGTTGATATATCATAATAGTGGTATGATTTGTTAGATGTGAGCCGCCAATTATCGCAAGTCCAGCTCATGGGTAAAGTCATATCATCATTGGCAATGCGATGTCGATTTTTTTGAGTGCTTTAGAAGTGATTTTACAGCCCCCCCTAGCCTTGTAGCACTTAAACTGCGCCCCTAGTGCCGCACCGGGTTCCCGCTTTGGTCAAAGTTGTTAGTAATATCATCGGTAAGGATGCCTTTGACGTCGCCGGGATCGTTGTATTGCCAGACTTTGATGCTGGCGAAGCGGACGGTGGAAGTTTTCCACTTCGCGGGGCCTGCCCATTCGGGTAGCCAGACACCGAGGTTCAACTGACCGCTCATGGCGGGAACCAGCTTGGTGTTCTTGCCGATGTATTTGCCATCAATCCAGTGAGTAGCTGTTAGACCTCTGCACACGGCATACTTGTCCTTGCCCAAGCGCTTGAGCGGGCTGCCCCAGTAGTTTTTGTAGGGGATGGATTTATCCTGCACCCAGTAGAAGCCTTCCGCCTCGGCAACTTGGCTGTCTTTCACACCATGGATAGGCACCAACCCAGTGCGCCACTCGGTGGTGTAGGTGTGGTAGTTTCCATCGGCTGCGCCGTGGGCATCGAAGGTTGTGGAGTGGTGCTGCTTGTTGAGGAAAGTGTTGTACATCGGCGTTTTGTAGTCGCCCTTTTTGCCGAACTCTGGGAAGTCGATTTCTGACCAGTAGAACGCCTGCCCTGCCCCCCACTCTTGCAGGTAGGGGTGGTAGAGTGGGTGCTTGCGGTGGAAGTTGTTAGGCTTGTCGGTTTTAATCTTCACCATGCGATATCCGTATGTCCAGATGGCGGGAACCATGCCAGCGGGTTGTGGGTTTTCCGGTGTACCTATTTTCATCACTACTTCAAATCGGCCTGAAGCGAAGTGTTGTTTGGAAACGATCACACCGCCGACACGGGCTTTCTTTTTCCACTGCCCAGTGACAGAGCCATCATAGAGGTCACCATTGGCGGAGCATTGCAAAACGGACTGACCTTTGCCGTTCACCATATCCCTAACAACAGATACATTTTCTGGCACAACACCTGCATTCCCCTTCCCCCACTGCTTGCGTAATCTATACCAACGAGAGGGATCGATTTTCCCCGATGACCAATCTTCGTGCAGTGCGAGTTTGGCAGATTTTGGCAGTGACGGGATAACATTTTGCTCGCAGGCATTGCTGACCGCGATCACTGCAGTAAAAAACGAGTAAAGGAGAAAAAGGTATCTATTCATAGCATTGCAAACATTTCAAAAATTAAGAGCACCTCACGTTTTCACCGAAAAACATTACCACTCTAGCCGGTGAGTGGCTTGAATTTTTTCGATATGCTCAGGGTAAACTTGCGCTTGGTTGGCGTAGCTCTGCCAGTTTTTGACCACGTCCACGACCTCGGCAAGAATGCGTTTGGCTCGTCCACGCGGGAGACCAATAAGTTTTTCGCAGGCGATGAAGTCATCTGTTAGAAAATGATCTCGTTTCCCATTCAGGGTCATTTGATGCGCGCTGGTCCAGTTTCCGTTAGGATTGTAGCTATACGTCACATCATAGGCAGGCGAAAGCGACCACTCACCGTGCCGATCCATGAGGTATGAGATGTTTTTGACGTGGTCATCCTGATTCCGAGCCACGATGTTAAAGATCATACGGCGGAATTGCTGCTCCATTTCTACCTTGGAAAGGGAGAGGGTCTGCATCATCTGGTAGGCCTGCTCGTAGCTGTGCGCTCCTGCCATGTTGAAATCGAGGTGGTCGAGAGCGGCGAGAGATTGCATGTGCAGCTTGCCACCTTCGGGTGTGCGATCGAATCGTTTTGCCATGAAGTGGCTGCGACCATTCTCCTCGAACAATCGGCACTCGGGCATGATGACGCCGGCATCTTGAGCCATCAGGTAATAGGCGTATTCGATCAGTCCGAACCCTTGCGGGTCAGCTGCTTCTTTATCACGGTTGTTTTGCACGCCATCGAATTTGATCAACCACTGCGAGTAATCGGCATCATGGCTCACTTGGCCAGAGCGGACTTCGTTGGTTTTTTCATTCCAAGCGATTAGAGCCTTGGCTCGCGCGCCACCAGCAGAGGTGCCGACACGCAAGATTTCATCAAAGGCTGCGCGATTAACCTCCGCTTTTTCTCCAGATTTGGCAAAATACGTATCCAATGAATCGCGGTGCGTAAGAATTGCAGACGCTAGCTGCACGAGATCGCGGATTTCTAAAAGATCTCCATATTTTTGAGTGGGTTCCAACGTCGGGTGATACTCCAGTGCTCCCATGCCACGGGTTCCGATGTAGCAGAGCCGCTCAACCGCATTCATTGATTCCCGACTTCGTCCGTGCCGTGCTAGCCAGGCATCAATAATGGCGTTGCCAAACTTATCTGGCAATGAGTCTGCGAGCATTCCTGGCAGCCCCTTGAAGCTATCGGCAGATAGCTCAGGAAACCGATATACCCGACTACTAAGGGGCATTTTTACTGGGGCAAGCTCAATCCCACTAAGCAAAAAATCTGGATCGTAGCCAAACTCACAGACTCCGTAGTCCCCTACCCTCGCCGCACCAATAGTGGTGCCCCAGAGCTTCACTTCCGTCAACACGCTCATTTTTCATCTCCCCACTTCCAGGTTTTTCTCGCCTCCCGCTCACGTAGCCGTGATGTAGAGGCTCGCTGCCTCCGCTTGCTGCTGCGCTCTTTTTCCAACTCATCCACTGGGCTTAATTCATCCGATGGGATTGCCGCCAGCACATCGCCCACAAGCCCGAGCGCTGTGAGAATTTTCAGAAAACTGGTGAGCTGGATTGAATGCCCTGCCTCCAGCCGCTCAATAGTGCGCTTGGATAGACCTGCTTCACGCGCCAGCCGGGCTTGCGTCCACTCGCGGGCAATGCGGCAGGATTCTATCCTGATCCCCATTTGATTGATTTCCCCGGTTTTCTGTCCGTTTTCTTGCTTTGCTGGCTTCATTGAACAAGCTTAGTTATATCGTTAATACTGACGAATAAACAACAAAAAACACCATTAATTCGCCAAAAAAGACGATATATGAAAATATGGTTTTTGCAACCAAATTGTCCCGCTTTTATGGATTTACATGAAATATTTATATCGTCTATTTTGACGAATTAGAATCTATTTAAGCTATTAACTACCCTTTTTTGACGACATAACAACTAGCCTTCGAGCCTCTTTCCCCGCAAAAACAAACCTCACACGGATACAGGAAACGATTATTTTTTCCTCCCTTATTTGGGAACTGTCGGAATAAGCTTAGCCCATGCAGCATTTGACGTTTCTTGACTCATCCACCATGGGCGACACCGCATTGACTCCACTGGTTGATTTTGGCCGATTCCAGCACTATGACACCACCGCACCCGAGGAGGTGATCGAGCGCTTACAGGATACAAACATTGCGATTACCAACAAAGTCATCATCGGAGAGGAGACTATGCGCGCATGCAAGAACCTCAAACTCATCTGCGTAGCGGCCACGGGGACTAACTGCGTGGACCTTGCCGCCGCTGAGAAGGCGGGCATCCCCGTCTGCAACGTCGCCGGCTACTCTACCGCTAGCGTCACTCAGCATGCTATTGGACTGCTGATTAACCTTGCTAGTAGTATGCACCGCTATGCCGCGGAGGCTACACTCTGGTCAGCTTCTCCTATTTTTACCCGGCTCGATCACCCGATGACTGACCTTGGGGGGAAAACTCTCGGGGTTGCTGGCTTAGGAAACATCGGCCGCAGCGTCGCCAAGGCAGCCCAAGGGCTAGGTATGAGGGTGATCGCACTGCAGCGGGAAAATGCCTCCGAAACCCCAGATCCAGCTACCGAAATCCCCCGAGTCAGCAAGGCCGAGTTCTTTTCCCAATCTGATGCCATCAGCCTGCACTGCCCGCTGACAGAGAGCACCCGCAACATGATCAATGCGGAAACTCTC
>JBMYYO010000077.1:0-14791 GCA_049609505.1 Akkermansiaceae bacterium | reverse complement strand
TCGCTTGGTTCCCAGTCTTCCGGAGGTGTGATTGAGAACCACTCCTTGGCTGCGGCTTCGTCCACGATCTCCCTGTAGTGGCGGAATATCTGCTTCGGCGAGTTGCCCGCCTCCAAAGAAGTTCGGGCGACATCTCCGGTCTCTGCCACCCGATAGCTAATAAACGAGTGTCTGAGGGCGTTCTGACGCCATCCACCGGGGATCTGTGCCTTCACGGCGGTGTCGCTCATCGCCCCGGACGGGTCGGCCATCGTGATGATTGGACCCGACTCCATTCGCCACGGCGCCAGCCATGTCTTGAGGTTGTCGCTGAGGGGCGCTAATCGTCGGGCAGCCGTCTTCGCTTTTCGGCCAGCAATCTCGATGTAACCGCGATCCCACTTGATGTCTTCCCAATGTAATCGCCTGATCTCTGCCGTTCGGATACCAGCAAACCCACCTATGGCGATGAGCGGAAGAATCCGGGCATTTGCCTTCATGAGGATCCTCTCCATCTCCTCAGGCGTAAAAATGGCGATCTCCTTGTCCGGCACTTTGAACGACTCGCTCTGTTCGGCGGCCGTCTTCCGGTCGGGGTGGAGGTATCCCTGCTTCTTGGCGAAGCGGAACATGGTCACAATGTTGCGGCGGATCGCGTTGCGGCTTACCGGCCCGAGTCCGTCCAATCCGGACAGGAACCGGTTGATGTCTGTGACGGTGACCTCGTCGATGTTTCCGCTTATATGTCTATTGAACCGCTTGAGATTGAGGTTGCAGTTTCTGACGTATACATCGCTTACACCACTGACACGGCGAGACTCGACGAACTCATCAACCACTTTCTCTACTGTCTTCACAGCGGTCAAGATCGACCGATTGGCCGCGTAGAAGCGGACTGCATCCGAGAGCGCGATCTCATCCCCGGCGGTCTTGCGGGCACTGGCCCATTCGTCCATCGCGGCAGTGAGACTTACACCGAACTGGCTGGCGACTTTCTCGCAGTGGCGGAGCAGTTCCAGGTTTCGCTTGGTCGCTTCAGTTCCACTGGCGAATCCGTTCTCCAACCGGACACTGATCTGCTGGGCAATCAGTCTGGCCTCCTCCATGCAGGCGAGATGTTTGGCCCTTCGCTGTCCGCCCTCCTTCCAGTAGAGCGAGAACATCGGATAGCCATCCTTGCGATTGACGGTGTAGATTTTGACTCTCGCGGGACCTGTTCCGATCTCCACGATACTGTTGCGACGCTTTCGTTTACGGGCCATACGACCCGGTTTTCGTGTCAATTGTGCTGGAATTCTTTCTGGAATTCCTGTCGCAGATTCCCCAGAGGGGGCGTTTGTCTTTGATTTTGAGGCACTTATAGGAGTGCCGTTGACAGATGGCGGACAGGGCGGGATTCGAACCCGCGGAGACATTGCTGCCTCACACGCTTTCCAAGCGTGCGCATTCGACCACTCTGCCACCTGTCCAGTAGATCCTGTGGGGATGCGGGCGGAAGCTAGCTAGCCTTGCCGTGCTTGGCAATGTTTTTTGCTCAGATTTTTTCGTTTGGCTTTTTCCCTCTCAAGAATAGCAAAACTACATGATAAAGGGGCGTTTTGGTAAAGCGCCCGGATCGCGGTTCTTCTATTGCCCCTAGAAAGACCCCGCCCAAGCTCATTTCCACAATACGACCAGCACAGGCAGATTCAAGCGCTGGCACCTTGCGGTCGCTTTGGCAAAGCGACCCTACCGGTGATATTTACTCAAAGTCGTCTGTAACCGCACCTGTGGAGGCGGAGGTGACGCTGTGGGCGTATTTGGCAAGCACACCGCGTTTGTAGCGAGGCTCGTAGGGTTTCCAGTTTGCTTTGCGAGCGGCTAATTCATCATCGCTGAGGTTAACGGAAATCTGGTTCCCTACAGCATCAATGGTGATCTCATCACCTTCTTCAAGAAGTGCGATGGGACCTCCGACGTGGGCTTCTGGTGTGATGTGGCCAACAACAAATCCGTGGCTGCCACCAGAGAATCGTCCATCAGTGATGAGTGCTACGCTATCGCCAAGACCTCTGCCCATCACTGCCGATGTGGGTCCGAGCATCTCACGCATTCCGGGGCCTCCTTTTGGCCCTTCACGGCGAATGACGATGACGTTCCCATCAATGATTTTGCCTTCGAGAATGGCGGTCATTGCTTCTTCTTCACTGTCAAAGACACGGGCTTTCCCGGTGAAGCTGTCCCCTTCTTTGCCAGTGATTTTAGCAACAGCACCTTCGGGCGCGAGGTTGCCGTAGAGGATGCGGAGGTGGGAGTCTTTTTTGATTGGATTATCCAGCGGACGGATGATCTCCTGATCTTCTGGGTAATCGATGCCAGAGTTCGCGAGGTTTTCAGCCATGGTTTTACCAGTAACTGTTAGACAATCACCGTGAAGCAACCCAGCTTCTAACAACATCTTCATCAGTGGCACGGTGCCGCCGATTTTGACGAGGTCAGCCATAACAAACCGGCCACTCGGCTTGAGATCAGCAAGCATGGGGACGCGCTTACCAATCTCGGTAAAATCATCGATGTTCAGCTCAACGCCTGAGGCGTGTGCCATGGCTAGGAGGTGAAGCACGGCGTTGGTGGAGCCTCCGAGGGCGATGACCACCGTGATGGCATTCTCATAGGCTTTGCGGGTGAGAATGTCGCTGGGACGGATGTTTTTCTCCATCATATTCAGGACAGCGGCACCAGCGTCAAAGCAATCGCGCATTTTGTCCTCGCTAACGGCAGCTTGGGCTGAGCTGTTAGGGAGTGACATGCCGAGCGCTTCGATAGCGCTTGCCATGGTGTTGGCGGTGTACATGCCGCCGCATGAGCCTTCACCTGGAATGGCTGCCTGCTCTACTTTTTTTAGATCTTCATCTGAGTATTCGCCGACAGCGTGCTTGCCTACGGCTTCGAACACGGAAACAATATCGAGGTCCTTCTCTTCTCCTTGGATGGTTTCACAACCAGGAAGAATAGTTCCGCCATAAACAAAAATCCCAGGGCGATTCAATCTCGCTAGGGCGATGATGCAGCCCGGCATGTTTTTATCACAGCCGCCAATGGCAACGATGCCATCCATGCCTTCACAGCCCGCGACGGTTTCGATGGAATCTGCGATGACCTCGCGGGAAACGAGGGAGTACTTCATCCCTTCGGTGCCCATAGAAATACCATCGGAAATGGTGATGGTGTTAAAGATAACGGATTTACCTCCGGCAGCATCCACGCCTTTGGACGACTCAAGGGCGAGCCGGTCAATGTGGACGTTACAGGGGGTCACTTGGCTCCAGGTGGATGCAACACCCACTTGTGGTTTATCAAAGTCTTCACTCTCAAACCCAACGGCATGCATCATCGCACGGCTAGGTGCGCGATCTGGGCCATCGAAAACTTGCGAAGAAAAGGGACGTTTACAGTCTGACATGGGATCAAATGGTTAAGCTGGTTTGAAATCAGGATTAGCCTTCGAGGGATTCGATGCGCTTGAGAACTTCCTCGTAGCCTTCCATCACGCCACCGAGGTCTTGGCGAAAGCGATCTTTATCCATTTTTTTTCCGGTTTCGATATCCCAGAGACGGCAGGTATCAGGGCTAATCTCATCTGCCAGCACGATCTTATCAGTGCCGTCCTTGGTGCGGCCAAATTCGATTTTGAAATCGACCAGTTTAAGTCCGCACTGTTTGAAGAAATCAATCATCACCTCATTGACGATGAGAGCTTTCTCCTTCAGTTCAGCGCACTCTTCGGGGGTGGCGAGGCCAAGTTCGCGAGCATAATCGGTGTTGATAAGGGGATCACCAAGCTCGTCTGATTTATATGAGAACTCAACGATGGGCTGATTAAACACCCTACCTTCTTCCACGCCCATGCGTTTGCAGAATGAGCCAGCCGCGATGTTTCTAACAATCACCTCCACCATGAGGATATCAACGGATTGCACATCGAGATTCACCTCATCGACATCGGCTACGAGGTGGGTTTCCACACCTTTGGCTTCCAGCATGCGATACATGGCAAGTGTGATAGCCTTGTTCAGCTTGCCTTTGTTTTCAAACTCAGCTTTCTTTTCCGCGTTGAATGCGGTGGCTTCATCTTTATACTCCATGCGGAGCACATTAGCATCGCCAGTTGAGTAGAGGCGTTTGGCTTTTCCTTCGTAGAGTGGTTCCATGAGGAAGTTCCTAGGAAAAACAGCCATGAGGGTCAATGCAAACTGACAACTTGGCGTAAAATTATGTCACTCTGGTAAGTGCTCGGTGCAGTAGTCTTCGCCATCGTGGCCGACACGGAATTCTGCTTCTGGGTGAGAAACATCTGTCGCTCCACATACGGAGCATTTGTGGAAGTAGTCTGCTTCACTTTGCAGACTCTTGAACTGCCTGCGCCGATTGAGGCTTCCACGCGCCATCCGGGCTTCCGTGAAACGCATCGGGATGGCTACAAAGAGATAGTTAGACAAGCAGACAATCATGAACAGTGCCTCAGCATTACTTGAACCTAGCAGTGAGAACCCGAGCATAACCCCGGTGATTGAAGCAATAATCCAGATAGGAGTAGGGATCACAAAAAAAAGCATGAGGCGGAACTGCGGATTATAAGTGGCAAAAGCAAACATGATGGACATGCTCAGATAAACTCCCGCGAAAGGAGGCGCTCCCCCGCCCCAAATACTCATCACAATGGAGCCAAGCAGCGCCGTGATGAACCCCCAAAGCACGTAGAGGTTTGTGCGGAACACTCCCCACTGAGCTTCTAGGGAATCGCTAAATAAAAACATCAGCATCAGACCACAATAGGCAAAAACTAAACCGATCAGGCTAAACGACCATGCTGACGGTGCTAGAATAAAGGTAAACACACGCCAAACTTGACCAGAGAGGATGAGCTCCCAGTTGAACTCAAACTGTGCACCTATTCCTGGGCGAACGCCGCCCAGTAAAAACGACCCCACAAATAGGATAGCCAAGTAGCGGATCAGACCAGAAATGGCCCATGAGCCAAAGCGCCTTTCGAGTTTATTGAGGAATGCATTCATGGTAAGTAAACCAGCCCGTGCTAGCAGGTGATGCGCAGAGTATGGTGAGCGAGCTCAAGAAATGGCAAATCAAATCAAAAAAGACGTGCAATTTCCTCCTCCGAGAGGTTGAAATGACCTCAGTGAAAGCACTCGTTAAATCCAAGTCAGAAGAAGGTCTATGGTTAGAAGACGTCCCCGAGCCGGAAGTCGGCCCCATGGACGTGCTCATCAAGATCAATAAAACCTCCATTTGCGGCACTGATGTCCACATCTGGAAATGGGACAAGTGGGCTCAAAAAACCATTCCCGTGCCAATGACCGTTGGCCACGAATACAGCGGCACCATCGCAGCCGTGGGAGCAGGCGTCACTGACTTCCAAGTGGGCGAGAGAGTTTCCGGTGAAGGGCACATCGTCTGTGGCCACTGCCGGAACTGCCTTGCTGGGCGCAGGCATCTTTGTCCGAACACTGAGGGCGTGGGAGTCAATCGCACTGGGGCGTTTGCCGAGTATCTATCCATCCCAGCACGCAATGCCTACAAGGTGGATGAATCGATCCCAGAGGATATCATATCGACATTTGATCCACTTGGAAACGCTGTGCATACTGCTCTCTCATGGGATTTGGTGGCGGAAGACGTGCTCATCACAGGTGCGGGGCCGATTGGCTGCATGGCCGCAGCGGTGGCGAAGTTCGCAGGTGCCAAAAACGTAGTAGTAACAGACGTCAACCCCTATCGGCTCGATCTTGCCACCAAGCTTGGAGCTAGCCGAGTGGTAGATGTTTCCAAAGAATCTCTCGGTGATGTTAAAAAGGAACTAGGTATGACGGAGGGCTTCGATGTGGCACTTGAAATGTCCGGTCATCCGAGCGGGCTTAATGACATACTCACTCACACATCGAATGGTGCTAAGGTTTCTCTGTTAGGGATCTTCCCTGAAAATGTTGCGATCGATTGGGATAAGGTCATCTTCAAAGGACTTGTGCTCAAGGGAATCTACGGTCGGGAAATGTTTGAGACATGGTATAAGATGACCTCCATGATCAAAGCTGGATTAGATATCAACCCCGTCATCACCCATAAGTATCATTACACAGACTTCACCAAAGGGTTTGAAACCATGCTCTCTGGGCAGTCTGGCAAGGTTGTGTTAGATTGGGATTAAAAGCCATGAATCAATCCGCTCAGAAAGCCGCCAAGCCGCTTGGTGTTCCTGATCAAGTGGAACGCCACATCTTCCTCTGCGCAGATCAAACAAAGGACAAATGCTGCAAGCGTGGTGAAAGTTTGATCTCATGGAACTACCTCAAAAACCGCCTCAACGAGCTGAAGATCCAGCCCGCCGGTAAGGTATTCCGCACCAAGGCGAACTGCCTACGCGTCTGCACCCAAGGGCCCATCGCCGTGGTTTACCCAGATGCAGTTTGGTATCACTCCTGCACTCCGTATGTTCTGGAGAGGATCATTGATGAGCACTTGTTAGGGGGTGTGCCTGTTGAGGAATTTCGCATCCTTGATATAGAACAATAGCGCTCATTACTTCAGAGCTGCATACTCAGGAAGCGTGCTCTTGAGTATCAAATCAATGCGCTCTTTCTCCCTCTTACTCAGGCTCGGCAATCCTGGATAGGTTTTCCCTTCCGTCGTGATAGCCCGAATAGATTTGAGCACATCCGCCCGAATGGTATCCGGCACGAGAGCAAAAGATTTACTGTAAATCATGTAGCTGCAACGGTATTTGAATAGGCGCTTCTGTAGGCGAAGATCCCGCAACGAATAATCATCGTGTGATTTCCCAGCAGCGGTGAAGTCCTTTACAAATTGCTGAGAGCCATCAATACCATCGGTGGGGAGCTTTGCCTCATCGGCAAAGAGCAGCAGTTTCAGAATGGAGCTCACGTAGTTTCGGCGTAAGCCTTTGAGCGACTCGGCGTTGACCTTGCCATCGTTGACCGCCTTGGAAAGAAACTCAGCCCGTAGGTAGCCAGTGCGTGCGGAGTAGAAAATATTATGCGCTTCAGCCTGATGCTCTAGCAGCATGAGCGCAAGGATATCGCTGGTGTCTGTTAGGTATTTCTCTGTGTTGAAGTACGGCTTGAGATCAGTGACATTCAGCCCGTGAGACTTCTGGAATCTACTGCCTTTTTTGATCCACTTATTTCCAAGGTGCCCCATCTCACCATGAGTGCCGGTGACATACCAGCCACCCCAGCGATCAGGGATCGGGCTAGCCGTGGTGATGAATGAAGAGCCCCACGATAGCACAGGCAGCCCATCCTCGCGCGCATACACGGACCTAATCATCAGCCCTGGAATATCCCGCGTTTCTCCATTAACGTGGCAGCGCATGCAATCCTGCCCCCTAACAAACTTACGCTTCTCCTTGGAAACATTCGGGTTGTATTGATAGAACATCATGCCTGATGGATCGTCACAGGCAATGATTTCTATCAAGCCTCCCGGAACGTAGCCGATGTAAAAATCTTCGTTAAAGTAAACGGCGCGTGGGTTTTCCGGGCGGATAAGCTCACGCTGCAAGCTGGTCTGAGAAAACACCAAGGTCTGAGATGATATGGGCACTTTGAGTTCGGCCAGCAGTGCTTTGAGAATTTCTGTGGCATTACTGCCGGGCAAAGATCTTTTTTGCTCCTCAATGGCAGCTTGTAATCGTGAGATGGTATTGTTCTCTTTTGCCTTGCTGTAATTCATCGGCGGCAGGTTATAGCTCTCCGCAGCCTGCCCGTGTACCAGCGTGGATGACGCTAGCAAACTTCCTGCTATCACCAGCATACGCCTCACTCGCACAGGGAAGGCTGAGGCAGGGAGGAGCTTTAATACTGAAAATGTAGCCATTGAATAATGAAACATGATGTCTATACGCGATTTAATGAATTTTTTTTCTTTATATCAAGTTTTATCTCATACCAACTCAAAAAAGCACAATACCTGAAAGTTTCCCTCGTTATACCAACTCAAAAAAAACGGCTCCACATATTGCGGAGCCGTTGGGAAATGAATCGTTAGGAGTCTTGCTCCTTTGCCATTAGTTAGTAGCTGGCTTTTCAAGAACGACTTGGTCACCTGAGCGAACAACGAGGCCAGGAGTCATGCTCTTGTAATCAACATCTGCAATGATGCGGTTTCCTTCGATGGCGTTGATCTTGAGTTTACCTACAAAATCAGAGCCGCGCTTCACAAGGAGCTTGGATTGATCCGTGACAGGCATGTTTGAAGGAACTTTGACAACGGCAAAACCCCAGTCGTGATTAACGGATGAGACTTGGCCAACAGCCGCGTTTCCACGGAGGCGGGCAGCACGCTCACTGAGACGCTTACCAAGGTCTTGGAGAGCTGCTTTGTTCTTAGCAACACGCTTATCAGCAGCACCTGTGTATTCTTCAAGTTCTTCAAGCTTCTTGTTTGCCTTCTTCAGATCATCCTCCATGCGCTTAACAAGGCCTGGGATCTGGGCAAGGTCAACATTATCGCCGAACTCAGCCTTGAAGACTTTTTTGATTTCGGTGATGAGGTTTTGAATCTCATCGAGTTTCTCTTTCTGCTCAGCAATCTTGCTTTTCCAATCGGCAGATTCGCGATTCTTGAGGGTGATTTTACCCTTCACGCTGTCGAGTTCAGCCTTGGTGTCTTCCAACTTTGTGTTGGCGGCCTTTTGCTGTGCTTCCATGTCGTTCGCCTCGTTTTTCTGGCGTTCGATGGATGCTTTAAGGTTTTTGTTATCTCCCTCAAGACTTTTGCGAGCCTTTTTCAAGTCGGTGAACTTGTTCATGGTGGAGTATGAGAACCAACCGCCAGCTCCGATGGCGGCGATGGCGATGACGTAGAGTAAAGCTTTCATGGTATAAAGTGTAGGTGTGTGAAAATTATTTGGTTAGGAACGGTAATTCGTTTTGAGTGATGCCTTACTTCTTTACAGCTGGCGCGGCTGCGGCAGGCTTGGCTTCTTCTTTAGGTGTTACCACAGTGTCACCAGAGTGAACGGTGGTGCCTTCAGCTACGGAATCAAGAACGATGTTTGCTGACGCTCTACCAGCTTCAACAGCCGTTACTTTGAGCTTGGCGATAACTTCACCTCCACGCACTACATTCAGCGTAGAGCCAGACACAACACCCTGCTTATCACCTGCGGCTAGGATAACAAATCCCCAGTTACGATAGACGGTGCTGATTCTTGTGCGGAGATTTGGGAAGGACTTTCCAGTGTTGTAGAGTTCAATCCGATCACGGAGTCCCTTGATGCTTGCTTTGCCAGACTTATCTTCGCGAGTAAGGTTAGCGAGGCGAGCTTCTTGAGTGGCAATACCTGTGCGTGCTTCAGCAAGCTGAGCTTTCATGCGGCGGACTTTAGGAACAAGCTCCTTGGGATCAGGAAGACCTTTGAGAATGTCATCAGCACTGGCGATTTCCTTGGCGTTAGAATCGTGCTGTTCTTCAAGTGCTTTAACATCTTTCTCAAGCTTGTTGTATGTAGCGGTCTGGGTGTCCACTTCCTTTTGGACGCCCTCGGCATCTGCAAGTAGCCTTTTACGCTCGCCATCAGCGACATTGAAACGTTCAAGCTCTTTAGCCAGACTCTTTTGGTTGCTATCTTTTTTACGTACTTGCCCTTGATGGGTTTGGATTTCTTTGGCGTAGGCTTCTTTGTTTTTAAATGCGACAAAGGCGGCTGCGGCAAGAAGGACTGCAGCAATGGTTCCGAATACTTTCGACATAGTAGGTGTTAGTGTAGGTGTTAGGATCGTTATTGTGGTGATTTCAAGATAGTTGTGAATTAGCTAGCTGCCTGTGTGAAATCTATTAAAACTGTTATGCATCAATAAACTTCAGACCGCTGACCAACGCAAACCATCTGATTTGGTGGTGTGTAAAGCGGAGACTAGAGGGTAGCGGAGGGGGTCGGCAACACCAAAAATGGTAAATCTTAATATTTTTCATCTCTTTTATCCTTGCCTTTACATTGCCCCCTTATGCGGCGTAGTTACTGCCCGCCACTTATGAAGACAATTTTGCGCATTTTTTCCTACCTCGGTAAGTATCCCCGCCTGGCAATTGCCCAGCTCGCTTGTGCGGTGCTAATGACGGTAATGCTACTCGCTTTTCCGATGATGACTGGCCGAGTGGTGCGTGAAGTCATTGAGGAAGGGCAGATTGACAAACTCTGGCCGTTTATTGCGGTGGTTGTGATCGCCTTCTTTGCGCGCGATTTGTTCAACTTCCTGCGTATTCTCATCAACAACACCTTTGAGCAGAAAGCTATCTACGACCTCCGCTCTGAGCTCTATGACAAACTACAGCGGCTACGCCTGAAGTGGTTCGATGAACGGCGCTCAGGTGACATCATGACGCGGGTAGCTGAAGACGTGCCGCAGATGGAGAGAGTGCTGATCGATGGCATCGAGCAAGGATTGGTGGCCGTTTTGCAAATTCTAATTGTTTCCATCTTCCTGTATAGCCTCTCCCCCATCGTCACCGCAGCAGCTCTGGCACCGATCCCACTGCTAATCATCGGGGCATGGCTTTACACACGCCATGCAGGTAAGCGGTATAAGATCGTCCGCAAAGCCACTGGCGAAATGAACGCCATGCTGCATGACAACATCGCAGGCATCCGACAAATCAAATCCTACGCTGCCGAGGACGATGAGTTAGTAAGTTTCAACAAGTCCTCTGCCCATGTGCGCGATGCAAACCTGACTGTCATGAAAGCATGGGCGATCTACTCGCCGAGCATGAGTTTCATCAATTCGTTAGGCTATACCATGGTGCTAGGGGTAGGTGCGTATCAGAGCTATCACCACGGATTAAGCCAGGTTATTTTGGTTCAATTCTTCACCATTATCTGGGCGCTTTACGAGCCGATCGGCAGACTTCATCAGCTCAATCAAATGGCTCAGTCTTCTCGAGCCGCGGCGGATCGTGTTTTCACCATCCTCGATGAAGAAAATGAAATCCACGCCCAGAATGGAGTACAACTTCCATCCCCCGTGCGTGGTCATGTCGCTATATCAGATATGTGTTTTTCCTACGGTGACGAGCCAATCCTAACCGATATCAACCTCGATGCGCAGCCAGGGCAGACCGTGGCACTCGTCGGCTCAACAGGTGCCGGCAAGTCCACCATCGTGAACTTGCTTTGCCGATTTTATGAATACGACAGCGGATCAATCAAGATCGATGACATTGAGCTAAACACCGTGATGAAGTCCTCATTGCGTAAAACTATTGGCTACGTGACGCAAGATGCGTTCCTCTTCAATGGCCCCGTGCGTGAGAATTTAATGCTCGGAAAACGGGAGGCCTCTGACGAAGCCATGTGGGAAGCTCTGGCAGCGGCTAATGCGGATAGCTTTGTAAAAGAACTCCCAGAAGGATTAGACACCATCGTCGGCGAGCGAGGGGTCAAGCTCTCTGGTGGAGAGCGCCAAAGGCTATCCATAGCGAGGGCACTACTGAAGAACCCGCCCATTCTCCTGCTAGATGAAGCCACGGCATCCGTGGACAGTGAAACAGAACGCCTCATCCAAGAAGCACTCGATCGATTGATGGACAACCGCACCGCCTTTGTCATCGCTCACCGCCTATCAACGATCCGCAATGCTGACGTGATTCACGTCCTCGATAAAGGTCGCATTATAGAAAGCGGCACACACGATTCATTAATGACCGAAGGCGGCAAGTATGCTGAGCTATCTAGGCAGGCATTTCTGGAAAACCCCGAGGACGAAGGCAAATAAAGCACGGCACAGCTCCAGAAAGAGATCCAAGAATTTAATCTTAGAATGACAGTATTCAAAGGTTTGCAAATTCGCTCACTGCGGCTATGACTCCCCGCATGTGGAAAGGACGATTTGCCAAAGCTACCGCTGACCTTGTTCAACAATACGGAGAATCTATCTCCTACGATTGGCGTTTATATCAACACGACGTTGCTGGCTCCATCGCCCATGCGCGAGCACAGGTCAAGGCTGGCACCCTAACAGAAGAAGAATTCACCGCCATTGAATCAGGTCTGCGCGAAGTCGAGCACGACATCAAGTCAGGAAACTTTGAGTTCTCCATCGAGCTCGAAGACATCCACATGAACATCGAATCCGCGCTGACTCAGAAAATCGGTGCCGCTGGAGCAAAACTTCACACCGCCCGTTCACGCAACGATCAAGTAGCCACTGATACCCGCCTCTACTGCCGCGAAGAAATCGATACCATCCTCGGCCACCTCTCCGCATTGCAGGCAGCCTTGTTAGATAAAGCCGAGCAATACGCCTCCGCTGTCATCCCAGGCTACACCCACCTCCAGCGCGGCCAGCCCGTCACCGTCGGCCACCACCTACTCGCCTATGTGGAAATGTTAGACCGTGACAAACAACGCCTCACCGACTGCCGCAAGCGCGTCAACATCTCCCCCCTCGGCTCCGGTGCCCTCGCTGGCTCCACCATCAATCTCGACCGCCAACAAATCGCCGACGAACTCGGCTTTGATCGGGTAAGCACGAACTCCATGGACGCCATCTCAGACCGCGACTACATCGCCGAGTTCCTCTTTACCATGGCACTGATTGGCACCCATTTATCCCGCCTCTCAGAAGACCTCATCCTCTGGTGCAGCTCAGAGTTTGGTTTCGCCACCCTATCCGATGCCCACACCACTGGCTCCTCACTCATGCCGCAGAAGAAAAACCCCGATGTCTGCGAGCTCACTCGGGGAAAAACAGGACGACTCTACGGAAACCTCGTCGCTCTCCTAACAGCCGCCAAAGGCCTCCCCCTCACCTACAATCGCGACCTCCAAGAAGACAAAGAACCCCTCTTCGACTCCATCGATACCCTCAAGCTCGCCCTCAAAGTCAACACCGACATGATTGCCGACATGATCGTAAATGTGGAAACCTGTGAAGCCGCCGCCGCAGACCCCCTTCTCCTCGCGACCGACCTTGCCGATTACCTCGTAAAAAACGGCGTCCCGTTTCGCCAAGCGCACGAACTCGTCGGGCAAGCCGTCGCACGCAGTGTAGAAACCAACACACCGCTCGATCAGTTAGACCTCCAGCAGGTATCTGATCACTATGGAGCCGATGCCAAGGACGTCTTTGATTTACAAACAGCCCTCGCAGCCCGCACCAACCCAGGTGCCCCCAGCGTGAGTAACGTCACATCAGAAATTTCCCGCTGGCGAAAAAGTCTTTGATTTTTTCACGTGCGATTTCTCCAATCCGCGCCTAGGGTGAGCGCGTTATGAAATGCTATACCAAACTCATTGCCGCTGCGCTTTTTTCCCTCACCGCCACCTCTAACATCTCAGCCCATTGTGAGGTCCCCTGTGGCATCTACTCTGATGACACCGTGCTCAAAGACCTGCACACTCACCAGCACACCATCTCAAAAGCAATGAAACAAATCACCGAGCTCTCCAAAGAGCCCGGCAAAAATGCCAACCAACTCACTCGCTGGGTGATGAACAAGGAAAGCCACGCCACCAAGATTCAAAACACCATGATGCAATACTTCCTCGCCCAACGCATCAAACTCGCGGAGGCAGACAGCAACAAGGAAGCCTACCTCAAAAAAGTCACCCTCGCCCACAAGATCATCGTACTCTCCATGAAGTGCAAGCAGAGCACTGATCTCAAAAACGCAGGAGACCTCCATGAGGCGATCGACGCCTTCACAAAAGCCTACCTCGCAAAATAGACTTAATAATTAGGGGGGGAAGAAAGTAGGGAGTAGTTAGTAGAGAGTAGTTAGCTGGGCAACCATCACGCGCACATTGTCCGCTAACCTTCTCCACAGAAACAAAAATTCTGTTTAGGGCACCTCTAAAAACCTGCTTTCTGCCAGATGCGCAGAGAGAATTTATTAAGTGTGGCAAGAGATTGTTGCAACTTCTTAGGCTTAGCTTCCTCACTATACCCAAGTGGGCTGACAAGAAAGATAAACACAAAGATTATGGCCAAATATTTTAGAGTGGGCATAGTTTTTTCAAGAGAACATCAAAGGTCTCCTACGCCTGACTGGGGGCGCGGCTTCGACTGCGGGTTGAGGGTGGAACGGCCATGACGGATTAAACTCGCGGCGGGTCAGGCGTTAGGAGCGACGTCTTGTTCGCCCTGGTCTTCTTTGTTCGGCGCTCGACCGAGAAAGAACCACATGAACAATCCGAATGCGAAACCGCCTAATGCCCAAATCGGTAAACCGATGAGCGCAGCGCTCCAAGAGGGCAGTTCTCCGCCGAAAAATGCCGGCAGGAAACTCATGATGAGCCACATAGCTCCGCCCCAGCCGGCGCCCATCAATATCCATGTCTTTTTCGTAAGTCTTTTTGGTGTCGGAGGCTGCCCATCGACCGATTGGAAAAGCGGTCGCAAAGGCTGCATCCTGAAATAGAGAAAGTATGGCAATGCCCAGAGTGGAAAACTCACCACCAAGATCACCAACGAAAACACATTCCAGATGCACGGAATCGGTTCGTTGCAAGATGGGCATCCGATACCCCGCCAATTCCCAAATCCCCTTTTGCCAGCCGCGAGCCGACCAAGGTGCATCGCCTCGCACGAAGGGCACGGAACATATGCTCTATCCAGCACTGGGCCATTACAGTCTTCACAGATTAGCTGAGTCTTGGGCAATCGCTGTCCCAAAACAATCTCGTTGAATGCCAACCCTGGATTCACGACCCAATGGAGAATGATAGGATGAGGAAGCTCCCATCGCTTGAAATTGGAACTGCCGCACTTTGGACACTTGTAGGATGGCGAATTCA
>JBMYYO010000076.1:0-14817 GCA_049609505.1 Akkermansiaceae bacterium | reverse complement strand
GGTCTAGCCTTCGCCTTTGGGGTGCTGGCATCCTTCTGGCTCCTAGCAGGTATTCTTTTAGCCCTGAGAGCAGGTGGCGAAAATCTCGGCTGGGGTTTCCAGCTTCAGTCTCCTGTGTTTATCTATTTCTTGCTACTCTTGATGTTTGTTTTCGCGCTAAACCTCTACGGAGTCTTTGAGGTTGGAACTAAGGCTACCAGTATCGGCGGTGAATTATCTAACAAATCAGGTCTCTCTGGTTCATTCTTCTCTGGTATCCTTGCTACCGTAGTTGCCACGCCCTGCTCAGCACCATTCCTAGCACCCGCATTGGGTGCCGCGCTAGCTCTCGATACTATTCCCGCGATGACGCTCTTTACTGTTATCGCACTTGGTCTTGCCTTCCCTTACTTGCTGCTTTCCACCTTCCCAGCATTGATTGAAAAACTCCCCCGCCCTGGTGCATGGATGATCACTTTCAAACAGATCATGTCTTTCCTAATGTTCGGCACAGCCGCCTATCTTGCATGGGTCTATGGAGGTCTTATTGAAGAAGCAAACCACCTCTACGCTTTAATCGGCCTAGCAGTCATCGCAATGGGACTATGGGCATATGGCCGCTGGGTGCAGCCACACCACACCCCCAAACAAAAAACCATCGGCTGGACAATGCTTATTGTTCTCGGAGCTGGCGGATTCATGCTTGGCTACCCTGGCCCAGCCCCCCTGAATTGGGAGCCATGGTCTCAGGATCGTGTGGAAGCTCTGCAACAAGAAGGAACTCCCGTTTACATCGATTTCACTGCCCGCTGGTGCGTGACATGCCAGTCTAACAAGGTAGCTTACAAATCTAGCAAAGTAAAAGATGCTTTCGAGAAAAAAGGTATCGTTACAATGAAGGCTGACTGGACAAAAAAAGGCCCACGCATTCAGAAAGCTCTCGAAGCCTATGGTGAAGCTGCCATTCCAGTAAACGTCATCTACTACCCCAACAGTGATGAATACAAGATTTTGCCTAAGGTTCTCACTCCTGATGTTGTTCTCGACTATGTAAAAGACATCCCTGATAAGAAATAGGCTTTGTTCTCGCCTTTTCTTTTCGACACCAAAAAGCAAATCACCGCTTGCCACGGCGGTGTTGTCTGCCAGATTGGGGGTATGGTTAAACGAGTCATACTACTAGCTGCTGCGCTGGGCGTTGTGGGATCTCCCGCGTTTGCACAGGACAAAACAAAAAAACAATCGCGTGAAGAAACAATCAGCAAAGCACTCGATGGACTGGAGGTTTCCAAACCTACCAAGGTGCGTAAAATGTTGGTTTTCTCATTAACAAAGGGTTTCCGCCACGGCTCTATTCCTACGGGAAAAACCTGCATGACCCTGATGGGCAAAAAAACCGGGGCCTTTGAGGCAGTTATCAGTGATGATCTTATACACTTTGAGCCGGAGAATATTTCCAAATTCGATGCCATCTGCTTCCTCAACACCACACAATCTGTCTTCTCTTTGTCGAAAAAAGAACTCAAAGGCCTAAGCGACGATGATAAAAAAAGAGCCGCAAAGCGCGAGGCACGGCTGAAGAAAAGCCTGATGGACTTCATTAAAAGCGGCAAAGGCTTTGTAGGAATCCACGCCGCATCAGACACCTTCTATGAGTGGCCTGAGTATGGAAGAATGATTGGAGGCTACTTTGATGGCCACCCATGGAGATCTAACACACCCGTCAGCGTTAAAGTAGAAGACGGCGAAGAAAAGCACGCTTGCTGCGCACACTTCGAGGGGAAAAATCTGAATTTCAAAGAGGAAATCTATCAGTTCAAAGCACCCTATGACCCCAAAAAACTTCACATGCTACTCCGCCTAGATCCAGAACAAACGGACATCAGCATTGGCAAGCGCAAGGACAACGACTACGGAGTGAGCTGGATCAAGCACCACGGTCAAGGTCGCGTTTTCTACTGCTCACTAGGCCACAACCACCACATTTATGAAAACCCAAAGGTTCTACAACATTACCTCAAGGGCATCCAATGGGCACTCGGCGACATCAACGTAGAAGTGAAGCCTGGGAACTAATACCAATGTGAGTTGGTATTAGCAAAACAATGGTGGTGAAGTCGCACCCAAGACCTCAGCACCCCGCTACTGCTCCCTGCGTGCCTGCACCGCCTTAGCAAACTCATCTAACATGTTTTCTGTGGTTGGCCAGCTAACACATTGATCCGTAACGGACTGCCCATAGGTCATATCGGCAAGGCTTGGCTTTAGTTTCTGAGCACCCTCCACGAGGTTACTTTCAATCATCACAGAGGTGATGCTCTTTGATCCTGCGGAAATTTGCTCGCAAAGTGACTGCACAACCTTCGGCTGGTTACGGTAGTCCTTGAGCGAGTTCCCGTGAGAGCAATCAACCATCATGGATTCTAACAACCCAGCACCGTTAAGTTTAGACTCAACCTCCGCGATGCTTTCGGAATCATAGTTAGGGCCTTGGGAGGAGCCACGTAGAATGACGTGACAAGCATCATTACCTTCTGTTCTTACAATGGCAGAAACACCTTGCTTTGTGACGGAGAGGAAATTGTGTGGTCGGGCAGATGCCTGAATGGCATCGAGAGCGATCTGTAGTGAACCACCAGTGCCATTTTTGAAACCAACAGGCATGGATAAACCAGATGCCAACTCGCGATGGATTTGAGACTCCGTGGTACGCGCGCCAATTGCTCCCCAGCTGATGAGATCCGCGTAATACTGCGGAGAGATAGTATCAAGGAACTCCGTGCCTGCGGGGACTCCCATCTCAGCAAGCTCTAGCAGAAGCTCACGGGCGATGCGTAGGCCGCGGTTAATATCAAATGAGCCATCGAGATGGGGATCATTAATAAGCCCTTTCCAGCCCACGGTGGTGCGTGGTTTTTCAAAGTAAACACGCATCACCACTTGCAGGTCATCTTCATAGCGGGCAGCGGTTTCTTTGAGGCGAGTGGCATATTCAATGGCGGCACCTGTATCGTGAATCGAGCACGGCCCCACCACAACAAGCAAGCGGTCATCCTCCCCTTTGAGGATAGACTCAGCCTCACGGCGGGCATTAGAAACCACTTCTGATGCCTTGTCTGACATGGGGAGGTAGTAAGAAAGAACGGCGGGAGAGATCAGAGGTTTGATCTCTCCGATACGTAAATCGTCTGTTTGGAATTCGCTCACGCGCTCTCTCTAAGGTGATCCGCCAAAAAAACCAACTCCCAAATTATCCAAACCGTTCTTGTCTATGGCGGCAATTATGGCAGAAACCCAGCGCGATGCTCGCAGTTCAAAATCTTCACGTCGAATACGGTGCTAGGGTTCTCTTTAAGAACCTCTCCTTTGCTGTGCAACCCAAAGAGCGCATTGCTTTTGCTGGCCACAATGGAGCCGGTAAGTCCACTCTGATGAAATGCATCGCTGGTATTATCCAGGCAAGTGGAGGTGCCATCACTAAGCCAAAACACTGCGAGGTAGGCTACCTGCCTCAGGAAGGTATTCACATCCATGGCGTTTCTCTCTGGGATGAAGTGGAATCCACCTTTGCGGAAGCTCAGAACCTGCAAAAGGAAATCGATGCCCTCGCCGCCAAGCTCCACGATCATGACCCTCGCTCCGCCCCCTACTCGGATCTATTACATGAGATCGGCGAGCTAGAGCTGAAGCTTGAAGCCGCTGACCCCGGCTCCATCAAACCTAAAATGGAATCCGTGCTCACCGGCCTCGGTTTCAAACGCACAGACTTCACCCGCGATTGCGGTGAGTTCTCCGGTGGTTGGCAAATGCGCATCGCCCTTGCTAAGCTGCTGCTGCGCCAGCCTGAAGTTCTTCTGTTAGACGAACCCACAAACCACCTCGACATTGATTCCCAGAAGTGGATGGAGAGCTATCTCGTCAACTATCCTGGAGCAATCATGATCATCTCCCACGATCTTGCTCTGCTGGACATGCTCACCACGCGCACCATCGCCTTTCACCATGGGCGGGCTGAGGAGTATGCTGGAAACTACTCGTTCTACGTCAAGGAATCAGCCCTCCGCAAAGAGATCCTCGTGAAACAATACAAAGCTCAGCAGCGCGAGATCAAACAAACGCAGGACTTCATTGATCGCTTCCGCTCAAAGGCAACCAAGGCAAAGCAGGTGCAGAGCCGGGTGAAGCAGTTAGAAAAAATCGAACTCATCACACTCGAAGACGATGATGCTGTGATGAGCTTCAAGTTCCCTCCCCCCACTGCCTCAGGAAACAGTGTGGCGGTGTTAGAAAATGCCAGCAAAGCCTACGGGAAGATCAATATCTTTGATCACTTCAACTTCGAGATCACGCGCGGCGAGCGTATCGCCATCGTCGGCCCCAATGGCGCAGGTAAGTCCACCTTCTGCCGGCTCATCAGCGGGCAAGAGGCTCCAGACAGCGGCGAGCACAAATTCGGCCACAAGGCGGCAGTTTCCTTCTTCTCCCAGAACCACGCCGATGAGCTGGATGCGGACATGACCGTGCTCGACTGCGCAGAGCGTGCCGCATCCCGAGAGAACGCACCACTCGCACGGAATCTCTTAGGATGCTTCCTCTTCCGCGGCGATGATGTGTTCAAAAAAATCGGCGTCCTCTCCGGCGGCGAGAGATCCCGCGTAGCACTCGTCTGTATGCTGCTGCGCCCGGCAAACTTTCTCATCCTTGATGAGCCTACCAACCACCTTGATATCCAATCACAGGAAGTGCTGCAAAATGCCCTGATGGACTATCCTGGCTCATACATGATCGTTTCCCATAACCGTTCATTCCTTGACCCCATCGTCACCAAGACGCTCGAGTTCCGCCAAGGGAAACCTCCGCAGATGTATGCAGGGAACATCAGCTATTATCTGGAAAAGTCAGAGCAAGAGCAGGCTAATACCAAAGTCATAGCAGCCACATCTGCATCATCTAACAACTCAAGCGTCAACCGCAAGGAGCAGAGGAAACTTGAAGCCGCTGCTAGAAAGAAGCGTAATGATGTGCTCAAGCCTCTGCACTCTGAGCTATCCACGCTAGAGCAGCAAATTGCCGAGTTCGAAGCCGCGCAGGCCGCGCTCACCACGCACATGTCTGCACCAGAAACCGCCGCAGATGCGGACAAAATGCAACAAGCCACCAGCGCCTATCAAGCACTCAGCGAGAAGCTAGAAAACACCTTCAGCCGCTGGGGCGAGGTCAGCGATGCCATCGAAAAAGCCGAAGCCGAGCTAGGCTCTCTACCTTCCGGTGAGTAAAACAAGCTAACGCCAAAGCAGCGGATCTAGCCGATAGTAATCACGCAGCAGGCGGTAAACATCTGGGTATTTTTCTTTGAGTTGCTTCGGTTTCTCAAAGAACGTTTCAGTGGCCACGGCAAAAAACTCAGCCGGATTGGTGCCGCCGTAGGGATCGATCACTGTGCGTTTTCCCTTCTCAAGTTTGCGCAGGAACCGATCAAATGCCTTGCTGAAAACAATCACCCACTCACGGTAAGCACCACTGGTTTCAAGCTCAGGCACACCATCGGCAGAGCCGTCCGCTTGATCGAGCTGATGGGCAAATTCATGAAGGGTCACGTGGCTGCCATCCTCCTCGATATTCCCTCCTTGCACCACGCTACTCCACGCCAGCACCACGGTGCCCGTCCCCCAGCTTTCCCCCAATCGAGTGTCATGTCCACCGTGCTCGTTGCGAGCCTTGTAGGCAGTTGGGTAGAGAAGAATGCTGCGTAGCTTAGCGTAAAAATCATGAGGCCTATTCACAAACAAAAGGCATGCTTGGCTGGCGATGACGCGCTTCATATGATCCGTCACTTGCTCTAGCCCACCACAGGCTTCAAAGGATTTTTCATGGATAAACACATGCATCAACCCATCTAACCGATCGCGTAAATTTTCTGGCAAGCTTTGGTAAAGAGGAAAGTCCTCGCTCAGCTCCTGGCGCTGCTCAGTACTTAGCCTCATCTCCATTAATTTCTTACGGCGGTTATTTCTAACCACCTTCCCCACTAGCCAGAGGCTCACCAGCAGGAGGATAACAATAAGGATAATTTTTAGCGCCATCATGCCTACTGATTATTCCAATCTAACAGCTCCGACATCGTAACGCCATTGCCGCCAAAAATATCGAGCGCGCTGCCAACGGTAACGTCCACCATGCCGCCGCTACGGTCATTGACCAGCTGCACGTCCTTCATGTCCGCCACACCGCCCGCGTAGGTGACTGGGATACCTGCCCAGCCTCCTAACAAATCAACCAACTCAGCATCGATCCCGCCGCAGAGTCCCTCGACATCAGCCGCGTGCACCAAGTATTCATCACAGTAGCCTGCTAGGCGATCCAAGGTTTCCACCGTCACATCCAAGTCCGTGAGGGTTTGCCATCGATCCATCGCTACCGTCCACCCCGTGGCTGTTTTCCGGCATGAGAGATCGACCACGATGTGTTCCTTGCCGATCTCATCCGCCAGTTTGCGAAGGTTTTCCTCTAGGAACTTACCCTCTTGATCAAATAGCCAAGAGGTAACAATCACGTGTGATGCGCCAGCAGCTAACCACTCCGCAGCATTATCAGCATTGATACCGCCGCCAATTTGTAAACCTCCCTGCCATGCTTTGAGCGCGGCATTTGCTGCTTCTTTATTCCCTGGCCCAAGCTGGATGACATGACCTCCGGTGAGGTTCTCACTCTGGTAGAGCTTAGCAAAATCCTCTGGAGACTTATCTGAGACGAAGTTCTCCGTAGGGCCTTCTCCTGAATCCGTTAGAGTGCCGCCGATGATTTGTTTCACCTGCCCAGCGTGCAGATCAATACATGGGCGAAACCGAGTCCTGCGAGTCATCATTATGCGGCGAGGTTAGTCCTCATCCAAGGCTTCGGCAAGGAGTTTGCGGTATTCATCACGCGGAATTTCCAGCCCACCAAACTGGCGAAGGTGGCTCGTCATCCACTGCGTATCTAACAGAGTGAAATCGTTTTCGCGCAGCCACTCCACCAGATGCACTAGAGCTACCTTGCTGGCGTCAGTCTTCCTAGAGAACATGCTCTCGCCAAAGAAAGCCTTCCCCAAGCGCACGCCGTAGAGCCCGCCTTGCAGGCCATCATCATCCCAGCACTCGACGGAAACCCCGAAGCCGAGATCGTGCAGGTAGCAATAGCTCTCTAGGATGACGCTATTGATCCATGTTTCCTCCCGTTCAGCGCACGCCAGCATCACCTCACGGAAAGCTGTGTCCATGGTGATTGAGTAGGGCTTTTTCCTTAGTGTCTTCCGTAAACCACGGTTCACCGTGAAACGGTCATCAAGAGGAATTATACCACGATCGAGTGGTGAGAACCAATGAATCTCCCCCTCATCGGCCATGGGAAAAACCCCTTCCGTATAGGCACCTAGAAGGACGTGTGGGGGTATGCGTTCCATGAGTAAGACGTTGGGAAATAGATCAGCCTAGAAAGGGATGGCACACACGAGCCATGGGAATAATATGCAAAACCCCTCTCCTTCCAACTCAAAAATGTGTTAGATCATGCTGAACTACTACTTCACCTTACCTGCAAGGTTCAGCTTGAGATTAACGGGAACGGTCACCGTTTCTGAGTCCACCCAGACGTCCACCTCTATTTTGATGATGTCTGACTTCTCTTTAAGCTTATAGGATTTAGTAACGGTCCACTTATTACCAAAGCCCATGCGGGAGCTTCCACCAGCACTGCTCTCAATCAATTTTCCAGCTTCATTAAAAAAGCGGATCGCGGCAAGATCTGGCACTTTTCTGCTCCACTTGAGGGTAATTTCTAGCGGTTCCTTCCCCCACTTAGGTTTACCGATCTCACTGACCTCAAACTTAAACTGATCAGAAATTTCTAGTTTATCGCCCTTTTTCAGTGCGCGGGGGCCAACGGTGCCTGTTTCTGTCTTGGATGCCAATGTCACATCGAATGAGCCTGTGACGTTGAAGCCTACAGCGTCCGCGGCGGGAAGCTTTTTGGTTTTGATCTCCGCGCGCATGACCTTACCATCATCGCTGATTTTATTCCACATGCCTAGCTCGGCATCTAGATCATTGGTGCCATCAGTGACAGCGACCTTGGAGGTTTTTTTCTCAAAACCGATGATTTTTTTCTCCGTGCCTCTGACCGCTAGTGCCAATTTGACTCCTTCTTCTGCGTTAAATGTCTTAAACCCTCCAAAAGCATCCTTGAGATCGTCCCAGACTATTTGGAGCCCCGCAGGCTTGATAGTTACCTGTTCTGCTTGTGCCGTCGCCATCGGAATAGCCAAAGCCACAAGGCAGAGCGAACGGTGTAACATACTCAGCGAACGAAATTGATTAAGATTTTGCGTCATAGTGCTCATTATAAACTAGCGGGCAAGAAACACAATCTTGAATTCTGCTCGAAATCCTGCTTGACTCCTAGGCGGTGGCAGCCTATTCCCCGTCCTCCGCAAGCAAACTTTTTTAATTTTTCACAATTTTTCCCATGGCCACTACACAAGTCATCCTCACCGATAAGATCAACAACCTCGGCTCTGAAGCTGATATTGTCACCGTCAAAGCCGGCTTCGCCAACAACTACCTCATCCCACAAGGTAAGGCATTCCCAGCCAGCAAACAAGCACTCCGTCAAATGGACCAGCTCAAGGAAAAGCGTGCTAAGCGTGAAGCCGCTGAGCTGGCTGAAGCCAACGAGCTAGCTGGCAAAATCAGCAAACTCAACCTTTCCTTCACATTGGAGACTGGTCAGGGTGGTAAGGCATTCGGCTCCGTCACAAGCATTGACATCCACAAGCAGCTTACTGAAAAAGGCATCGAGATCGATCGCCACGGCATTGAGCTCAGCTCACCGATCAAGACATCTGGCAAGCAGCAACTCACTGTGAAGCTTCACCCTGAAGTTAGCACCACGCTGAAGGTCCAAGTCACCGCAGAAGGTGGTGAAGAGGACGCTGCTGAGTAAGCTTTTCTTTAGCGACACATCATTTTTATTTACAAACGGGGCAGTGATTTCCACTGCCTCGTTTTTTTGTGCGCAGCTGGCTGGGTGTTTGTATCACAGAACAGGCACGAGCTGCTTTAATGATGTGGAGAGGATTTGGGTGGTTATATTTTCTAACGGAACAGCTGTGATTACGGCCATGGCTTGGGCGTAGGTTTTCAGCTGTAGGGAGTGCTCTTTGAGTAATTGCTCCGTGCTGGTGACGTTGTCGGTTTTGTAATCAATGATGCTGATGTGGGTTGGCTTGCCATTTTCAGAATACACCACGGCGCGGTCAATGATACCGCTGATCCATTGGCCGTCGATTTGGGTTTCTATCGCTTGCTCACGGAGCAGTTGGTGGGAAACCTGAGGGCGAGTGAATGCCTGCTTGATGCTGTCTATTTCTAAACACTCACGGACGAGGTCAGCGGCGGTGCCTTTGTCTAAATCAGGCAGATCATCTAGCCATGTGATTTTTTCGAAGTGCTGGTGCACGACATTCCCGAAGCGCATGCCCCTGCCCTGACCGAGGGTTTCTCCCGGATGGTAAGGTTTTGCTGAGCTGGCAACTTTGCGCGCCATGCGTGCAGCAGGAGGAACTAGCCGAAGAGCCTCTGGTTGAGAGGTTTCTTGGGATTGTGCGAGTGGTGTTTCCACCCAATTGCCTGATTCAAATAACACCGCGTAATCGTTCTCGCCGAGGGTTCTTTCCTCGATTGCAAAGCCAGCGGTAGCCTCGCGAACCATGTCCGCATAGCGTCTGCCGGGTGTCCATTTCTCACCCACGGGATCAAGGATGCAGTAGGTGGCGGTGGTGGAACGTGTGAGGGCTACGTAGAGGTTACAGAATCTCTCATAGCACTGCTCGGCTTTCCAATTTTCGAGAATTCCGTTCAGATCTGGGTCGGCTTCGCAGATTTCTTTGGTCGGTTTTTTCAGCAGGTATTCGGTCGAGCCTAGGCTCCCCTTCTTTTCTAACAAATCAAGATCTTTAGTGGTATCAAAGGTGCTGGAATCAGTCAGCTCTGGAAGGATGACGATGTCAAACCCCAGCCCCTTGGACTTATGAACGGTCATTACTTGGATGACCTGCTCGTGGGTGCTTTCGCGCAGTTTGCATGTTTCCAAACTTCCTACCCATTGATCGAGGGTGCCGCCTTGGGCACTGAAAGCGTGAGCAGCAGCGGAGATCTCCCGCAGGCGCGATTGCCCGTAGGCGGAGAATTCTTGTGCTGCTTGTAAGCCTGCGATGAG
This sequence comes from Akkermansiaceae bacterium, assembly GCA_049609505.1. Lineage (GTDB taxonomy): Bacteria > Verrucomicrobiota > Verrucomicrobiia > Verrucomicrobiales > Akkermansiaceae > Oceaniferula. Next base: position 4,584 of record JBMYYO010000076.1, on the reverse strand, counting down.
TGTGTCTGTTAGAAAAGCCACTCCATGGCGGGCAACCTCTCCTGTGAGCCAGGCCCAGGTCAGCTGCCACTGATCGTCTTCCTGCTCGCAAGCCACGATGTTTTCAATGATCGGACGCAGCGGTGACATCCGGACGTGCTGCATGGCGAAGGTATCGCTCGGGTGACTAAGCCAGCGGAAAAGATCAAGGAAGGCAGAGCCGATGGGGCCATCAACGACGAGGGAGTCAGACTCAGCGGCGACTAGCATTTCTGGTAGCTCGCTACGTAGGTAATCCACCATGCCGGCTGCTTGGTTGTTACTCTTCACGAGGATGGCGCATGTTTGCCCGTGGGCAAGTGGCTCCACTTTCAGCAAGAGATCCCGAACGCATTGATACCTAACAAGCCGCTTCGCCTCTGCATCCTTACCACTCTCCTCATCCAGCACGGTTTCTAGAACAAGCGCGTGGCCCCGTTTATCATTCCCGCTGGAATCTTTCACGGGGGTATGCGGGTGATAGACCCAGCGATCGAGTGTTTGCTGAGGGAAAATCTCCTGCCATTTAGGAGCTGTTAGATCACACACGGTGTTTACCAGATCGAGCACAGGCTGGGCAGAGCGGTATGAGGCATCCATGTGCCACTCTGCTAATCGGCTGCCGTAGTGGCTCTGGAGGTCATCGAAGAGCCGTGGCTCACCACCACGCCAGCCGTAGATGGACTGCTTGCTATCGCCGACGACAAATACGGAGCGGTCCCCCTCGCTGTCCTGCATGATCTCATCAATCAGAGTGCCTATGGCCTGCCACTGTGGGCGGCTGGTATCCTGAAACTCATCTAACAGCCAGTGATCGTAGCGGGCATCTAGCCGGAAATCGATCATACTGCGCTGGTGTTCATCCCAGCTTGCCATCGCCCCATCACCTGCCAGTAACAAGGTCAGGTCTGAAAAGCAAAGCCGCCCCTTACTGCGAACGTGATCTTGGTAGCGAGCCTCGTAGGCGCTGATCACTGAGTGGAGACCTCTGGTGCGGTGCATGCGGACTCGTATTTCAGAAGAAATCCATGCTCCCAACATCGTGCTAACCGCTTGGCCCAAGGGTTGAGAAAACTCGTATTTATCGTTATCAACATACCCTCCATCCGCGTAGGCGCGCCACAGTGGAATGGCGCGGCGCAACTGGGTGTTCATCTTGATCGGTGTGCCCGGTGCATGATCCGCTAGGAGATCACACACCGCGAGCCAGCCCTTCATGTAGGTCTTGTGCGGGCTGCGTGGCTCACCGATCATGGCGGCGATTTTCTCTGCTAGCTTGGGGATGTGATTGTTCGTTGCGGACGATGGTGTGACGTAGGGAGAGCCGTTTTGCCAGAGGCCTGCCTCTCCGCCCCATTTTTCTGCTTCGGGTGCAGAGAGCCAGCGGTTTTGGTGCTCCTTGATGAAGGTTTCCAGTGTCTGACTGAGTCTGTTCTCCTCCTCGCCCCAGGTGGCTTGTTTGAAAGCTGCTAGGAAATTGTGCCTTTCATCCTCCTTGGTTAATCGGTTGGAGAAAAGTGACGCCATGGTCCGTAGCCTTTCTGCCATAACGGCGGAGTCCTCCATGAGGTCAAAGCCATTCAGCCCAAGCTCCAGAGAAAAACTTCTAACAATCCTGACAAAATAACTGTCAAGAGTGGACAATGCCAAACGATCCAAAACGGAGATGAGGGTGTTGAGTTTCTCTTGGAAAAACGCCATATCCATTGTCGGAAGTGCGGAGGAATCCACATCCACTAGAGCGGGAATGGATTCTGATCCCAGCAGTACAACGCGTAGCTCATTGGCGAGATTCTCTGCCTTCGCCTCGCTCGCCGCGCCATCGGCAAGCCTAGTCATAATACGCCCGGTGAACTCTCCGGCTGCCTTTTTGGTGAATGTGAGGGCGATGATTTTCTCTGGTGAAACGCCCAGCACCATCAGTGAGAGAAAGCGGTTGGCGAGCTGCCAGGTCTTCCCGCTGCCAGCAGAGGCGCGGATCATGGTGCTTTGGATGGCGGATGGCATGGGTATTTTTTTACGGAAGATCAGCGGAATGAACAGGATGAATGTGTGCGATTTATAAAAATAATGATCTTCATCACTGCAGCATCTGAGACGTGGGGATTTTTGTCTTTCCCTCATTGTTACCTTCCAAGTAGAAGTGGCTATGGATGAGGCGTTCATACTCTATGGGAGAGATCACATTGGCGCTTTGGTGGCGTTGCTATTACTTTCTGTGGTGCTGATTCTGAGCTGCCGGAGGAGTGCGGACTCGCTACTGAGCCGATCTGGGGTGGCGATTCTAGCATTCTGCGCGCTGGCCGCTTACCCGATCAACCAATTGGCTTACATCTGGGGTGATACTCCTGTGACTCAGGATAATTTAATCCCCCTGCATCTTTGTGATTTAGCGGCATTCCTCGGTGGCTTAGCATTACTTACGAGGAAGAATATCTTCTGTGAGTTGTGTTATTTTTGGGGTTTGGCTGGCACCTTGCAGGGCTTACTTACACCGAACTTGGCGTATGGTTTTCCGCATCCAGTTTTCATTTCCTTCTTTCTGCAACACGGCGTGATTGTGATCATTGCACTGCTGTTACCTCTCGGGCTCGGTTGGGTTCCAGAGAAACGAGCGCCGCTCCGTGCGATGGCGTGGCTGCTGGCTTATGCAGCTGTGATTTACCTGATCAACCTGTGGCTGGGCACTAACTTTGCGTTCCTAATGCACAAACCTGCAGGTGCTAGTCTGCTGGATGTCATGGGACCCGCCCCTATCTATATTATCTGGCTCATTCTGCTTGCGGGGGTGTTTTTCGTCCTACTAGATCTACCATTCCGCCGATCTAGGCATCGGCAAAAATAGCGCGTGCTTTTTACCCAACTTCCGCCTAGTTTACCGCCAGCAACCCATGAGCGACACACCATCCCAACCGAGTAAACCAACTGACAGCGCACCTAAAAAAAGAAAGCGCGTTAACGTCCGCCGCCCCGATGTCATGGCTCTAGTGCAAGCCGAGGTGGAAAAGCATTACCGCTCAAATATTGTGGAAAAAATCCGCAGCAGCCAAGGCCAACTCACGGTAGGAAACACAACGATCCGTTTGGCTAAGCAGTTTGGTTTTTGTTATGGTGTGGAGCGTGCCATTGACCTCGCTTATGCCACTCGCAAGGTGTTCCCCGAGCAAAGAATTTTCCTGATTGGCGAAATCATCCACAACCCTGAGGTCAACAAGCAATTGCGCGACATGGGCATCGTTTCACTGCCGTGGAGAAAGATTACCGAGGAGTATGATGATCTGCATGATGAGGACGTGGTGATTGTGCCTGCCTTTGGTGCGCCTACCTCATTCATGGATCGGCTGGGTGAGATCGGCTGCCATGTGATCGATACCACCTGCGGCGATGTGATGAAAGTTTGGCGGAGAGTTCGCGATTACGCAAAAAATGATGTCACCTCGATCATCCACGGCAAGGCTGACCATGAAGAAACACGCGCTACGGCGTCCCGCGCGCTGGGCACGGAAAAAAATGGCCACTACCTCGTTATTCTCACACTGGCTGATACTGATTACGTGGGCGATTACATCCGTGGCAATGGCAACCGAGATGAGTTTATGAAGAAGTTTAGCTCTGCTTGCTCGGATGGGTTTGATCCGGATCTGCACCTTGAGCGTGTCGGGGTGGCAAACCAAACGACTATGCTCCAGAGCGAAACTGAGGAACTACAAAAGCGTATCCGGCGTGCCGTTGAAGATAGAGATGGCAATGATTCTCAATACCATGTTTTTGACACCATCTGCGGTGCTACTCAGGAGAGGCAGAATGCTTTGTTTGAGATGCTAGACACTGCTGAGCAGAAGCCGATGGATGTGCTACTCGTCGTGGGCGGCTACAATAGCTCAAACACTACACACCTTGCCGAGATCGGGCAGGAAAACCTCCCCACATTTTTCATACGCAATGCCAAGTGCATGGAATCGTTAGAGAAAATCATCCACTACGATCTTGAGCACCAGAATGAGGTGGAGAGTGAATACACGGGTGTGCTTTTGAAGGATAAACCAGCCGTTATCGGCATCACTGCTGGCGCATCATGTCCTAACAACTTGATAGAGGCCACCGTGATTCGCGCGCTTGAGCTGCGAGGAATCTCAAGTGAGGATCTTGCGAGTATTTAGACCGCGAATGTGGCTAACTTAGCTACTTAGGCTTAATTAGCTCAATGTGTTTTTTGATCACTGCTGCTTGGTCCTTCTTCCCCTGCTTCTCCAGACACATGAGCATCATTTTGAGCGATTGCATGTTGTTTGGGTAGCGCGAGTTTCCAGCGGCATATGCATCATAGGCGGACTTGTAATCGCCTTTGAGACGATAGTAGTCGCCCAGGCGGTTTTCCATCGGATTAGGGATAGCGGGAGGCATCATCTGGGATGGGATAATTTGTTTATCCCGCGCTGAACGGAACCAGTTTGCTGCGGCCAAGCGTAGATCCCTAGGGCCGCACAGTGAGACTAGCCCGGCAAGCTCCATGTCATAGATCGCCAAGCTGCTGCCTGCCCGCAAGAAATGCGAGTAGTCCGCAGC
>JBMYYO010000075.1:0-15042 GCA_049609505.1 Akkermansiaceae bacterium | reverse complement strand
CAAAATACCTCAATAATCACCAATCGTCTCGTCTGTTTTGCGGAGTGGTATGAGTAGTCCAGCGCCTGTGCTGATCTTTAAAAACAAAAAGCCTCACGCCGTCTAAAATCTAAGACAAACCGTGAGGTCTTTTGCTTTCACTCAAAGTGAAAATAGCCCTGAGTAAACAAGTGGCGGGATGGACGGGACTCGAACCCGCGACCCCCGGCGTGACAGGCCGGTGCTCTAACCAACTGAGCTACCACCCCTTGCTTGCTTGGGCGGGCGGAAACTAGTGACATTCCTTCCCGCTGGCAATCACTTTTTTAAGAAATTTGCATTTTTATTTCATTTCCTTGATTGCGGCCTCCAAGCTAGCGACATCTTCGATGGAGATAACCTTCACTGTTTTGTCAATTCTACTCATCAAACCAGCCAGAACCTTGCCAGGTCCAAGCTCAATGAATGTGGTATTGCCATCGGCGATAAGTTTTTGCATGGAAGCCGTCCAGCGCACTGATCCCGTGACTTGCTGCTCGAGCATTGATTTAATATCATCTGCACCATCTACCTCGCGTGCGGCATAGTTACAAATAACGGGGATGGTTGGCTGATCAAGAGAGGTGTCTTGCAGGACGGTGGAAAGTTTCTCCTGTGCCGTCTGCATTAGGCGAGAGTGGTAGGCACCAGCAACATTTAGTTTTTTACCCATGCGGATGCCTGCTGCCTTGGCTCCAGCCACGGCTTGATCGATCCCCTGCTCGCTGCCGGAGAGAACGATTTGGCCGATGGCATTGAAGTTTGCCACATCGACGTCACAGTCAGCAGCCAGCTTCTCAACAGCAGATTCATCTCCGCCGATCATTGCCGCCATGGCACCATCGGTAGCGTCACAGGCTTCTTCCATAAACGTGCCCCGCTGGGAAACCAATGACAAGCCTGTGGCAAAGTCAAAGGTGCCTGCCGCCGCATGTGCTGTGAACTCCCCCAAGGACAAACCTGCCGCTGCTACGGGATTCAGTGATGGGCACTTTTCCTTGAGCACTGCTAAACATGCTAGACCGTGTAGATAAAGCGCTGGCTGACAACGAGACGTCTTGGTCAGCTCCTCATCGGGTCCCTCAAACATGACGTTACTTAATGAGTAACCGAGGGTTTCATCCGCTTGATCAAACATCGCTTTCGCTGCGGGAAAGGCATCGCAGAGGTCCTGCCCCATGCCTACTTTCTGTGCTCCTTGTCCGGAAAATAATATGACTACATTGCTCATGGCAGCGACCTTGTAGTTCAGCCAGGCGCAGCAGACAAGTTTTGATGCATAAAGGTGTGAGAAAATGCTTTTGTCCCTCGCTAGTCGGGCTAATCTCCCTCCAGAGCCCCGCCAAAAGCACATAACATTCAGGCTCACAAACTCTTCTAAAGTTGCCTTACCGTGATAACCCTAGCCGTATCTAGTCAAAAAGGGGGAGTGGGAAAGACCACTGTCTCCATCAATCTCGCACACTCCTTTGCAAGAAGGGGAAAACGCACGCTCCTTGTGGATGCTGACCCTCAGGGCTCTGTAGGCCTGTCTCTTACTCGGCAGTCCCGCAGCCTCCATGGTTTCTTTGATGCCATGTCTGATCCCAGCTACACTATTGATCAACTCGTCATCCCTACTCGGTTAGAAACTCTGAGCCTTGTGCCAGCTGGGCAGAGTAGTGATTATGAACTTGGTGGTGGCGCTGTGGGAGTATCCCTGCACAGAGTGCGCACGTTTTTCAGAATGGTCGAGGAGCAGAACTATGATGTATGCATCATCGACACTGCTGCGGGCTTGTTCGGCATCACCGCTGATGTGCTCTACGCATGTGACGCTGTGGTTGTCCCCCAACAAGCGGAGCCTCTCGGCGTAAGATCCATGCCAAAAATGTTAGAAGCACTCAACAGAATGCGGGTGATGAATCCAAAGCTCAATGTGTTAGGCGTGGTGATGACTATGTTACAGAACCGCCTACAAGAAAGCCGCGAAGCGGTGCAAGCATTACGCACACTTCTGCCAGCGGAAATGACCATGCGCACCGTCGTCCCGCGTGATGATCTCTTCGTCCGAGCCAGCGCCAAAGGTCTTCCCGTAGGCGTGATGGAGGAAGGTGCTGGCGTGCTGGCAGTTTTTGATTCACTCCGGCAGGAAATTGAAACCAAACTTGAGCAACGTGCTCTCAAAATTTAGCACCTAACAAATCGCAAGAGTTAATGGACCCTATTCAGTCATGGCTAGACGCCGACGAGGTACGCAAAATGGCAGAGAACCTTTTGCGCCCCGTCCCTGAGCTCAAGCAAAAGGCGGAGGAAGCTGGTTATGACGAGGACTTTGTTGGCTTCACTGGAAACGGGGAAAGTTCTGACCCACCAGCGCGTCCATTTGCCAAAGACCCACCATCGGCTCACCCACCAGCTCACCCAGTCACTCCTACCTTGGAGCCTACTCTGGCACAGCAATCAGCTCCAGCCGCACCCGCTCCTCCAGCGCAGCAAGCCCCCCCTCAGCCCGCTCCAGTCCACACACCACCAGCGGCTCCTGTTTCCCAGCCCCACCCGGCTGCGGAAACCTCCGCTACTCCGCCTCCCGTCAGCCAAGCGTTAGAGCAAGCCCAACGAGTAGCCCAAGACAGCGGCATTATCACCCCATCAGCTCCGCCTACACCTCCATCGCAAGCAAGTGGTACACCTGCTGAGCCTGGCTCCCCTTTTCAGGTGTCAACGAACCAATCCCATGAGCAACCCGTGCCCATGGCATCTGTCGCAGCAAGTCCAGACCCGTTAGATCCACTAAACCTAGAAGACATCGAGGATGAGCTACCATCTCATCCGCACGAGGTTCCTGCGCGAGGGCCATTTCTGATGCGGCTCACTGAGTTCAGCCAACTACTACGCAATGACCTCGGAGCACGCGCCATGTTTCTCATCGATGAAGACGGCCAAATATTGTTAGATGAGATAGAAAACTCCAAGCTCATTCAAGTGGCACGTACACTCGCTACGGCATCACGCCAAGCAAACCAACAAACTGATGGCGCAGCCGCGGTGGGAAACCTCCACGTCAAAATCGGAGCTAACTCCACCCTTGAAATCATCCCCTGCCCTAGCCAATACGGCTTGCTAATTCTCGGGGTAGTGCTTAACACGCCGCTTGGAGCTGAGCGAGTAAAGCAAGTAGCAGATCACCTGCACCACGTCATCGAGCCCACTTCTTAATTTATTTTCACCACATGTATCCAACAAACTACCAAACCAAACTAGCCGACACTCTCGGCGAGATTGATCAAGCAGGTCTTTACAAGCATGAGCGCCAGCTTGCCTCCACGCAGAATTCATCCGTCACCTTGGATGATGGTAAAGAGGTCATCATCATGTGCGCTAACAACTACCTGGGCCTAGCAGACAACCCTGAGATTATGGCGGCAGCAGAAGACGCCATCCGCAAGTGGGGATTTGGCATGGCATCTGTACGTTTCATCTGCGGCACCCAGACCCTTCACCGGGAGCTTGAGCAGCGTATCGCAGGCTTTCTTGGCACAGAGGACACCATCCTCTACACATCATGCTTTGATGCCAACGGTGGATTATTTGAAGTATTGTTAGGACCTGATGATGCCATCATTTCTGATCAGCTCAACCACGCTTCTATTATTGATGGGGTTCGGCTATGTAAGGCACGCCGCTACCGATATGCCAATAACGACATGGCAGCCCTTGAAGAACAGCTTAAAAAAGCAGACGCTGAAGCAGGGCCCAATGGTGGACAAAAACTCATTGCCACCGATGGTGTCTTCTCCATGGACGGCGTCATTGCGGACCTCAAAGGCGTCTGCGACCTCGCAGAAAAATACAACGCCCTCGTCATGGTGGATGACTCCCACGCCTCTGGGTTCTTAGGAAAAACGGGACGCGGCACACCTGAGTATCACGATGTGATGAGCCGCGTCGATATCGTCACCTCCACCTTTGGCAAGGCACTCGGCGGTGCCTCTGGTGGATTTACCTCCGGCAAACAAGAAATCATTGATCTCTTGCGCCAGCGTAGCCGCCCTTATCTATTCTCTAATAGCGTCGCTCCAGCCATCGTGGCAGCCACGATCAAAGTGCTAGACATGTTAGAATCCTCCACCGAGCTTCGGGATCGATTAGAAGACAACACCAAATACTTCCGCACAGCTATGGAGCAAACAGGCTTTGACATCGCAGGTAAAGATCACCCGATCACGCCTGTGATGCTGGGAGATGCTGCTCTCTCTCAAAAGTTTGCCAATAAACTCTTGGATCACGGCATCTACGCCGTCGGGTTTTTCTTCCCGGTGGTCCCCCAAGGCACCGCCCGCATCCGCACTCAGATTTCTGCCGCCCACACTCGCGAGCAGTTAGATCAGGCAGTGGAGGCATTCGTTTCTGTAAAAACAGAACTCGGAATCTAACAAAACCATCCATGTCTCTGTTTTCCAGCCTCGTTTACTGGAAGGACAACACCCCAAAAACTGGGGTGGAGAACATGGCAGCGGATCAAATACTGTTAGAAACCAACACTGGAAAACCAATTTTGCGCTGCTACCAGTGGTTACACCCCACGGTAAGCTTTGGCTACTTCCTCCCCCTTGCCGATGCTCAGGCAGCTTACCCGAGCACTCCTAACAATGAGCTAGACTACGTCCGGCGGTGGACGGGAGGAGGCATTGTTGATCATCGTTACGATCTTACATATACTCTGGCAATCCCCAGATCACACCCACTAGCTGCTAGCCGTGGGGCAGAGAGCTACCAGCGTATTCACCAGCTGTTAGCTGCTGCGCTTCTTGAGCTTGGTGCTGATGCACAGCTTATCACAGCTGATTCTCAACAGGGAGGGAACACCTGCTTCATCAACCCAGTTGCCTATGACATCGTTGACCACACGGGTAAAAAAATTGCAGGTGCAGGGCAACGCAGAACCCGGCACGGACTGCTCCATCAAGGCAGCGTTCAGGCGGATGTTTCCCTCTCAGATCTTGGCGAAAAACTAAGTAGCCTCCTTGCCGATAAAATAGCACTCTACGAGCCATCAGCTAACTTTTCAGAAACCGCTAGATCTCTGGCTGAGCAACGCTATGCCTCCCACGCATGGCTCCATAAAAAGTAGCCTCACCGCATTCTCCAAAGTCACGAAATCGACCAGAACTCGTATGGACTGCTATAGAGCGTCCAATCCCAGACGGTGATGATCAGATTAAACAATGCATGGCAAAGAATACACGGCCATAGTGATCCAGTGAGGTGATACAGATACCCCATCACCACTCCAAACATCCCCACCGCAATCAGATCCTGAACCCCATAAAAATGGATTGCCCCAAAGACGATGGCAGATAGCCATACGCCTGCATGTGTGCCCAAGCGGTTCTTGATTGCATTGTATAAAAACCCGCGAAAAACGATTTCCTCACAGATGGGAGCCAAAATCACTCCGGACACCAAGCCAAGCACTAGTCCACCCCACCCGTAGTCTTCCCACTGCAAACCAATCGTTGTATCACGGGGAAACCATCCAGCAGGAATGAGATAGAAAACTTCATCGATCAACCACGTCACGGCAAGCGCTGCTAGAACCCAATGCATGAGTTTTGGCACTGGTTTCATTAAAGACCTGTAGGCATAGCTCGGCCTGCGATAGAAGACGGTGACTAGCACAATCACACCCAAAATCCGCCACAGAGCATCAATGCTGAGACTATAAATCCAGTAATCCATTTCACTGTAGGATTCACCAACACAATTCCAAAGGAACTCGTGAACCTCATCAGCTAGAAACTCCCCAGCCGTGAAAGCAATAATGACCACTGCCAGCGGCCAAAGGCTCGGGAGTCTGGAAACAGCTACACCTTGCGCAGGCACTAACATCTGCCCACACCGTAGCAGTTTCCACAGGCATACCAATCCCGCCAAGACCAGTAGCCATGTTACAATACTCATTTTGGCATTAGCAATGAGTAACCCCTGCCTCCTCTCGTTAACGATAGCTTTTAGCCGTTCAGCCTTTGCTGCAGTTAGATCCGCCAATGTCTTTTCTAACAAAAAACATGCCACCCAATCTCTAGAGTCATTCTTCACTCGATACTCCAGAGCATCCACAGTAGCATCCCTGAGCTTTTCACCGTTTAGTAAGAGATCAAGTGTGTCCGCATCACCTGAGAAACCAGCGTAAAACACGTTGTCCTCTAAGCAACTTCTGGCTTTGGCCGCCTCCCCTGCATCCCAGTAAACACACGCCAAAGTCAGCAAACCATCTTTTCCTAGCATCGACCGCGCACGGGCATGTTCTAGGTATCTTATAGCCCTCTGGCGCACTTGATCTGGCGTTTCCGCACCGACGACTAACCGCTCTAACAGCGTGACAGATTCTCCCTGCTCAGCAATTAGCATGGAAACGTGAAGCCCCTCGATAACACCACGCTCATCATAATAGTAGGCAGGGTCATCACCCGGAGGAACAACCCCCGCTTCTTGGTAAGACACGTAGCTATCAGCGATCCAAACTATGGCTAACAGAACAGCCAGAAAGACCACCCATGGGCGGCTCCAATAATACCCATGGTGTTTTAAGCCATGTTGGCTCATGCCCATTACTCAGAAGGAGCTGTGCCCTCGCTGGGTGCGCTACCCTCTCCCTCTTTTGCACCTTCTTTTGTGGGTGCTTCTTCTGCAGGTTTATTCTTTCCTGCCAAAGTATCAATGAGCGATTGACCTGTCTCCTTCGAGTGGCGGATATACATACCTGCAAAAATAGCGACGATCATCAGGACAAACACCAAGAGCGTTTTCCCAGCACCACCCGATGGCTGCTGCACCACTGGCTGAGGGCGCGGTGTGTGTGATGCCCTTGGAGATGATGTAGAAGGTCTGCGCTTAGGCTGAGCCTCCTCCTCTAAATTGGGTAATTTTTTCTTTTCTTGAGATACGAAGTTTTCCTCACCCAGCTTATCTTGCTCTTCATCCGATAGCTGAAACTTGAGAGGCACATCCCCTACAAGAACTTCCATGCCATCGAAAAGATCGATGATATTCATTTGGGTGTCATCTAGCTTGATGCCGTTGGTAGATCCCTTATCGCGTAGAATGTAACCACCCTCCATTCTTTGAATCACGCAGTGGTTTGTAGAGGCTGAACCACACTCGATGATAATGTCATTTTCACCGCCACGGCCGATTTTAATCAGCTCGCGCTCAAGTTTAAAACGATACGGTTGTGGGGTTTTTCCAGGTTCTGAAATGGTAACTCTAGGCATAGTGCTGTGGGAAGACGCATGTATTTACGCAAATCTTATCCAAGATGCAATGCCATTTGTCAGAACTGCACACATAAATATAAACACAAAAAACGCGCACCTAGTGGAAACCCACCAGCGTGCGCGTATAATTGAGATAGTGGGCAGCTAGATTAGCCTCCGAAAAGCCCTTTGGCCTTGTCTAAAAGATCTCCAGTGTCCGGCATTTCGCCCTTGGCTACGGAGTCAACGATTCCCTGCATGTTCTCAGGCAGTTTATCTTTTACAAATCCGAGCACCATTTCGATTGCTTGATTGCTGGCACCCTCGTCGAGGCCCAGCTTGTCCATTAGTTGTTGTTTGAGTTCGTCCATAATAATTGTGATCTAAAAGATCGGTTGGGTTTTGTTTTCAAAAAAGAAATACCGGGAACAGGGGTCGAACCTGCACGCCCAAAGGGCACCAGATCCTAAATCTGGCGTGTCTACCAATTCCACCATCCCGGCATTTTGGGTGAGGCTAAATAACCTCAAAAACGGTTTCGGTGCGGCGAATATAGATAAACTTGCGCTAAAGGCAACGGGTTTCTTTCACGAATATAGGATATCTTCCCGTCCTAGTTTTGTCACAAAAAATCGGATTCTTCACTCTACCCGCTGACGCAGTCATGGATCTGGCGCATCTCCTCATCGGTGAAGGTGAGGTTCTCTAGGCACGCGACGTTTTGCTCTAGCTGCTGCACACTGGATGCACCTATTAATGCTGAGGTCACGGCGGGGTGATGCAGCACCCAAGCAAGTGCCATCTGAGCGAGGGATTGCCCACGTTGCTCCGCCAGTTGATTGAGCTTACCAATCTGCTCGAGGTAGTCATCCACTTGGCTTTGCTGGAGGAATCCGTGTTCTTTGCCGGCTCTTGAGTCGGGCGGAATGCCATCGAGGTAACGGTTTGTTAGAAGACCTTGTGCCAGTGGTGAAAACGGAATACAGCCTACGCCTTTTTCCTGTAACACATCCGTTAGACCGCCTTCGATCCAACGGTCAAAAATATTATATCTCGGCTGGTGAATGAGACAGCGTATGCCCATGCTGGCGAGAATATTGATCGCTTGCTCAGCCATCTCTGCTGGGTAGTTAGAAATACCAACATAGAGTGCCTTGCCCTGCTGCACGGCCGTGGCGAGTGCCCCCATGGTTTCTTCCGGTGGAGTATCCGGATCAGGGCGGTGCGAGTAGAAAACATCAACGTAATCAAGCTGGAGCCGCTCAAGCGATTGATCGAGCGAGCTGAGCAAGTACTTGCGTGAGCCCCACTCGCCGTATGGTCCGTCCCACATGAGGTATCCCGCTTTGCTGGATATGATTAACTCATCCCGATGGGCTTGGAAGTCCTGGGTAAGGATGCGGCCGCAGTTGCTCTCAGCAGAGCCGGGGGGCGGACCGTAGTTATTGGCAAAGTCAAAGTGCGTGATACCAAGATCAAACGCCCTGTGCAAAATGGCACGGGAGGTTTCCTGATCATCGACATCGCCAAAATTATGCCAGCAACCAAGAGAGATTGCTGGGAGTTTTAGGCCCGAGTTTCCGCAGCGCCGATACGGCATACGGCCATCATAGCGAGCAGAATCAGCTGTGTAAGACATGAGGTGCTAGACAGTCATCAACTCAACTTCCTTGGCGGCTAGTTGATCGTCGATTTCTTTGATAAACTTATTTGTTAGCTCCTGCACACTTGATTCAAAATCATGCATCCCGTCCTCGGTGAGTGCATTTGATGCCTTCATTTTTTTTGCGGCATCCATACCATCTTTGCGGCAGGCGCGGACGCGGACACGCCCTTCCTCGGCTTGGCCTTTTACAAGCTTCACCATATCCTTACGGCGCTCCTCGGAGAGCTCTGGCACGGGAATACGGAGATGTTTCCCTTCGTTGGCAGGATTCAGCCCGGTGTTGCTTTCGATGATTGCTTTTTCAATGTCCTTGGTAGTGGTAGGATCAAATGGCTGCACCATGATCATGCGCGGCTCTGGCACCGTGATAACGGCTAAACCTTTTACCTTCATGCTGCTACCGTAGCTGGCGACGTGCACATCGAGGTTCTCAACAAGTGCTGGGCTGGCTTTTCCGGTGCGGACGGCAGCAAACTCGTGAACGATGTATTCCACGGCTTTTTGCATGTTTGCTTCTGTGTCTTTGAGTGCTTGGTCAGGTTCCATGATATGATTTTTGGATGTTAAATTGTGAGTGTTGAGTGAGATTAGCCCTTGTGGACAACGGTGCCGATGTCAGCGCCCGCGAGCGCGCTGGTGATGTTTCCTTTTCCGCCGATGTCAAAGACGATGATTGGTATATCGTTGTCCATGCAGAGGGTGAATGCGGTGGAGTCCATCACCTTGAGGTTTTGAGCAAGGCACTCTTGGAAGGTGACCGTTTCATAGCGCACGGCATCAGGGTTTTTCTTCGGGTCTGAGCAGTAAACGCCATCGACCATGGTCGCTTTCATAATGGCATCCGCACCCATTTCGCTGGCACGTAATGCCGCTGTGGTATCCGTTGAGAAAAACGGGCTGCCAGTGCCAGCTGCAAAAATTACTACGGTGCCGGAGGACAACATGCGGGATGCCTTACGGCGAATGAATGGCTCCGCGACATTTTTCATTTCGATCGCAGAGTGCACCACACACTGCACCCCTTCTGCCTCAAGTGCTCCCTGCAGAGCCAGCGCGTTCATCACAGTAGCAAGCATGCCAACGTAATCCGCCGTTGCGCGATCCATACCTCGGGCACTGGCACTCGCACCACGCCAGAAGTTTCCGCCGCCGCAGACCACTCCAATTTCAACGCCTGAGTCCGCCGCGTTTTTAATCTCCTTAGCAACTCGCTCAACGATCTCCGGTGAGATGTTGTCCTGACTTCCAGGCTCACGCAGCGCCTCTCCGCTGAGTTTAAGAATGACACGTTTGAAGGAGCGGGATTCGGCAGGGTTACTCATGGCTTGGGGGAGAATGAAAAATTGCCCAGCAAGAGTCAAGAAACATCATGCAGATTAGCTAAACCAAACCGTCTTTCCGTGCCTGCTTCCAGTAGGCGTATTCGGAACGGTTGAAATCAATGTATTCTGGTGAGAGATCACTGGAGTAAACTTCATACTCTGCCTTACCCTGATTCAGATTGATGGTGACGGTGAATTTATCTTTGGCAACGATGTTACGCAATGTGTCCATCACGGTTTTTGATTGGAGACCACCGAGGCAGGCTGATTTGCCGTTGTAATGGATATCAATCAATTCTTCTCTTACACTAGCTCGCGAGTAGCCAACGGCATGGATGATGCGCCCCCAGTTCGGATCATTGCCATTCCATGAGCTCTTCACTAAGGCGGAGTTAGCCACAGCTTCGGCAACGCGCTGGGCATCATTATGGGTGCGCGCGCCCTTGACTTCAACGGTGACAAATTTCGTCACCCGCTCACCATCTCTAACGAGAGCCTTTGCCATCTTGAGCATCACATACTGCATGGCCTCACGTAGCTTATGGCACTCTGGCGAGTTTCGTTTGATCGACGGCATTCCTGACTGGCCGTTGGCGAGCACGAGCACGGTGTCGTTTGTGCTCATATCGCCATCAATGGTGATGCGGTTAAAGGATGTGTCCACGGCATCGTAGATTCCTTTTTGTAAACATGCTGCACTGACATTGGCATCTGTGGTGATGAAGCAGAGCATCGTCGCCATGCTCGGACAAATCATACCCGCCCCCTTGGCGCAGGCACCGATCCGCACGGTGTGATCACCAATTTTCACCGACACAGCAATTTCCTTTTTGCAGGTATCACTGGTCATAATGGCACGAGCTACGTCTTCGCCGTTTTTGTCGCCCAAGCCTTCTAACAGACTTGCGAACTTTGGCTCAATTCTCGTCATCGGCATGGGCAAACCGATCACACCCGTGGAGCACACAGCGACCTGACGTTGCCGTAGCCCTAGGCCTTTTGCGATCGCTTTGCACGTGTTCCGAGCGTCGCTCAGCCCCTGCATTCCAGTGCAGGCATTCGCGTTGCCACTGTTGGCCACGATCGCCTGCACTTTGTCCGCCTTCATGTAGGCTTGAGAAACTTTCACTGGCGCGGCTTTGATTTGGTTTCTAGTAAACGTGCCAGCCGCTGTGCATGGATGGGTGGAATAGATCAGTGCAAGATCGAGCCGTGGATCATCGGGGTTTTTAATACCCGCACTCACAGCCGAGGCTAGAAACCCACGCGGCGCGCAGACTCCCCCCTTGATCTTTTTGATGACCATTTTATCCCGTGAATGAGGCATGACAGAGAACCAGCTTGGCGGGTGTTTAGAAATTTTGCAACCCGTCAGTTTCAGAAAATCCACACATCAGGTTGAATATCTGCACCGCTTGACCACCTGCTCCTTTGCCTAAGTTATCCTCTGCGCTGAGCAGTAATACCCGCCCAGTGCGCGCGTCATAGTTCCAGCCGATGTCGATGAAGTTTGTCCCCGTAACATTCTTGGTATCAGCACAACCGCCACGGCCTAACAACCTAACAAAAAACTCATCGCCATAGGCAGACTCCAGGGCAGCCTGCACGGCATCTGCACCGCCTGTTAGCCTCGCACTTGTGGTGGTGCAGATCCCATTGTGCACTGGCACCAGGTGGGGCGTAAACGAGATACAAACTTCTTGCTCGGCCGCCTTGCTGAGTTCTTGTTCGATTT
This sequence comes from Akkermansiaceae bacterium, assembly GCA_049609505.1. Classification (GTDB taxonomy): domain Bacteria; phylum Verrucomicrobiota; class Verrucomicrobiia; order Verrucomicrobiales; family Akkermansiaceae; genus Oceaniferula. The sequence goes on along the minus strand of JBMYYO010000075.1, from coordinate 3,063 downwards.
CTGATAGATGACGATGTTTGGGCACTCCGTATGCACGTACGCTTTCATTACACTCACAGAAAATCAACGAGAGATCAGCCTTGCGACCCGCACCACTCACGCCTGACATGGAGCAGGTGACAATGCCTCCTGGATCGATAAGTTTTTCCCGCAGGAGAGGCAGCAATGGCAAGCTTATGCTAGTGGGATAGCAGCCAGGAGCAGCGACAAGTCTCGCGCCCTTGATCTCATCCCTCCGCACTTCAGGAAGGCCATACACAGCCTCTCCCAACAGCTCAGGCGCTGGGTGATCGCCATCGTAGAATTCCTTGTAAACCGCTGGATCATCGAGCCTAAAGTCCGCACTAAGATCGATCACCCGCAGTCCTTTTTCTAACAAACTTGATGCATAACCCGCTGCCACACCATGAGGCAACGCCAAGAATGCCAGCTCCGCTCCCGTTTCCGCCACCGCGTCAGCATCTGGTGAGATGAATTTCAGATCCGCCGCCATCGCCCCCGTGAACCTAGGGAACAACTCGCCGATGGTGCGCCCAACATTTTGTCTTGATGTCACACAGACCAGCTCAGCATGTGGGTGAGTCAATAGCAGGCGCAGGAGTTCGAGGCCAGTGTATCCGCTGGCACCGATGACGGCGATTTTTACAGGTTTCATGGGCGGCTTGGAATGCCACGAAAATCTTTCCTTGCCAACTCCTAAGTGTTGGGCTTAATTGCGCGCGCCTACCAAATGTGAGTGAAATCACATCGGGCAAAAACAAAGATCGGGACTTGGCGCAGTTTGGTAGCGCGCTTCGCTGGGGGTGAAGAGGTCGCAGGTTCGAATCCTGTAGTCCCGACCATTTAATAAACGGAGTCATCGCAAGGTGGCTCCGTTTTTTTGTATGGGGCGAGTGTTGCCCTTTTGAATCCCCCTAGCTTAGGTCACCATGTTTCCTGACTTTTTCTGCCATGAGCTTTTTCTGATACCGCCCTTGCACAATATCAACGAGAACCAACACCGCGATGACAAAATAGAATGTCGTTTTGCTCATCGCCTCGATGGGGTGGCCGAAGAAACTCAGGCTCGCTTTCTCCCCCCCCTCAGAGACGAGCAAGATTCCTACAATAAACAAGATAAACAATCCCAGCACCTCGTAGAGTCGATTTTTTTGGAGGAATTCAGAAACCTTATCCGCCAGCACGATCATCAGCACGCCACTAATCAAAATGGCCGTCACCATGATCCAAGCGACCTTCGTGATCGCCATTGCACTGAGAATAGAATCAAAGGAGAAAATCACATTCATCATCACGATCAGAGCGACGACTTTTTGCACCGATGCGCCTTTCCTATCCTTCTTATTGTCATGGGATTCCTCTAGGCTCATCATGTGCATCACCTCCTTCACCGCAGTGTAGATGATAAACACTCCACCAAACAAAGTAATGGCTGCTGCAAAGTTCATTTTAACGTCCACCCAATCACTGTGATAGCTGAACCACTCCTTCTTAAAGGAGTCTAACATAAACAGCAGAAGGAAGAGCAAACAAATGCGCAGCACCACAGCGAGACCAATTCCCCATATACGCACGGCTTTCTGTTTTTCCAGAGGCGCTCGTTTTGATTCTAACGAGATGTAGAGTAGATTATCAAACCCGAGCACAGCTTGAAGCGCGATCAACATGGCAAGATCAATGATGTTTTGCATGCCGCGTGGCATAGCAGGCATCACGAGACTTGCCAAGCTCCACAATCCATCCATGATAACTTCCATGAAACAAAACCGACTCGGAACCAGCGGCATCGTGGTCAGCGACATCTGCATGGGCACCATGACATTTGGCAAGCAGTGTGATAAGGAGCAGAGCTTTCGCATCATGGATAAAGCCGCCGATGCGGGCATCGATTTCTTCGACACCGCAGAGGTTTATCCCGTTCCTGCGAAAAAAGAAACCGCCGGCATCACCGAGGAGTGGGTTGGCGATTGGATGAAAAACCGCGAGCGAGACAGCATTATCATCGCCACCAAAGTCGCTGGCCCCGCCCACGGCTGGTGGAACCCACCCGTCCGCGGCGGCAAGGCGGCACTTGACCGGCACAACATCCGCAAAGCCGTAGAAGGCAGCCTCAAGAGACTCAAAACCGACTACATTGATCTCTACCAAATCCACTGGACTGATCACGACATGCGTGCGCTCGACACCCTAGAAGCGCTCGATGAACTCGTCCGCGAAGGAAAAATCCGCACCATCGGCACCAGTAATGAGGACTCCTACGGACTGATGAAATCCCTCTGGACCAGTGACCTCCACGACCTCGCCCGCATTGATACCATCCAGAACAACTTCTCCATCAACAACCGCCGCTTCGAGGACGAACTCGCTGAAGTTTGCCTGCAAGAGAACGTCAGCCTACTCCCATACAGCCCTCTCGCTGGCGGTGTGCTCACTGGAAAATACAACGATGGAAAACTCCCAGACGGCGCACGTTTCAGCCGTTATCTCAGTACTGGTCAGCCACGTCAAAAAGCCATGGCCGAACGCTTCGTTAACCCGAAGAGCCTGCAAACCACTGCCTGTATGATCGAGATCGCCAAAGCCGCAGATATGGACGTCGTCACCCTCGCCACCGCTTGGAGTAAGCAGCACGATTTTGTCGCCTCCACCATCGTTGGAGCCTCCCATGAAGATCAGCTTGATCCCATCATCGCCGCCTCCAAGGTAAAACTCGATGATGATATCCTGCAAAAAATAGACGACATCACTGAGGACATCCTCTACCCCATGGGATAACCCCCCTCATACAACAAAAAATCCTGCCTCCCCGCAAAATCACGCTTGCTTTTTATTGATAATGAGTCTCAATAGCTCCATGCCGAAGCTGAAAACATTCTGCAAGTGGAAGGAGAAAGACATCGCCAAGCGTCTCGATCTCCTAGTGACGCTGACGGATCAGCCTACTTATTACTGCAAAAAATGTGCCCGCGTTTCCAATACCAAGAAGGCACTCTGCAAGGCCAAGCCCCTCCCAGCGGCGCTACCCAATGTTAAGCCGCTCAAAGTGGCTTAAGCCCCCCCTAT
>JBMYYO010000074.1:0-15224 GCA_049609505.1 Akkermansiaceae bacterium | reverse complement strand
GGTGGATTACTTCCCAGTTAATACCATTAGATGATGATATGATACTATTTTGTCGGGACCAAAAACCGTAATGTTTACCATTAATGTAGAGCAGCTTAACAAGGCCCCCAATCCTCCGCGCATGCCCAGTTGACCAATTCATACCATCTGTCGATGTGAAGACATAGCCATTTGAATTTGTCATGGTATACTTCGAACCATCCCAATCAATTGCCTCTAGCACTCCGCCATAGTTGTGCTCTGCTGAAATTTCATGCCGCTGCCAAGTCAGACCATCGGGGGAACTGTGAACCGTCTTGTTTCCAATAATCACGAATTGGCTACCATTCCAAATCGCCGTCTGAGAATCTCCCTCCAAATTGGTCTTCACCCAATCTTGACCATCGGTTGACACAGCAATGTTTGAGCCTGCGCCAACAGCCACGATGAGTCCGTTGGCCCATATTACATCGTTAATCGTTGGCATAGAAAACGGAAAACTATGCGACGCCCAATTGATTCCATCAGAGGACTTCGCTAAATGCCCATTTACACCAACTGCAATGAACTGATTCCCCGCCCATGTGACAGCTCTGAAATCGCTGGAGCTACTGTATGTTGAATTTTTCCAGTGGCTTCCATCGGAAGAGTAAAGAATAGACCCATCGAGCCCCACTGCCACCAGCATGCTTCCAGAATAAGCAATTCCTGTTAGATTTTTATGATCTAACGCAATTTGCTGCTCCCAATGAGTGCCATCGGAAGACCGATAAACGCCAGTGCCTACTGCAAAAAATTCTGAGCCTGTCCAAATCGCGTCTGAGACATAATAGTTTACTGGGCCCGTTCTAACCCGTTGCCAATGATCACCGAGCGCGGCATGGCTCAAGTTTACAGGTAGGAGCAGTGAGGCAGCAATAAGCAGGGCCGATTGAATAAATTTCATAATATCTAGAGGTTTCTAACCGAAACCTTAGCAGCCGACACCTCCCGTTCAACCTATTTATTCAGAAGGATTTGAGCGATGATCATAAACACCACCCCACCGCTGAATTGACTTCCCGGCCATCATTCTCTAGCCTCAACCAAATCCTATGCTCTCCCCCACCGCTATCCACCGTGCTCGCCTATTGCTGCGATTGTGTGTTTGTGTGGCTCTGTTCAGTAGATCTCTTCTGGCGGATTCGCTTGAGGATACTGTGCTCCAGATGGGAGATGAAAGCTATCTTCAACGGGAGGCTGCCATGAAGTCGTTGGTGCAGCAGACCTCCAACAATGCCGATGCCGTTATCCTAGCTCTCCTTCGTGCGGAAAAACACACTGACCCTGAGATCAGAGCGCGTGCATCCACCACCTTGCAGTATGTGTTTCTCCGCTTAGAAATTGGCAAAGGTGCCCCCGAGCATGGGCTAACTTTCAAATCGAAACTGGTTACTGTGCAGAAAAAAATCCGTACCCGACCGATGATCGATACCATTAAAAAAGGAAGTGCTTCATCAAAATCTGATTTAGAAAAAGGCGACATCATCCTCAGTATTAACGACCAACCATTCAATGGAGAAGATGGGACAAAATTGCTGCTTACTTTTCTAAACAAGCAGCCCGAAGGTGCCGAACTCAAGGTGGCCTTCGCCCGCAAAGTAGATGGCAAAAAGGTGATCAAAAAAACCACCTTCCACCTCGGCAAGGCAGATAAAGACATCAACTTTACCGCGAAGGAAGAAACCGCTTACAAACTCTGGAAAGCGCGCAATCTCAAAAAGATAAAGTAGCTGGCCTATTCATCTGGAAGTATTTTACAACCTGGCTTGGGAAAGCCTGCCTCGTGAAGTTTTTGTGCCTCAGCAATGTCTTCTTTGCTGAGCTTCATCGACTTCGCCACGGTATCGAGAAACGCCTGGGTTTGTTGTTTCGATCCACGTTTTTTGGCAGAAAGAAATGCCGCGTAGCTCTTAATGCGGATCTCTGGCAGTTGGTTGTATTTTTTCCAGTCCTTGAGAATAAACGCCAAATAAAGCGTGCTCACATGGCCGTGTTCAAAATGATTTCGGCAACAACTCAGTGCCTTTGTGTAGTCGCGTTTCATGCCGTGCTCGGCCCGTACATACATCTGCGCTAGCCAATCCCAACAATGGCATTTTCCCTTCTCTGCAGCTAGATGGGCAAACTTAGCAGCTTTGATCCAGTCCTTATTTTTCTCATCGGCTTCAGAAAAATAATAACCTGCCACTTGGTCCTGCGCATTCCTGTTTCCCCGCACAGCAGCAACCTCGGCATACTCGACCCATTGGTTCGGCTCCTCCTGTAGATCGGGATCTGCTTTCAAAATTTTCGAAAGCGTCCAGCAAGCATTGTATGAGCCGCGATTCACTCCCTTGACCAGCCACCCAATTGCCTCTTTGGGTTTCTTATCTTGCAGTAACATATTCCCCACCTGGTGAAATCCATCCGCGTGGTTAAGCTCAGCCGCCATGCGGTAATACTTCATCGCTTGTTCGCGATTATTTTCCAAGCCAGCTCTTCCATCGTGATAGAGCATCCCCAATAGGTGAGCACTATCTGGGTGTTTGCGTTTAATGAGGCTGTTTACCATCGCCAATCCTTTTTTGTTAGATGCCTCGTCCTTACAATTCTGAGTGAGATAGAATGCGTAGGTATACTCCGCCATGATGTTGCCCATTTTGATGGATTTCTTGAGCAGCCCGATGCCTTTTTCTATATCTGGTTTATCCATACCGCGCCCATAGAGGTAGCAGTTTCCAAGGTAGCGTATTCCTTGTGGATCGTTGAGTTTCGCCGATGCCTTAGCGTGCTTGAGTGCTAGTTTTTGATCAGGTTTGGTATCAACGCCCAGCACATAGCACTTGGCCAAGCCATAATGTGCTCTTGATAGATTTGCCTTTGCACCTTGAGTAAATGTTTTGAAAATCATCTCCGCATCATACTCCACACCTTGTTGGGAACGTAATGAGAGGTGGGCAATTTCTACCTTCGCCTTCAGGCTACCTGCTTTGGCCTTTTTACGAAGGGACTCCACGCTGTCGGCTGCCAATACGGCTGGAAGAGTCACGGAAAACAGAAAGGTAACTAACAAAAATCGAATCGTGGTCATATTAATCAGGTAGTTAGGGTAAAAATGAGATTCCAAGTGATCTTCAAAAAACTAACTTCTGGTAAGCTATAAAGATCGTCACCACACTGCAATGATTAATGTCGCACATGAATTAATGCCACACTTGACCCCACTGCAAATCAACAGCATGGTCATCTCATGTCCACAAACAACTGGCAAGCATTTCAAAACTCCCACGTCCGCTACCCTGAACTCGGTTTCTCCATCGATACCTCTCGTATGGACATACCCGCCGATTTCCCTGCAACTCTTCAAACTGAGATCACACGCGCATTCGATGGCATCAAAGCGATCGAAGCAGGTGAAATCATGAACCCTGACGAGGGGCGTATGGTCGGTCACTACTGGCTGCGCAATGCCGAGCTAGCACCCACCGCTGAGATCAAGGCTCAGATCACCGAGCCCTTGGCTGACCTCAAGAAGTTTGCGGCAGACACCCTCAGCAGTGGTGCATTTGAGAACTTGCTGATCATCGGCATCGGCGGCTCCGCGCTTGGCCCTCAGTTCATCAATGAGGCACTCGGTGAGGACAGTCCGGTGCAGACGTTTTTCTTTGATAACACCGACCCCAAAGGCGTTGACACCACACTGGCCGCTATCGAGCAAACGGATGGAGGTTTGGAAAAAACTCTGTCTATTGTCATCTCCAAGTCAGGTGGCACTCCTGAAACTCGCAATGGCATGTTAGAAGCACAGGCTGCTTACGAGGCTGCTGGATTGAACTTTGGAAAACACGCCGTGGCTGTCACTGGAGATGACTCTAAGTTGTATAACTACGCCAAGGAGCATCAGTTCATCACCACCTTCCCGATGGAAGATTGGGTGGGAGGACGCACCTCGGTAATGTCCACCGTGGGCCTCGTCCCCGCCGCGCTGCAAGGCATCGACATCGATGCCCTGTTAGAAGGTGCCACCACCATGGATGAGCTGACGCGCAGCACGGATGTTTCCACCAATGCCGCCATGCAGCTAGCCCTCGCTTGGCACCATGCAGGAAGCGGTAAGGGTGAAAAGGACATGGTAGTGCTTCCTTATAAGGATTCGCTTGTGCTTTTCTCCAAATACCTCCAGCAGCTTGTGATGGAGTCGCTCGGCAAAGAAAAAGATCTCGATGGCAACACCGTGCACCAAGGCATCGCCGTTTACGGAAACAAAGGCTCAACCGATCAGCATGCTTATGTGCAGCAGCTTCGCGATGGTGTTCCTAACTTCTTCGCCACCTTTATCGAGGTGCGCAAGGGACGTGAGGGCAACAGCGTGGAGGTAGATCCTAACACCACCTCTGCCGATTACCTGCAAGGGTTCCTCCGCGGCACCCGTACTGCACTTTATGAGTCTGGCAGGAAATCCATCACACTCTCCATCGAGGAAGTGAACGCCTCCACCGTAGGTGCCCTCATCGCTCTTTTTGAACGTGCGGTTTCTATCTACGCGCTGCTGGTCAACATCAACGCCTACCACCAACCTGGCGTCGAGGCGGGCAAAAAAGCCGCCGGCGTCTTCCTCGATCTCCTGCAATCCGTTAAAAACGCCCTTACCGATGAATCACAAACGGCCGAGGAACTAGCTAATAGTATCGACGCCGATCCAGAAGACGTTTATCACTGCCTTAATCACTTAGCCTCTAATGGCCAAGCAACACTATCACCAGCCGACTCTCCAGCTGGCGATACATTCTCAAAATAGCTACCCGAACCATCCTAACAAAAATGAAAACTTTCACACTCATCACCTGCGCGCTTGCCATCGCAACGCCCCTCTTCGCCAAAGCGCCAAAGGCCATCCCCCAAAACCAAAGCCGCAAATTAGTTGATCAGTTTTCGGGAAAAATGTTCAGTGCCGTCGGCGATCTCACACGGAAAAAACCACGCGCCAAAGTCCCCACACTGACGCTCGATGGCATCGGTAAAGCATGGTCACCACACTGGCAAGTCTCCAAGGATGGCAAAACAATGATCACCCGCTACCAGCCGAAGGACGATCAACGGTTAGTTCTCGGCCAAGCTATTATCAAAGTCACCACCACGCCGTTTAAGGCAAAGCTCAAAACCGCGCCAAACGTGCAAGATGAAGCCGTTGCCATTGAATTTGAAGTGCAGCGTTGGGTTTCCCAAAAGTGGAAAGTTTACAAGCTTCCTGCTCTAAAACAAAACGTCCGTGGCTTCGTGGACATGCAAGGTGGAGGTGCCGATAATGCGATGCTCTCCACTGAGCCATTCAGCTTCACAGACAAAGCGGGGAAAACTTACTGGTGCATGGTTTCCATCGAGACTGCTCGCGATGAGAAAAAGGGCCTAACCCTGCAAAAAGTGCTTAACGCACTGAAGTTCTAATACCCCACCAGACACTGTCTCCTCCGCCTTCCCATAGACCCCGGAGAATCCCGAACTTGAAACTTGAAACTTCATGCACGAAACCTAAAGTGCGCCCGCACCCAGTCAGGATCGCTGGCAGGGAAGCACCACGGCATCTCAAATATGCATCTCAAATATGAAAGCAATTCTTGCACTGGAAGACGGTCGCACCTTTGAAGGCGAGGCATTTGGACACTCCGGCACCACCACTGGCGAGGTATGTTTCAATACCTCAATGACTGGCTACCAAGAAGTGATTACAGATCCCTCCTACCGAGGCCAGATCGTGACCATGACTTACCCGATGATCGGAAACTACGGGGTGAATCCCGAGGACGCTGAGTCCAGCCAGCCGCATGTGCGTGGGTTCGTCATCGGCGAGCTTTCCCCAGTTGCTTCAAACTGGCGCTCTCGCCAATCGCTTCCCGATTATTTTTCTGAGCACAACATCATCGGCATTGAAGGAGTGGATACGCGCGCGCTCACCAAGCATCTGCGCTCTGCGGGTGCTATGAGATCCTGCATTTCTACCGAGCTATCTGCGGAAGAAGCGGTGCAAGCCGCCAAAGACTCCACCCCAATGGAAGGCTCTGACTTCGTAAAAGAAGTCTCCACTGAGTCCAACTACCTCTGGGAAGGCGAGTCTCGCGAGTGGACCATCCCGAACCCATCCACCGGGCAAGAAGGAAACTACATCGAGCTCCCCGAGGTAAAATACAACATCGTGGCCTATGACTTTGGCATCAAGTGGGATATCCTCCGCCACCTTCGCCAAGGAGGCTTCAACGTCACCGTTGTCAACTCCCGCACCCCAGCTGAGGAGGTGTTAGCACTGAAACCAGATGGTGTATTTCTCTCAAATGGTCCAGGTGATCCTGCTGCACTTGATTACATTCACGCGGAGGTTAAGAAGCTTTTAGGTAAGACTCCCCTATTTGGTATCTGCCTTGGGCATCAAATCCTAACTCACGCATTTGGCGGCACTACCTATAAGCTCAAGTTCGGCCACCGTGGCGGTAACCAGCCCGTCAAAGACCTGCGCACAGGAAAGATCTCCATCACCGCGCAGAACCACGGATTCGCCTCTGATCCAGACTCCTTGCCAGACAATGTGGAAATCACCCACGTCAACCTCAACGACGATACGGTAGAAGGTTTCCGCCATAAAGAACTCCCCGCCTTCTCCGTGCAGTATCACCCAGAGGCAGCACCAGGGCCTAACGATGCCACCTATTTCTTTGAGGAATTTGCTGGATTGATTGATGACTTCAAGGCGTAATATTCCGCTGTAATAACAAACCCAACAACCACTATGAAAAATTATCTCACAACCGCCATCGCCGTCCTAGCTAGCTTCGTTAGCCTCTCTAGCTTAGCCCAGGAGGAAACAAAGCAATACAAAGGCCACGGAATCACCTTCTCCTATGACAGTGATTTGACCATTGATGCCAAGGTGCAAGGAGTGCCCACCATCGTTGTAAAAAACGACGGAGGCATCCAAGTCATGATCCAAAACTACGGCGATAAAGTAGCCCCCGCCAAGCTCAGTGGACTCATGGTGAATCAGCTCAAGGGCATTTTCAAAAAGGAACTCACCGAGCTGCACAACAAATCCGTCCTACGCACATTCTTCGGTAAAAAACGCGAAGGTCGCTACCTCATCATCCAGCGCGCTGGTATTCCCATTGAGGCCATCGTTTTCACCTTCGAGCACAACGGCGCATCATGGTGCATCATCACCCAGCAGGCATACAAAGATACGCCACAAGCGGAAAAAATCTTCTCCACGATCCAAGCGAGCTTAAAAGTCGCTGAATAACATCATCCAACATGAACACCATCATCTGCGGTCTCCAATGGGGGGACGAAGGCAAAGGAAAAATAGTCGATTACCTCACTGAAACAGCAGATGTGGTAGCACGTGGCCAAGGCGGAAACAACGCCGGCCACACCGTCATCGCAAACGGTAAAAAATACATTCTCCACCTCGTCCCATCCGGCATTCTCTGGGAGGGCAAGAAGTGCATCATCGGCAATGGCGTGGTGATGGATCCAGTTGGCCTCTGCAAGGAAATCACCAATCTCGAAGAAGCAGGTATTCCCGTTTCTGAGGACAAACTACTCATCTCAGATCGCGCTCACATCGTGCTCCCCTATCACCGTGAGCTTGATGCCGCACGTGAGGCTGCACTCGGTAAAAACAAAATCGGCACCACCAAGCGTGGCATCGGCCCTACCTATGCCGATAAGGCTAACCGCAACGGCCTCCGCCTCGCAGATCTCCTTTGTGAAACCACCGCCCGTGAGTTGATCGAAATTCGCTTGGCCGATGCCAACGAAACTCTCGCACGCCACGATCTGCCGACGTTTACCACAGATCAAGTCTGGCAGGAAATAGCACCTGCTATTGAGCGACTCCGCCCGCACGTCACTAACACCATCCCCACTCTGCACGATGCATGGAAGAGCGGGAAGACCATTTTGTTTGAAGGCGCGCAAGGCTCATTCCTCGATGTCGATTTCGGCACCTATCCTTTTGTCACTTCATCGAACACCACCTCTGGCGGTGCCTGCACAGGCTCCGGGCTTCCTCCTACAGCGATCGACCGCGTCGTTGGCGTCTGTAAGGCCTACACTACCCGCGTGGGCTCTGGTCCATTCGTCACAGAAAATGATGACATCTCCGCCTACTTCCACGCCCGCGGCATGGAGTTCGGAGCCACCACTGGCCGCCCACGCCGCTGTGGCTGGCTGGACATGGTTCTCATCCGCTACGCCTGCATGGTCAATGGCGTCACAGACCTCGCTGTCACTATCCTAGACGGCCTTGATGAGCGCGAAACTATTCAAGTTTGCACCGCATACGAGATCGATGGTGAACGTCATGACTTCCCACCAGCTAACCGCGCTGCTTGGGACAAAGCCACGCCTGTTTACGAAGAGCTCCCCGGCTGGCAGTGTGACACCACCACCGCCCGTAGTTGGGATGACCTTCCAGAGAACGCCCGCGCCTACCTCACCCGGCTCGGTGAGCTCGCTGGAGCACCCGTCAGCTACATCGGCAACGGTCCTGAGCGAGAGCAAACAATTGTGGTTTAATCCCAAAAAGTTCCTTCAGACGATAAGCTGGATTCGAATGCATTTAGGAGGCTTTTAAGATTGTTCACCTCCGTCGCGTTTTGAGCGGAAACATCAAATCTCTCTCCTAGATCTGTCTCAACATTAAAGAGCAATGGATTTGAGCTACTGGCGCTGAAACCATCAGTATTTACGTTTGAATCGCTGAAGGAAAGATGGTTTCCTCTGACGTAGCTGATCAGACTGGGCGAACCACCACCTACTGGGGTGCTGGTTGTTCGGTAGCTGGTGGTTTGATGTCAACGAGCTCGATCTCAAAGATTAGCGCGCTAAACGGTCCACCCGGACCGCGTGGACTGGCTCCATAGGCAAGGTCTGAGGGTAGGAAGATTTTCCACTTCGCGCCCACTGGCATCATCCGCAATGCCTCGGCGAATCCGGGTACAACCCTGAGGTTAAACTCGGCAGGTTTACCATCTGGGTTGTGCTTGGTAGAACTGTCAAACTCCTTGCCGCTGATGAGGGTGCCTTTGTAGTGCAGGATGAACTTTGTATTGGTATCAGGCTTGTCACCAACGGGTGCAACATACTTTTTTTTGCCCCCCTTTTGCAGAACTTCATACTGCAATCCGCTGGGTAGTGTTTTTACCCCCTCACGCTTGGCGTTCGCAGTGAGAAACTCCTTATTTTTCTTAATCTTCCCAGCAAACTTTGCCTTTTGTTTTGCGAGAGCACGCTGCTGGGACATTTTTTGTAGAGCTGCCAGCGCGGCTCGCATCTCGGGCTCGGAAATGGTCGAGTTTTCCCCCTTCATGCCCGCTGTTAGTCCCTTCATGAACTGCTCTTTACTTATCTCAGTATCGTTGAATCCGTTACTGTGGATGCCTCGTCCTTGTTGATAACCCAGCACATAGGCACCAATACGTAATGCCTGCTCATCGGACAGCTTTGGCAAGTCTTCTGGCTTGGGCTGGTTCGGATCTCCATGCCTATGGGCTCTCCCCACGTCATGTGCACTGAGTGGCTCCATGCAGATGATGCCCGCTAGGACAAGGCCGATGATAGTGTGTTCCTTTTTCATGGTTCGTTATAGTTGGCAGGTGGATACTCGGTCGAGTGTTTTACCCTGGTGATTTTATGGAAAATCAATCAGCACCCGGTAAAATCTGCGGGTGGGAGTGGTGTTTAGAGGCACCGTCATATCAGACCCAGTGCCGAGCACAGGGAGGGACATTTTTTGCCAGCTTCCAGTAGCCAAGGTGTCACTGCATTCAACGGTGTAGTAACGACTCGAAGAGGTGGAGAATGCCAGATCATACTCACCACTTGTGCTGCCTGGTATGACGGATGCCGCGGGCTTGGAAGTGCTGCCCTGAGGGTCTGTCTGCGCAATGTATTCATGCCAGTTAGAAAACCCATCGCCATCAGCATCGCCGTCACGATCATTGAGTAAGCTGTTTAAGCCGTTGGCCGTCTCCCAGGCATCTGGCATGCCATCGTTGTCATCATCCGGATCGACCGCATCCACGACACAATCGCCATCGGTATCAACGGCATGGATGTCACCCAGCCCAGCCACTTCACTGGCACTCATAGCTTTGTTAAACAAACGCACACCGGAAACATGGACAGCGGCTTCTTCCCCGCCTCCGTTGTCTGAGAATAGTGTGAATGTAGATCCCAAACTCCAGCGAGTGCCATCGACGATCCCATTGCCATGATTTCCAACCAACACCCCGTTCACATAGGTGCTGCGTCCACCGCCCTGATCGACGGTGACTACCATGCGATACCAAGTGTTAGCCAGGACGGATGCAGGAGGATCGTTATCGTCAATATAACCTTCTGAACTAACTCCTAACCCACGACTGCTGCTATAGAAATAATCACCGTCGCCGCCACCGCTGGTGTCAAAGAGCGCAATCCAATTCGCGAGTGTAGGGATCTTAAAATCGAGCAGTAATGTGTATTCGTTGGTGCGAGTGCCGCCACCGTTAGAGCCAATAGGGTTGGTCACGGTAAGAAATTCATTCACATCAACCGCAGCTGCTCCAGCGTCAGAGCCACCAGGGCCAGCTACCGAAGTGATGGCGCCTGTTAGACCAAGAGCACTACCAACATTAGCGGCGGCCAGATCACTGCTGTTTTCAAAGTCCCAGTAGCCGACCAGTTTTCTTTCCGTCACAGCGATCTGAAGAGTTGCGGTATCGCTATTGCCATTGTCATCGGAAACCTGAACGGTAAAGGAATTGATACCTAAGTCACCGGCTGCTGGCGTGCCTGAAAGTGAGCCGCCGGGATTGACCGTTAACCATGCTGGACCGTTGACTTTGGAGTAAATCAAAGGATCTCCATCGCTATCGAGAGCTGAACCAGCGATGCTCCCCTGATAAGGTAGGTCTAGTGTCGCATCCACTGTTGACATAGGATCGTTGGTGAACACAGGCGGACCTGGAGGCGGAAGAACTGCCAGCGTGATGTCGTTACCAGTTCCACCAAGATAAGAAATCTGAGCCGATAGTCCGCTGCCAAGAAAATCGGTGCTTACAATCGCGCCTTCCGGCAGGGCCGTTCCTGCGGCATGATGCGAACCAGCACCACTGACAAAGGTGTTTATCACCGCATCCGAGGCATCGTTTTCAAGAATCATCAGCTCATCGCCCACTTGCGGGGTGTAGCTGCCGTGCTGGGCCAGGTTAAGCGTAGCACCACCAAGATCAACCGTTCCGGTGACTTCGATCTGGGCGTATTCACCTTCGTTTTTGCCGCCTATCCGTGCCTGATAGTTAGAGCCAGTGGCCATTGTCAGGTTCCCCATTTGCTCGAAAGTGTTAGGGTCGGCATGACCAGGAGAAATCGTAGAGCCGCTTGGTGCTGAAGTATTGCCAACGACCCGACCACGCCCTTTGAGTGTTTGCCCGGACGACAGAACCAAGGTGCCATTCTGCAAACCTCCCACATGAAGCACTGCGTGGTAATAAACCTCAAGGGTAGCAGAAGCCGCAATCGAGTTCATCGAACTATTGTTCGTCAGAAACAGAGCACCGCCCGTGACTTTGGTATCTCCCGTGTAGGTGTTTACGTTGGTAAGGTAAAGATCACCAATGTGCACGCCCCCATCATAAGAGCCTCTGATGTAATCCCGACCGTGTGTTTTGGTGAGTGATCCATTACCGCTGACTACTCCGTTCAACGTCATGTCCCAGTCTCCGGTGTTAAATTGCCGATCTCCACTCAGCACGATTGGCATGTTGAGCTTCGGTCCCGTCTGCGGCGTGTTCGGGCCATAAGTCGCGCCATTGACAACATCTCCGGTAAGCGTAATCTGGTTACCGCCGAATGTGTAACCGTTAGAAAATGTCCCAGTGGTAAAATGCATCCCAGCAAAGGCAGTGCCCGCAGGATAGTTGTTGGTAGAAACTTTTTGTGGCTGGTTGCGAAATACCAACATATCCCCCGCACTGGGAGCGGTGCCGCCCCAGTTAGCCGCTGTTTGCCAGTTGGCATCGCCACCGGCACCCGTCCAGCTCTGACGAGTAGGCCCCACCAGGCCGTTGATCGCAACAGAACCTGTTCCGGAGCTATTGAACGTCGCATCAATACTAAATTGACTACTGAAGTCCGTGCGATTCAGATCAAGGAAGGGTGAGTAGCTATTGACGTGGATACGGCTGTTATCAGGATCAAAAGTCAGAAGCTGTAACCACCCGTTGCCGCCATTGATGATCTGTTGCCAATCCACCAGCAACTGGAGGACTTTTCGCCCGTCCGTTGTCGTATCAATTTCATGCCGCGTCACCCAATCGTGGCCACAGAAGACCATGAATACCTGAGCATTCGGGTTAACGAGGTCATTCCAGATATTGTTTCCATTGCCATCACGCCCCGTGCCGTTGTCCGCCATGTATCCATGGGTGCTGATCATCGTCGGTTTTCCCGGATGGGCATCGATAATGCCCTGCGCCCAGGTTCGATCCGCGACACTAGAGCTATGCCGCAAGTTGATATGCAGATAGGTAATGCCGCCTGCGGTAAATGTCTGGGCATGACAGAGATCGTTAGAACTTGCCCCCAGATACCACGGATAACTGGTGTAGCGTGCCGAACCAAAAACGTTTGGAGCACCGCCGTCATGGTTCCCAAAGGTCACGCTGTAAGGAATCAATCCATCGATCTTACTGTATGCTGCATCCGCATAAGGCCAGCGCGACGAGCTATCCTGAATGACATCGCCAACATGAGTGACAAAAGCGATGTTTTCCGTCGCGATGTTATCTCTGATCCACTCGGTCTGATTGGTGAAAAAATCCACCCCACCCTCATCGAGGATATTGGTATAACGCTGCGTGTCACCTAACACAACGACCTTAAAAGGAGTCACGGCAGCTAGATGATGACCGGTGGCTAAGAACAGGCTGGCTGTGGCAAATAGACAGTAATTTGCAAATAATTTCATACGTTTGTGATGTTAAAATGAAGTGTAGGGACAAGAAAAGCCCTTCCCTGCGCTGGGAAGGGCTTTAAAATTTTACGGTTAGGAAAATAGAACTACTTGCGACGACGCATGATCAGAGCAAGTCCTCCCAGACCAAGAAGAGCCGCGGATGATGGCTCAGGCACAGGTGCCAGAGAAGTACCCACAGCACCAAGAGCAGTAACTTCAGCCGCGCTAAGAGCGGTATCGTACAGCGCAAGATTGGAAACATTAGTAAGAGCTTCCTCGTTGCCTCCATTGTCACTGAACATATCGAAAACTGTAGTCAAGCTCCAACGACTATCTAGCCCTCCAGAACCATGCCCACCATTGACTGTAGATCCATCAACGCCATCAACGTAAGTTGTGCGTGCGGTACCATTGTCAACCGAGATCACAAAACGATGCCAAACATTTGCAGTAACCAATGATGGCGGATCACTGTCATCAACGTATCCCTCAGAGGACACACCCAGTCCACGGCTGGTAGAGTAGAAGTAATCTCCATCGCCTGATCTATCAGTTGATATCTGGCTTACCCAGTTAGCCAATGTTGGAATCTGAATATCAAAAACAATCGTGTATTCATTCGTGCGGGTCGTCCCGCCACCATTGACTCCAATTGGATTATTTATTGCAAGCATACTATCGACAGGCACAGCGGCAGCACCATCACCACCAGTAACACCCGCTGTAGAGGTGATTGCTGCGCCCCCATACGTCGCGGTGTCAAGTGTGGCATCAGTACCAACGGTAGCTTTTCCAAGGTCACCGGAATCATTAAACTCCCACAAACCTACAAGGGCAGCTGAAGATGTGCCAGCAGTGAGCATGGCTAAACTTACTATCGTATTAATTGAGCGTTTTTTCATAACGACTTATTTATATCCTCCACCCATACTCAAATCAATGGCATTACTACAATAAAAGTTGGCATTATTACAAAATCGGTGATAAAACCGAGCTTCATGGGAGCCAGAAGCAGCAGAAGGTTTAAAGTGGGAATACGTTTACCCGAATGGATTGCCGGATATGCTTCGCGCTTATTTGAAGGTTTTTTGGATTTTCAAAGAACGGGAACGGCCATGGAACTACACTTCGATCAGCCGACAGGTGGAGATATTCCTGATTACCCGATTGATGAAAACTGGCGAGGCGATGGGCTACTTGTTTATCGCTATACAACAGCCGAAGCAAAAGCATGGAGGAAGGCAGGTATTTCAGTGGTCAACTTGAGCACACTGGTTCCGGACGATGACAGTGCTGTGCTTCCCCGAGTTACAATCGACAACGATGCCGTCGGGCAAATCGCCTACGATCACCTCGCGAATCTGGGGTTGAAACACTTTGCCTACTTGCACGAATCAATGCGCCTCTACTCGGAACTCCGGTTGGCTAGTTTTCGGAAAGCCGTCGAAGCTGGTGGCGGTGAGTTTTATCAGGTCGATGTGCCTGTATCGAGCTACCCCGCTCGAACTCGCCCAGCACAAATCGAGGAATGTCTAAAAGAGCAGCTAAAAGCACTACCTAAGCCCTGCGGACTCCTCCTCAAGGATGATATTGCGGGTGTCTATACATCCAGATTACTAACAAAAATAGGCATCAAATGCCCAGATGAAATAGCCTTGTTAGGCATCTCGGACGATATCGTTTTCTGCCACACTACCCAACCTCCGTTAAGCAGCATTTCCTATCCTGGTCGCAAGATTGGCTTTGCCGCAATCCAGTTGCTCGATGCCCTCATGAGGGGAAAACGGGTTGCTAACAACCACTGGCACACATTGCCCCCAGGTCAGGTCATTCATCGGGAATCCACACGCCATGTCATCTTATCAGATGTATTGGTTTCCAATGCTCTCGACTATATCCGCGAAGAGACTCTTACTCGCCCTGTTTCGGTATCCGAATTATGCCAAAAAATGGCCGCCTCGCGAGAGAGTTTGAGGCAACGATTCATCAACGCACTTGGCCACAGCCCGAAAAAAGAAATCGAGCGAATCCGCTGTCAGCACCTAACAAAACGGCTCATTGAAACAGAAGATACGCTTGATGCCATTGCCATCGACCATGGCTTTGCTGGCTCTGATGAAATATGCCGTTATGTAAAACGCCAGACAGGAAAGACACCTGGGCAAGTAAGGAGGGAACAATGATGTAAATCACTTTACCAGCTCAACTCGTTGGAGGATTTGGCGGGTTTGGGGAT